>NZ_JBFBNR010000034.1:0-86722 GCF_040687675.1 Kitasatospora sp. NPDC056731
GGGTCTTCCAGGGGCACGAGAGCGTCCTAGCCTGCCAGCTCGCCCTACTCCAGGCACTGGGCGAGCTCGGATTCACCAGCTTCGCAGATTTCGGCGGGGCCGCTTCACCTCTTGACGGCAACGGTTGACGGCAACGTCAGCGGACGGGTGCTGCACAAAGTGGCGGGTCGTCGCCGTCATCGAGCTCGGCAGTGGCGTCTGCGGGGTGGCGGAGGGCGTTGCCGAGGAGATCGATGGCGTCGCGCTGGAGTCGGAGTCGGACGTGGGCGTACACCGTCGCGGTCACCCCGATGTGGGCATGGCCCAACAGCTCTTTGATGACGACGAGTTCGACGCCCTGTTCCAGGAGGAGGGTCGCCGCCGAGTGCCGGAGGTCGTGGAAGCGGATGCGGCGGAGCCTGGAGCGGCGGAGCAGCGCGGTGAAGTGGCGGGTGAGGGTGGCTCCCTCGATCGGGGCGCCGTTGGGCCGGGTGAAGACGTAGCTGCTGTCCTTCCAGGCCGCCCCCGCTACTTGGCGTTCCTGGCGCTGCTGGTCGCGGTGCCGTTCGAGGGAGCGCAGGCATGGGGTGGGCAGCGCTCCGAACTCTGGGTCTTGGTCGGCAGGGCGATCAGGCCGCCGGAGTTGGTGCGCTGGAGGGTTCGGCGGATGCTGGCGGTTCCGCCGGCCAGGTCGAGGTCTTCCCAGCGCAGGCCGAGGAGTTCGCCCTTGCGGAGTCCGGTGCGCAGGGCGAGTTCGAACAGCGCGCTCAGCCGGTGCCCGCTCGTGGTGGCGAGGAACGCGCGGGCCTCCTCAGCAGTGAGGGGTTCGAAGCGGCGGGCTCGGGGTGCGCCCATCCGGACGTTGCGAGCCACGTTGCGCGGGATCTCTTCCTCCCGGACAGCGTGCTCCAAAGCGGACTTGAGCACGGAGTGGATGTAGGCGTGGGTCGGCGGGGAGAGCCGCTTGCCTCAGCACGTGCCGGTCGCACAGCATCGGGGCTGGTCACCGGCGGCATCGAGGCCGCAGGTGCAGCACTGGCAAGTGGTGCCGAGCTGGCCCCGCGAGATGGGTGCAATCCAGGGTCACGGTCCAGCAGTCAGCTCGGGCGAGGTGTCGTCGGACGGCGAGGGGAGGACATCGCACTGCCGTATGGATGTTCCTCGAGCCGAAGATCGTTGAGCCCGGGCGGAGTTCAGGGTTCGCGTGTCTGTGGTGCCTGGGAAGAACCGTAAGCCGGTGCATGGAGTCGACGGTGTGGCCGACGTGGGCTCCGATGCACTGCAGGGCGGGCCCGCCGGGGCGCTCAACTCTGTGCAAAGGTGGGCGACTTGCGCAAGGGCGGGCGGGTGGAGGTGGGGTCGTCCGGGAGGGGGTGGGGGCGGCGTGGCGGGTGCGACCTGGGGTGGAGGGGGTTACGTCGTGGGCAGGACGCGGTGGGGGTGGGGGCGGGCCTAGCGTGGCGGTATGTCGACTAATTCTCGGTGGCGGACTGCTGCGCTGCTCGCCGTGCCCATTGCCGTCCTGATTTCGCTGGCCGGTCCGCAGGCCGCGCTGGCGGCTTCCCCGACGGCCGGAACGCTCTCGTTGAGTGCCGAGACGGAGGCGCCCCAGGTGCCCGCGCCGACGACGCGGCGGCCGGTCGGTGCCACGTCGGTCCACTTGGTGGACAAGTCCCGGCACGATCCCTGGCGGGCGGACGCCGCCAGTCGCGAGCTGATGGCCACCCTCTGGTACCCGGCGCAGCCCGCGCGCGGGGAGCACGGGGAGCAACTGCCGTACGTCTCACCCGAGGTGTCGTCCGCGCTGTTCGGCACCCCGGCTGTCAGCGAGGTGCGGACGGGTGTGAAGGCCCGTACGGTGCCCGCGCCCGGGCGGCACCCGGTGGTGGTGCTCTCCCCCGGTTACGGCTACAGCCGCACCTCGCTCACCGCCCTTGCCGAGGACCTCGCGGCCCGGGGCTACGTGGTGGCCGCGCTGGACCACACGTACGAGACGGTCGTGCAGTTCCCCGACGGGCGGGTGGAGACCTGCCTGATCTGCGATCACGTGGACGACCAGCGGGCGGCCGAGGTCACCCGCAGTCGGGCGAAGGACATCAGTTTCCTGATCGACCAGTTGACCGCGCCCGGCCCCGGGCTCGTCCGCGGGCTGCAGGTCGACCGCTCCCGGATCGGCGCGGCCGGCCACTCGATCGGCGGCGCGAGCGCCGTCGAGGCGATGAGCGAGGACCGGCGGATCCGCGCCGCCGCCAACCTGGACGGCGACTTCTTCGCCCCGCTGCCGGCCGACGGCCTCGCCCGCCCGGTACTGCTGCTCGGCGCCCAGCGGCACGCCGGCAGGCCCGCGACGGCCAACTGGGACGAGACCTGGCAGCACCTGACCGGCTGGAAGCGCTGGCTGGACCTGCCGGAGGCCGGCCACCTGTCGTTCTGCGACATGCACTGGCTGGTGGACTCCCTCGGTGTCCGCGACCAGTTGCCGCCCGACACCACCCCGGAGCAGTACGGCACCATCAAGGGTGACCGCGCCCTCGCCGCCACCCGGGCGTACCTCGGCGCGTTCTTCGACCGGCACCTGCTCAACCGCCCGAGCCGGCTGCTGGACGGCCCCTCGACGGCCTTCCCGGAGGTCCGCTTCGCCAAGTAGCGAGTGGCGAGTGGGCCGAAAACCACGGTGCGGCCCGGCGCGGCCGATCAGGTGATTCGGCCCCCGCAGGGCCGTGACCTGCGGCGGATCGGGGCAGTCCTCCCGGCGCAGCCGCCATCCGCGGCGGCTCCCCCGGACACTCTGGAGTGACGACATGCGACGGATCAGCAAGGCGCTCGGCGCGGTGGCCATGGCCGCGGCGGTGGCAGTGGCGGTGCCCGGTTCGGCCCAGGCGGCCACCGGTCAGCTGCGGGTCGGGTTCAAGACCTACAACAACCCTTCGGGCTGCTACCAGAGCGACATCTGGCCCCTCATCGTCGAGAACCTCACCGACAAGCCCGCCGACGTCCACGATCGGCCGGGCTGCGAGGGGCCTGTCATCGGTGTGGTGCACCCGGGTGAGACCGCGACGTTCGAGTTCGGCGCGAGCGTGAGAATCGCCTGACCCTTCGGACGGTGAAGAGGCCGGTCGGCCCGACGTGACGTCGGGGCGGCCGGCCTCTTCACGCGAGAGAGGAGAGAAAGTGACAGCTCACTTTCATTTGAGCGTCTACACTCAAATGAGTGCTGTCTCTCTCGGAGGTGTTCCTTGTCGTCCCCGGTGTCCGCCCCGCCGGTCACACCCGCGCTCCCCGCGCCCGATCCACGACGCTGGTGGGCCCTGGTCGCCCTGGTCGCCGCGAATCTGGTGCTCGGCTTCGACACCACGATCCTGAACGTCGCCCTGCCGTCGATGTCCGACCAACTGGGCGCAGACAGCGGCCAGTTGCAGTGGATCGCGAACAGCTACCTCGTGCTGTTCGCCGCCCTGATGCTCCCGGCGGGGCTGCTGGGCGACCGGTTCGGCCGCCGCCGCATGCTCGTCTGCGGCCTGGGCGTTTTCCTGGCCGGCTCGCTGCTGGGCACGGTGGCGCCCACGGCCGGGCTGGTCATCGCCGCCCGTGCACTGATGGGCGCCGGGGCCGCGCTGATCATGCCGTTGGCCCTGTCGGTGCTCCCCTCGCTGTTCGCGCCCCAGGAACGCACCCGGGCGCTCGGCGCGATCTCCGCGGTCTCCGCCCTCGGTCTGCCGTTGGGCCCACTGATCGGCGGGTGGCTGCTGGAGCACTTCTGGTGGGGCTCGGTCTTCTTCGTCAACGTGCCGCTGGTGCTGGTCGCGATCGCCGCCTGCGTCCTCCTGCTGCCCGAGACCCGGGACCTGGCCTCGCCCCGGATCGACGCCCTTTCCACGGCCCTGACCGTCACGGGCCTGGGCGCGCTGATCTTCGCGCTCAACGAGGGGCCCGCGCGCGGCTGGACGGGCCCGCCGATCGTGGGCGCGTTCCTCGCCTCGGCGGTACTGCTGGCCGCCCTCGTCCGGCGCGGGCACGGCCAGGCGCGGCCCCTGCTCGACGTGTCCCTGCTGCGTGAACCGGCCTTCCTGTGGAGCACGGTGGCCGCCACCTTGATCTCGCTCGTCCTGGCCGGGCTGATGTTCGTACTGCCGCAGTACCTCCAGGACGTCCTCGGGTACGACGCCCTGCACGCCGGACTGGGGATGCTGCCCCTGATGGCCGGGATGGTGATCGCCTCCAAGGCCACCGGGGCGATCACCGCCCGCCTGGGCGCACGAGCGGTGATCACCGGCGGCCTGCTCGCACTGTCCGCCGCCGCCTTCCTCGGCGCGACCACCCGCCCCGGGTCCGGCTACGGGCTGACCGCGCTGTGGCTGGCGGTCGCCGGGCTGGGGATCGGCGCCGCCGTCGTGCCAGCCATGGGCACGGCGCTGGGCTCACTGCCCGGCGAGCGCGCGGGCAGTGGCTCCGGACTGCTGACCACCGTACGACAGTTCGGCGGCGCGGTCGGCGTGGCACTGCTGGGCAGCCTGCTGGCCGGCACGTACACCGCACGCCTGGGCGCCGCACACCTGGACGCCGTCGGCCTGCCCGCAGCCGAAGCGGCGGCGGCTGCGGACTCGGTCGGCGCCGCCCACGCCGTCGCCGCACGACTGGGCTCCGAGCGCCTGGCCGCCACCGCCGACAGCGCGTTCCTGCACGGCCAGAGCCTCGTCCTGCTGGTGTCCGCGACCGCCGCACTGGCCGTGGCACTGTTGGTGGCCGCCCGCCTGCCCTCCAGCGCCGCTGCCCCCGACCGCGCCCCCGCACCCACCCCCACCCGCAGGAATGCCGAACAATGACGTCCATGTCCTCCGCACGCACGACGGCCGCTGCTGCTGCACAGTCCGAGACCCCCCGGCTCGGACTGCGCGAGCGCAAAAAGATCGAGACCCGCCAGACGATCCGCCGGGCCGCCTACCGACTGTTCGCCGAGCAGGGCTACGACGCGACCCCGGTCGAGCAGATCGCCGAGGCCGCCGGGGTCTCGCCCAGCACGGTCTTCCGCTACTTCACGACCAAGGAGGACATCGTCCTCACCGACGAGCAGGACCCGCTGCTGGAGGCCGGACTGCGGGCCCGCCCGGCCGGGGAGCCGATCCTCGAATCCCTGCGGCACGTCGTCCTCGACGTCCTGGGCCAGCTCGCCGCCACCGAACACACCGAACTCGTCGAGCGCACCCGCCTCGCCCGGGAGGTGCCCGTGATCCGGGGCCGTACGGCCGAACAGGCCGCCCGGGACGCGGACATGCTCGCCACCGTCCTGGCCGAACGTGCCGGGCACGACGCCGACTCGTTGGAGATCCGCGTGATCTGCGTCGCCGTCATGGCCGCCGTCGACGAAACCCTGTGGCAGTGGGTGGCCGACGGCCAACGGGACGACCTGGAAGACCTCGTCAACCGGACCATGGACCTCCTTGCCAACGGCATGAAGCCGTGAGCAGGGCCGCCGCGATCCGCCCGTACGGGGAGAGGTAAGCCCAGCCGAGGCCCCGGCCCGCACCGGGCCCGGACCCGGACCCGGGCGGGGGCTTCTCGCCGACTCCCCGTAGCGGTTCTAGTTGTTGAACTGGGGAGGCGTGCTCATGCGAATGGGCCGATACGCAGCTGGACTGCAGGGGGACTGATTGCGGAGCCCCATCCCCCACCAAGGAGGTCCCTCCCCCATGAAACGACTGCTCCTCGCGACCGGCATGGCCGCCGCGATCCTGGGCCTGACCAGTGTCTGCACCGCCGGCACCGCCGCCGCGGCCGACGGCAGCACGCACCGGGCCACCCCCGGCAAGCGGGTCGGCGAAGTGATCCGGTGCGAGGAGGTGAGCAGCGAGCCCCCGAACGTGATGGGCCGCTCCTGCGACAGCACCACCTGGGGTCCGCTGGAGAACTTCGTCGTCATGGACCGCACGACACGCGCCGGGTACCAGTGTCAGAGCGGCTGGGCCGAGGGCTCCCTGTGGGTGAACGGGCAGAACTGCCGCCCGATCCCCGCCTGATCGGCGGTCGGCTCCGGCTGCCGATGTGAGCGGCACCCGGAACCGCCAGGCAAGACGGAACAAACCTTCCACCAAGGAGCACCGATGAGCCCGATCGACAACTTCCTGGAGCTTCTCTCAGGAAAGCAACTGCAGTGGTTCCAGCAACAGTCCAAGACCAGGCAGGCGGCGATTGCCGCCCAGTGGGTCGGTGGCGGCCGGACCCCGGAGGACATCGTCGAGGGCAACGGAGGCCCTGCGCCCGAAGGCGGCCGGGACGCCCTTCCGGACCTTCAGTAGGCGGCCCCCCGGCTTGCCTGCGCGACCACGACAGGCCCCCGCCCCGGCCACACGGGCGGGGCGGGGGCCTTCCGCGGCGACGAAAGCGCCGGGCCAACCGGCTCAACCGGCTCAACCGGCTCAACCGGCTCAACCGGCCAGGGTGTCCTTCAGCCAAGGGGCGATCACGGCCATCGCCTCGCCGAAGCGCGAGATGGCGCAGTGGCCGGTGTCCGGGATCAGCTGGACCCGGGTGTCCCGGCGCCCCTCGAACACCAGGGTGTCGTCCAGTGGGACGTGGACGTCCTCGGTGCCGTTGACCACCAGCATCGGCCCGTTGGCGTCCTGGTCCAGCAGCGGGCGCAGGTCGAATGCCGCGAAGGCCTTCTCGAGTTCGGCCCCGCTCGGCGCGGCGTCGAAGCCCAGGGCGTTGCCGACGATGCCGTCCATGCCGAAGGCGAAGCCGCGACCGGGAGCGAAGGAGCGTTCCACCGGGCCGCCGAGCACCACGGAGGCGTCCACCGACCCCGCCAGTCCGGTCCGGGCGGAGTAGTAGCCGCCCATCGAGATGCCGAAGTGGCCGACCTTTCCGTTGCCGGCCGCGCGGGCAAAGGAGACCAGTCCGGCGATGACCTCGGCCCCGCCGTCCGGGGTCATCGGCAGGTGGGCGGTCTCGCCGGTGCCGGGGAGGTCGAACAGCAGCAGCCGCGCCGGGAGGGTGAACGCGAGCTGCTCCCACATGCCGTGCAGGTCGGTCTTCCAGGAGTCCACGCCGCCGCTGGCCAGCACGACCGGCGCGTCGGCGGGCAGGCCGGGGGCGGCCATCAGGTGGATCGGCAGGGTGGCGTCGCCGCCGCGGTACGGGACGGTGACCATGCGGCGCTCGAACTCCACCGGGAAGCCGGGGGCCGCGAGGACGTACTGCCCGACCTGGCGGGCGAGCGCGGTTCGCTTCGGGTCGTCGGCGAGCGAGGGGAACTTGGCCCAGCCGTACGCCTGCGCGGCCAGACGGTGGCGCCCGGCCTCGGCGTGGCGGGCGGCGAGGGCGGACCACTCGTACACCCAGCTGCCGGGCCGGTCGGGCCACATCTCGGTGACGGCGGCGCGGACGGCGTCCACCTCGTCGGCGGGGAGGCCGAGGGTCATCTGCGGGTAACGCTCGACGAACAGGTCCTGCGGGTCCAGGGGCCAGGTGAAGGACATAGTGGTGCCTCCTGCTGCACTTAAAGCCGGGACGCTTGCATTAGCGACTATGCGCCCGAGCAGCGCCTAATGCAAGCGCTCTTGCGTTAATGTGGTGGCCGAGGTGATCGACACATGACCGAAGAAGAGCCGGAGCCAACGCCGGAGCCGGCGCCGGAGCCGATCCGCCGCCGCCCGGGCGGCCGGGCCGCGCGCGTCCGCCAGGCCGTCCTGGCGGCCGCCACGGAGGTACTGGCCGAGGAGGGCATCGACCGGCTCAGCATCGCCGGGGTCGCGGCCCGCGCAGGGGTCAACGAGACTACGGTGTACCGGCGTTGGGGAAGTCGGGAGAAGCTCGTACTGGACGCCATGCTCACCGGCAGCAACGAAGGCATCCCAGTCCCCGACACCGGAGCCGTCCGCACCGACCTGGCCGCCTTCGCCCGCGCGCTGGCCGAGTACCTCGCCACCCCGACCGGCCGCTCCGTCGCCCGGGCGGCCGCGCTCAGCTCCGACGACCCCGACCTCGCCGAGGCCTGGCAGACCTTCTGGCAGTCCCGCCTCGACCAGGCCGGCGTCATCGTCAGCCGGGCCGTCGAACGCGGGGAACTTCCGACGGGCACCGACACGGCCCTGGCACTGGAACTGCTCTGCGCCCCGCTCCAGACCCGCTGCCTGCTCGGCCACCGCCCGATCGAGCCGGATCTGCCGGAGCGCCTGACGGACATGGTGCTGGACGGCCTGCGAGGGACGGCCTGAGAGGGAGGAGTCAGGGAACCGCCCCGCGGCGTCACCGGGGTCCGCGGTCGACCGCCGGTCGGCGCGGCCAGGGCGAGGTGAGATCAGCTAGGAGTCTCCGTTGCTGCGGGAGGCATCAGGCAGGGGGTTCTGACCCTGAAGGCCAGAAGCCCTCCGCTCGTGGTCTCGACGGTGATCAGGTATCGGCTCGATGCCTGGGATGCGTCGAGGACTGTGTCCACCTTGCCGTTGACGCTCTCCCGGTAGCCGTCGATCTTGAAGCCCTGCTGTTCGAGCATCGCGCGGACCTTGCGGACGGCCTCAGGATGCTGTTCGAGTGGGGTGGAGCTGTAGACCGCGTACATCAGTTTGTACCGGCCGTCCTCCCGGACCTCGTCATTTTTGCCGACGCAGTCGCTGAAGAGCGGCTTGGCGCTGCCGGGGTCGAGGACTGCTCCGGCGGTCTGCGCCATGTACTCGGTCATGTGTTGGGCCCAGTCCTGGGCGTCCTGGCGGGCCTTGACGGGGAGAGGATCGTTGGGCCCGGGCGTGGACATGCATCCTCCGAGGATCAGTGGCAGGCAGAGCGCTATCGCGGCAGCGCCCAGACGTCGGGCTCCGACACGGCGTGCGGCGGGTCGTGGAAGGGGGAGCGGCACAGTGAGATTCCTTGCGGCCGAGACGGGGGTGAGCAACCGGAACAGCCAGGCCGGCCCTGGTCGGCCCAGCTTTAGCGGTCACGGGGGAGGTGGCGGGCTGTCGTGCAGCTTGGGAACCGTGGTCGGCGGCCTCCCGATGATGAGGCGGCCCTGGTTGTCGAGGCTCTTGCCGCCGTCCCAGTACCCGCTGTGTCCGGATGTGTCGACCTCGAAGTTGTTCCCGCCGAACCGGTCGATCATCGGATCGTCGCCGAGAGTGAGTCCTGCGGCGATTTCGATCGGGTCGTCCGCCGCCCTGCCGGTCCAGAAGTGGCTCGGGTCGATGTGGAGCTGGTCGGCACGCTGGACGGTCATTCCGGGACTCGCGATGGCGACGATGTCGTCGGCGCCCAGTCCGTTCCCACCCGCGGCGGCCGCACCTACGAGCGTCGTCCCATAGCTGTGGCTGAAGACCGAGAGATGACTGTGGTGGTCGCCCTGGGCGACCCGGGTGCCCTGGGTGAACTGGCGCAGGGCCTCGGCGCCGTCCTCGGCCCGGGACGTCCAGCCGACGGAGAGGTTGTTCGCTTCCACGACCGGGATCTCGGGGGCGTCGTATCCGAGCCAATAGACCACCGACACCTTCGGATTCTTCCCCTCCGACGCCGACATCGCGGCGTCCTGCATGTCGTTGACGCGTGCGAGGTTCCCGTGCGTGCTGTCGATCGT
Organism: Kitasatospora sp. NPDC056731; assembly: GCF_040687675.1. NCBI lineage: Bacteria > Bacillati > Actinomycetota > Actinomycetes > Kitasatosporales > Streptomycetaceae > Kitasatospora > Kitasatospora sp. NPDC056731. Next base: position 9,539 of record NZ_JBFBNR010000034.1, read on the forward strand.
CGTTCCCGTCCCCGGCACCAGGACTGCGGTGTGGTCGGCGGTGTCGGGGTTCCCCATGGCGATGATCGTCTTACCGTCGCCGTCGTAGGCCTTGGCATCGAACCCGAGCAGGAACAACTGCTTGTCCTCGGCCGCGCTGTCGCGCTGGTCGAGCTGCTCCTTGAACTTCACCAGCTTTGCCTGGAGGGCGTTGTACTCGTCGGACGTCATGCCGCTCCCGCGCGGGTTACCGGCCTCCAGCGCGTCCAGTTGCTGATCGAGGACCAGCCGGTTCGCCTCGTCCCGAACCGTTGCGGGCAGACCGTCCAGCCCTCCGACCTTGTCCGGGTACAGCGCGATGTAGCTGCTCTGCTGCTCAGGGGTCAGCGACTTCCACCAGTCGACGGACTTCTGCGGGTCCTTGTTGTCAGGGACGTACAGATCGAGGCCGAGGTCCTTCGCCACGTCCTTCACATCGGTGGCGGTCTCGGCGGTGGAGCCGAACACCCTCGGCCGGGTCAGGATGTCGGCATCGAGGCGGCCGAGGGCACGCTCCCCCTGGTCGTTCGCCTCTTTCGCATCGGCCAAAGCTCTGTTGATCCGGTCCTGCGCGTCCCCCTGCAAGGTGGCCAGCGCCTTGCGTGCGGGGTCGGATCTGGCTTCGGGATCATTCTGCTCGCCCTTGTCCAGCGGCGGCAGAGCCACTGTCCCGTCGGAGCCGACGGTCAGGCCCCACTCCTCGGCGCGGTGCACGGCGTTCTTCAGGTTGGTCTGTGCCTGGTAGATCCGGTTGGCGACGGTGTCCAGGGTCAGTGCGACAGAAGCGGACTCGACCCGCACGATCTCCAGGGTCTGCTCGGTCCGGCCCAAGGTGGCGAACGCCAGTTTCGCGTCGTCCCCATCCCAATTGGAGTGTCGCAGCGGTCCGTTGACCTGGTTGCGATGCCTGGTGTCGGCGGACTGGGCGCCGTTGGACAACGCGCGCCACGCCTTGGCGGCGTCATGCAGTCCGGTCGGGTCGAAGCTGAGCAGCAGTTCGAAGTCGTTGCTCACTGGCCCGGCTTCTCCCACGCCTCGCCGATCTTCTGCTTGTGCCAGACCTCGACGTTGGCGTGCTCGTTGTTCGTGTAGGCCTGCGCCGTGGTGGTGAGGTTGTCGGCCGTCTTCTTGAGACGGTCGCCGATCCCCGACAGCACGGGCTCCCAGCCGCCCGCCACCTGGCCGAGCCGCGCGGCCACCGACCAACCCGTCAGCTGACCGACAGCCGCGTGACTGGCAGTAACGACTGCCTGGCAAGGCTTCGCGAAGTCCTCGCCGATGGCCCGCGCCACACCTGCGGACTTGTATATCTCACCCGGATCAACCTTGAGATCGCCCACTGGCTTCCCCTCCCGACAGCCTTCGGTCAGCAAGCAGCCTATTTCTGTGATCGACCGATCTCTATCCGCATAGATACTCATCCGAAATCAGATGATTAGTCTTGTTCTAGCGAAACGAGGCCTTTGCGCCGCTTCTGCACCTGCGCCGGCCGCCGTCGTGGAGGCTGTCGACGACACCGTCCAGCACGAGCTCGGGGTGTCCCGCGCGTGGGACATCACCGGCGCAAAACCAAGCCCCTCGGCACCTGGGCCCCCACCAGCCACCTCGAACAGGCGGCCTCAAGCAACACGGGGACGGTCACCGGGCCCTGGCCTGCTCAGAAGCGGCCACAACCGCCCTGAACAGGCGGGGCACTCCCGCTTCACCAGCACAAACGCCGAACGGCGTCTCCGGACAACAGAACGGCCGGTCGACTGTTGAGTCGACCGGCCGTTCATATGTGGCCAACCGACAGAATCCGTTGACCTGCGGAGACGCCTGGCCGGCCGAGCACCACTTCCCACGTCGCCGGAGATCGTCTCCCAGGGCCCTCGTCCGGCCGACCGGAGGCGGTGTGCGCTGCCCGCTGCCCGGGGCCTTCCCTCTGCTCGGGTGAATGTCGCCTGCTGGGGCACCGACCTCAGCCAGCCGGTCCGGAAGGGGCCGTCACCCTACGTGCGCTGCGCTGTTCTCCACGCCGGCACCTGGAACGGCGGCGGCGAACGCCCCCCGTGCGGCCGCGCGGTGAGCACTTGTACACGGTAGGAAGAGAGGAGCAAGAACCCTCTGTCCAAGGAGCACTCATGAGCGCGGTCGACAACTTCCTGGAGCTTCTCTCAGGAAAGCAGCTGGACTGGTTTCGGCGGCAGTCCCCGGCAAAGCAGGCGGCGATCGCCGGTCAGTGGGTTGGTGGCGGGAGGACGCCGGAGGACATCGTCGAGGCCAACGGAGGCCCCGCGCCCGAAGGCGGCCGGGACGCCCTTCCGGATCTTCAATAGCCCTTCGGTCCCCGGATCGATCAGCCGACTCCGCTGTTGCCTGGCGGCCCATCCGTTCGGACAGCAAAACGGCCGGTCAGCTGTTGGGTCGACTGGCCGGTTGCGGCATACGAGTTGATCAGGGGGCGACCGCGCCGCCCGTGGCTTCGTTGATCACTCTGGCGTAGTCAGAGAGTTTGCCAGCCTTGGAGCATTCCATCATGTCCTCGTAGAGGAACATGAAACCGCCAGGGACACTACCTCGGGGTGTGTTCCAGGCGCTCATCTTGTCTTTCACCGCCGTTGGGTCGTCGCCCCTGTTGCAGTTACCGCCGTTCTCATCGTGGACGCTCCACAGACCGGGGTCGACCGGCATGCCCAGATCCCGCGTCCACTGCTGGGGGTCGTTGCTCGCCCCGCCGCTGTAGGCCTGCAAGTACACGCGATCCACAAACGCACCGAGGCCATCCTTGACACCCCTCCAATGCGCGACGTTTGTGTAGGGGGCGAGAGTGAAGCCGGTGTAGCCGATCACCTGTGTCATCTTCGCGAACGTGACGGTCGAGTCGGCGTCGTAGCATTCCTCGTCGTCGTTGTTGATTGCGTCGGCCCCGGTCGCCTTCCGCAACGCCTGAAAGTTTCGATACAGCACGCTGGACGGGCCGGTTCCGTGGCGGCCGATCGAATCCTTGATGATGCTCCAGTCGTCGCCGCCCGCTTCACCGATGGAGAGTTCGAGCCGGGTGACGGACGTGGGCTGTTGCTTCTTCAGCGTCGCCAGATGGCTGGGCCACTCGGGGTCGCCGACGTAGGCACCGTCGGAGACCAGTTTGCGGTCCTTGCCGTAGCGGCCCTTGCAGTAGTACAGGTCACCCTGCTTATCGATGTTCAACTTCCACAGAATGACCGTCGTGAAGCCCGAAGCGCGCAGGTCGTCCATCGGCACTTGGCCGAGGTCATACAGGTTGTGCTCGCCATAGACCGCCGACCGGCCAGCCGACGCGCTCACGAGAGCCACTCCGTCACACCCAGCGCGCAGCATTTCGATCGCCGACCGGGAAGACCTCCGACGGCCAGCCTGGTCCCACCATTTCGACACCGCATACCCGCACGTCCGTTCATTGGAGTCAAGTACCAGGCCGCGCAGGCGGCCTGGTACTTGACTACCCTCCCCGTGTTCCAGCCCCCGGCAGATCACTCGGGTGCTTGGCAGGACATGCCCGGATGCCTCACATGGTCGCCACATGAACTCGACACCCTCCAAGCCGCCAGCCGGCCCGGCGCCGCACCCCCAACAACTCCCACTACTGGACCCCAGGCGCCACAGCACCGAACCCTGACCCCTACCCCACGCACCCATCCTGACCAGCACAAACGCCGAGGGCCCTCACGAAAGCGTGAAGGGCCCTCGGCGTATCCGGAGGTGCGTGAGGACCTCGAAGTCGGAGCCGGGTTGGGATGGATGACGAGTTCCCGTTTGCGTGGGGCAGCGCGCATGACGGTGGATGCGACATCGGGCCGGCCATGCTCCGGTGCTTTGGGCCCGCTGCAGATGCTGCGTTGGGTGCCACGTGCTACGCCCTTCGCGGCGTGTGCGAGGGCGGCCGTTCGGGTGGTGGCGGTGCGCGTGGAGGCGGAGACTAATAGTCAGTGCACAGATGATGCCTGTCGTGTGATGTTCTGCCCCCGTGTGCTCCAGCGCGGTGCCGGCCCCTGGTAGGGGCTGGTTCGGCTACCTGCGGACAGGACCAGGGGGGCCTCAGCGGTGAACGGCGCCCGCCTCCGTCTCACTGACCGGGTCGTCTCGTGTGCCGTCCGGCAAGCCGACTTCCGAGGCACAGGGAGTTCGTGTCATGAGTTCGCCGAGTTTCTTTACCCAGGGCGGCAACTTCGCCAGCGCGGTGTCGGGTGGGGTCGATCCGCGCACAGGCCTGTTCACTGCCGGGATCACGCTGGGTCACCTGGTCGGCAACCGCAACCTGGGCCCGGCCCTGCCGCTGGAGCTGAGCTACTCGCCGCTCAGCCAGGCGAACTACGGCTTCGGTCAGGGCGTTTCACTGGGACTGACCGTCTACGACAAGGACGCCGGCCGACTGAGCCTCGCCAGCGGCGATCAGTACAAGACCCGGGAGGTGCCGGACAAGAAGCGGGTCGAGCTCTCGCAGAACCCCCTCGTCACGGTCAGCATGACCATGGACGACAGCTCCTACAAGATCGTCCACAAGTCCGGTGACGTGGAGATCCTCACCGGCCCGAAGGACGGCTACCCGCTGAAGGTGCCCACGGTCCTGCTGACACCCGCCGGTCGCCGGCTGGACCTGGAGTGGCAGCACAAAGGTCAACAGCCGTACCTGACGAAGGTCTCCGACGAGAACAAGGATGTCCTGCTCACCGCGGACTACACCGACCAGTCCCGTCCCGTCATCAAGGTGCTGCCGGGCCAGGACGAGGCCTTCAACGTCAACCTGAAGTTCACGGACGACCGGCTCACGGAGGTAAGCCACACCGACCCCTACGGCAAGGAACTGCTGAAGTGGGACCTGGTCTACTCCGTCGTGGGGAAGGACGGGGCGTGGGGGATGTGGCTCACGGCCGTGACCCTGCCGGGCGGGATGACGGAGTCCGTCGTCTACAGCGACGACGGGCACCAGTTCCCGACCACGGCCCCACCGGAGCTGAAGCCCCTGCCGTACGTGACCATGTTCAGGCAGGACCCAGGGGCGGGCCAGCCCGTGGTCAAGTCGACCTACACCTACAGCGACTACAACTTCGTCGGCGGCCAGTCCGGTGTGGCCTGGGACCCGGGTTCGGACAACCTGTACGCGATCGAGGACTCCGGCTACACCTACTACTCGGTCGAGTCGCGGGCCTGCGCGGGCCAGACCACGGAGGTCAAACGCACCTACGACAAGTTCCACCTGCTCGTCGAAGAGTACGCGCACCAGAACGGCTACTCGACGACCACCCGGACCGTGTACAACGTGGTGCCGGGCGCGTCCATCGACAAGCAGCCGGCAAACTTCCAGCTCCCCAAGACCCGCACCGTCACCTGGGGCAAGCCCGACCCCCAGCATCCGGGCACGTCGAAGACCCGCTCCGAGACGACGGAGACCGTCTTCGACACGCAGGGCAACCCGGTCAGCCGGACCGACCCCGACAAGACCATCACCACCTGGGCCTTCTACCCCGCGACCGGCAGCGAGGACAAAGACCACAAGGACTGCCCGCCCGACCCCAACGGCTTCACCCGCTTCCTCAAGAGCGTCACCCGGACCCCGCCGGACACCGGGGAGTTCAAGGCACCTGTCTACGCGACCACCTACACCTACGAGGCCGCGAGCACCAAGGACACGCGGGTGCCCAAGGTCGTTCTGAAGTCGAAGGAGTCCCATCAGGGCGACGGCACGCTCCTCGACGAGACGACCTACAGCCACGAGACGACTGATGCCAAGGAGTTCGGCCGTGTCACCGGCACGGTCGAGACCGAGTACCCCGACGGTGCCAAGGGCACCTCTTACGCCGCGACCCACACGTTCACGTTCAAGGTCGACGGGGACGCTCTCCTCCAGAGCCACACCCTCACGGCCGACGACAAGGTCAGGAAGCTCAGGGTCACGCGTTCCCAGACGCGTTCGCGTTTCACCGGGCGCCTGCGGGCGGTCACGGACCCGCAGGGCAGCAAAGCGGAGATGACCTACGACCACCTGGGCCGCCTGGTCAAGCGCACCGTGAACCCCGACACGGCCCATGTCGCGACGCAGACCCACCAGTACGCGCTCGGCCCGGGCGGCAAAGGGTTCGTGGTGACGTCCACCGACGCCCGCGGCAACCAGGTCCGCGACACCCTCGACGGCGCCGGCCGGTCCGTCGCGACCGAACGCCTGGACATCGACGCCACCAAGCCCGACTGGTTCACGCTGAGGACTGCCGGCTACGACGAGCAGGGCCGCGCGGCCACCGCCACGGCCTTCGACCTCACCCGCGACGGCACCACCGCGAAGCTGGGTCAGACGGTCACCTACGACGACTGGGGCCAGCCGCTGACCACTGAGAACACCGACGGCCCCACCAGCCTCACCCGGGTCGATCCCGTCGATCAGACAGTCACCACCCAGGCGCTGAAGAGCACGACCGTGGCCACCGGCACCCAGGTCACCACCCACGACCTGCGCCTGCGGCCGCTGAGCGTCGAACGCTTCGAGCGCGGCTCCGCCCACACCCCGCGGGGCAAGCGCACGATGGAGTACGACGGCTGGGGCCGGCTCCGCAGGGCGACCGACGAACTCGGTCACGTGACGCTCCACGACTACGACGTGCGCGGCCGGCTCACCCTCACCACCTTGCCCGACGGAACGAAGATCTCCCGCACCTACGCCCCGTTCTCCGCTCAACCGCTCGCCACCGGCGTGAGCGTCGACGGAACGGCCTACGGAACGCAGACCTTCGACGCCCTGGGCCGGCGAACCTCCACCACCGCGGGCCGACGCACCTGGTCCTACCGGTACGCCCAGGACGCCGACCCCCGCCCGGCCCGGGCCCAGGCACCCGACGGCCAGGCCAGCACCTACCAGTACGCAATCGAGCTGGGAAACGCCCTCACCGAGGTCAAGGCCGGCACCATCACCCAGGCGTTCACCCGCGACCCGGGAACCGGAGCCCTGACCGAGGCCGTCGAGGGCGCCGTCACCCGCACCCGCGACTACTACCCCTCCGGGCTGGTCAAGGCCGACACCACCAAGACCGACACGAAGACCCTCACCACGAAGGCCGCCTACACCGTGGCAGGCCTGGAACACAGCTACACCGCGGTCGACGGCGCCGTCCAGAAGACCACCCGGGACGAGTACGGCCGCACCGAGGCACTCGTGGACGGCGACGGCACCCAGGCGGTCGTCGACTACGACGACATCGGCCGCGTCAGCGGATGGACCGCCACCGACACCACCGGCCACAAACTGACCACCGAACTCGCCCTGGACGACTTCGGCCGCGAAGCGAAGCGCACCATCACCGACGGCAACAAGAACTCCTGGACCCTCACCCAGGAATGGAACGACAACGACACCCTCGCCCGCCGCACCCTCACCCACAGCGGCAGCACTACCCCGCTGCGCGACGAGAAGTACACCTACGACAAGCGCAACCGCCTCACCGCCTACACCTGCCAGGGCACTGCGCCCCCCAAGGACCACCGCGGCAACGCCGTCACCGCCCAGACGTTCACCTACGACGCCTACGCCAACATCACCACCTGCCAGACCGCTTTCTCCAGCGGATCCGATACCGCGACCTACCACTTCTCCGCCGACGACCCGTGCCAGCTCACCCGCGTCGAGCACACCCACCACGACTACCCGAGCGCCACCCTGGCCTACGACAAGGCCGGACGCCTGACCACCGACGACACCGGACGCACCCTCACCTACGACGCCCTGGGCCGCCTGCGCACCGCCGGCACCACCGGCGCGACGAGCACCTACGGATACGACCCGCTGGACCGCCTCCTCACCCAGACCACCGGCACCGCCACCAGCGTCCTGTCCTACCGCAACGGCACCCTGGCCGCGGTCACCGAGAACAGCACCAGCACCCGCCTGCTGCAGCTCGCCTGGGCGTGCGCCGCCCAGCACCGCACCGACGACACCCGTCTGCTGGGCACCGACGCCCAGCGCACCGTCCTGCTCGCCACCGGGTCCAAGACGCCCGAGGAATACGCCTACACCCCCTACGGCGACCAACCCCCGAAAGCAGGCGCCAGCGTCCTCGGCTACACCGGCGAACGCACCGACCCCGACACCGGATGGCTGCACCTGGGCAACGGCTACCGCCCCTACCACCCCGGCCTCATGCGCTTCACCGCACCCGACAGCCTCAGCCCCTTCGGCCCCGGCGGCATCAACCCCTACGCCTACTGCGCCGGCGACCCGATTAACCACACCGACCCCACCGGCCACCTCAGCTGGGGAGCCTGGCTGGGCATCGGCCTCGGCATCCTCGGACTCGCAGCCGCGGCCTTCACCGGCGGCGCCTCCATCGTCGCCGCCGGCGGACTCATCGCCGCCCTGGAAAGCGCCTCCGCCACCAGCCTCGTCTTCGGAGCCCTGGCGGCCACTGCCGACATCACCGCCATCGCCGGCGGCGCACTGGAAAAAGCCTCCCCCAAAGCCTCCTCCATCCTCGGCTGGGTCTCCCTCGGCACCGGCCTCGCAGGACTGGGCAGCCTGGCCTCGCTCGGCCGCGCCACAGAAGGCATCGAAATCGCCACGGAGGCCGCCACCGCAGCCGAAATGTCCACCGGAATCGAAGGAAGCACCTTCCGTGAACGATTCCCCTACGCACACCTCGGGGAAAACACATTCGGCGCACCGGACCACGAATACCCCCTTCCGGCAGGCCGCACGCACACGACTGGGGGCCCGCACCGCATGCCGGAAGGGCCCGAATGGAACCCCCTGAAGAACAAACTTCAAGGATCGGTCGACTGGCTCAACGGGAGGTACAACGACCAGCGCCTAGCCCCTGAATTCGGATTCGGACGTAACCGTAATATGCGAATGCTGGCGGGGCTGCAGATGAACGACGAGAATAAAACGATCTTCATGGGCAGCAGCGGCCCGCTGACCGGAAACACCCGACTGACAGGAATATCGCAACTCGTAGACACGAATAAATTTTGGCACATGGAGTATCCGCAGGGTCTGATGGACGCCAGAAATACTGTCGGCGATGTATCGGACTACAAGTGGGGGTGCGCCGAGGTCGATTGCATAGAGCAAGCGTGGAAGGCCGGTTACAGGGACTTCGCAGGTGCGCGCAGCATGGCGGCGATGCCCACCGGACAGGCAGGCTCACTGAGGCCCAGGTGGGTAGAGCCCTGCCATGGCGACAAATACCTCCTGGGATACTTCGGGATCCTGTGGTAGCGCACGGCCTCCGGGCCGCACGGACGCCGAGCCGCGAATTCAATCGAACCGGCCTCGCTGCAGCGAACGAAGGAAAGTGTCATGACGGAATCCACGTGGGACAGGGTGACGAGCCTGAAGGCGGTCATCACGGACAGCGGGCAACAGGACTGCCAGATCTACGCGAACGGCCTTAACCGGATCAGCGTGACGGTCTTCATCGAATGCCGGGACACCGACGACAAGGTCATGGAGGTCCCCCTCGACCACCTCGCCGACAAGACTCAATTCATCCAGTACACCAGCAAGGAGAAGCTCACCTGGAACGGCTCCTCCGGATGGTGCTACACCCACCAGAAGAACCAGTTCACCGCGATCCCCGACCTCGGCAGCGGCAAGAAGCCGGACGGCGTCGGCCAGCAGATCACCTTCTACGTGTACTGCTCATCTGATACCGCGACCTCCATAAATATCGGTGTCCATGTGGCGACCGACACAGGCAAGGATTTCTGGCTCTCCTACGATTCCGAATCTTTCCACACTCCGGTCAACTTCCAGCCTAAGGCCCCCTTCGCCTACGGGATAGACGACGTCGACTGGCGTCACGAAAAGGCCTCCTACTGGCTCCCCGACGTCTACAAGGAGAACGAATGGAAATTCAATCCCGTCAATTACTATCTTTCCTGCAAGCGCCCTAGATTCAAGTTCGTCACGTTCGACGCACACAGCTACCAAAGCGCAGCTCCCAGATACAATAAAATGTGCGTCTATCAGTTGACAAGCCAGGGCCCGGACTATTCGCACTGGTATGCATGGTTCCACGGGGCGTATGTCTGGGACGATGAACCTCACGAGAAGGCCCAAATGATTGCGGGGGCCTCCAACGCCTTCTTCAACCTGGGCGACTCGCTGGTAACGGTCTACGACAGTGGGGCGTCCGACAAGAATTGGAGTCTGTGCTTCACCTGGGTGGAGTCGGGCAACTCGAAGGAAGGGAGTTACTGTTTCGACTCCGTTGAAGAAGGCTTTTCCGGTGCCCGCTTGGATTGGGGTACATACGTCATCGTCTACGACCAGTACGGGAATTCGGGCAGGTTCGACCTCGACACGAGTGACATTCTGAACAGCCTGGGTATCAAGGCCTGACGTTCCTGTGCCCGCCTGCGGGGCGGCGGGCTGCCTGCCCGGTACCCGTTTCCTCCCCGCCGGAGCTCTGAAGGTCCCGGCGGCCAGGAACGGCCCGGGCTCCTGCGGCGGGGCGGGAACGCTGTGCCGAGCACGCGTCGGGCGTCGGCGCACTGTCGTTCGCATTGGTGCCGGGCGGGTCACCGGGGCTGTGGGCCACGGCGCGTTGCGGCCGGGCGTGGCATGGGCGAGGCGACCGCCGGGGAGCGGAGGGGCGCGGTCGTCCCCGGCGCGGGGTGCCCGGCCGGTGCCGGACGGTCTTCGGGGCGTGGTGAGGGCGTTGGCGGCCCGGGCCGGGGTGGCCGACGTACCCGTGTCGCTGCGGCGTCCGGTGCCGGTGGCCCGTCCGCCTGCGTGGCCGCGGCACGTGAGCGCCCCGGTCCTGTGCGGCGGGGCGCCGGACGGGGCCGCGGTGCTCCTGCTCGGCGGCGGGCGGGAGGAGCCGGTCCGGTTCGGGGCGCTGTGCGGTGTTCCGGGTGATCGGGACGATGGCGGCGGACGGCCTGATCGTCCGGCTGTGCAGGGCGGTGTCCTCGGCCGGCGGGGTCGTGGTTCTGGTGGTCGCCGTGTCTGCCCGGTACGGGCGCCCGCGTCGTTCCGTGTCGCTTCGGCGGAGCCTTCGCCGCACGTCCACGGTTTCGTCGGCACGGCGACGGTGCAGGGCGGCCGGGACGGTGGCGGCCCGGGGTCCCACCGCACGAGAACGGCGGCTGTGTGGCAGAGGTCGTTCCCGGCTGGCGGGCTTGCCGTCGGTGCGCCCGGGCCGGCCGGTGGGGAGCGGCTGCGTCACGTCCCGCAGGGCCCGCTCGGTCCGGGCGGTGACGGTCACTACCGCATCGCGGTGATCACGGGGTCGAGCCCGGGAGCCGGGCGTCGAGGCGGGCCTGGCCCGCCACCCGGGGAGGCGGGCGTGGGGGTGCTCCGGGGCCGGGTGAGGACAGGCGTGCCCGTCCTTGCGGATCGGCAGGCGCTCGGCGGCGACGGTGCTGACGGCACAGCGGGAGGCGTCCCGGCGGTCGATGAACGGGCCGCAGTGGCCGTCGGGGACGACGGCGTCCGGGATGCGCTTCGCGCCGGTGGGGTCGCGTCGTTCACGGTGCGGTGGTTGCGCTTGCCGAAGCGCAACCAGATCCGGGATGCGTGCGAGGGGGTCGTGCCCGTCGCGGACGTGCCCGTGCCGGGCCGCTCCGGTGGCGCGGTGCGGTGCGGCCCGCCGGCGGACGGCCGACGCCTGCGGCGCCGCGGGCGTCACCGGCAGCCGCGCAGGGTGCGGGGGCCCGTCAGATCGCGGCGGTGCGCGGCGGCGGAATGCGGAACAGGACGTGGCGGGCCTTGCGGACCACTTCTTCCAGCAGGCCCTGGCGGGCGAGTGCGCGCAGCCCTTTGCGTACCTCGCGGCGGGAGGGGGCGTTGACGGCGGTGCGGACGTCCTCGGCAGACCACAGGCGTCCGGGGGACTGGCCCATGAGCGCGAGGACCAGGGCGGTGTCCAGGGGCGTGGCTTCGGCGGCGCGGGCCGGCTCGGGTGCCGGGCGGGCCGGGGCGGTGGGAGGGGGCGGTGGGGCGGTGGTGGGCAGGGTGAGGGCGAGGTGGGGCGGGCGGGCGACGAGGTCGTCCCACAGGGCGGCCAGGTGCGGCAGGTCGGCGGCCGCGTCCCGCAGCCGCCCGTACATCGCCGCCTGGGCGGCTGCTTCGCGGGCGCGGCGGTCGAACTCGGCGGCCAGGGCCTGGGCCTGGGCCGGGGTCTTCACCTCGCTCCAGGACCGGGGAGTCTCCACCAGCGGCACGGTAGCGGTGGCGCGGGCGCGGGCCAAGCCCGGTGCCGCCGCTGTCCCCCGTGCGGGTGACAGCGGCTCAGGTTCCGTCACCAGCTCAGGGTGTGGGTGCCGTCGGGAAGCCACCCCTGGAGGTACCCGTCGAGGAACACAGCGAGTTCGTGCGGGCGGACGGCGGCCTCGCTCCGCAGGGCGGCGACGGGCCACCAGCGCCAGGGGCCTGGTGCCGGCCCGCGCGGTGGCAGTGGGAACCCCGCGGGCGCGATCACCAGCGCCAGGTGGGCGGGGCCGCCGTGCGCCGGCGCCGTGTGCGCGCTGGCGGCGACGGCGGCCAGGCGGGCCCGCGGCAGGCCCCACCAGCGCCGGGCCGCCAGCAGTGCGGCCTGCGGGCAGGCCGCGCGGGCGGTCGCCGAGGTGAGCGGCGGTGTCCACCGGCCGGCCGCCTGGTGCAGCAGGACCCGCTCGGCGGGACGGTCCAGCAGGACGACGGCGACGGCCCGGCGGGGGCGCGCGGATCGCAGGGTGCGCATGGTCACCACTGTGCGCGCATGCCATTGGAATGGCATGCCGGTGTGCCGCATCCGGGTGCGGACGGGGCGGGCGCGCCGTGCGGGCCGGGCAGCCCTGTGGGCTGCGGGCCGTCGCCGCAACGCGGGTGCGGTCACTCGTCAGGGTGGAGATCCGTATTCGCACCATTGCGCACGGTGATGACGGCTCTAGGGTTGCGGCCATGGACGGGATCACCCTGACCTGGGAGGCCGCGCTGACGGACCCGGCGGCCGCAGTCGCGCTTCTCAGGGAGTTCGAGGAACAGGCCGAGCAGTACATCGTCCGCTCCCGGACCCTGCGGACATGGCTGGAGAACGTACCGCCCCTGACCGGCCTGGACGCCCCCGGCGATGCGGGCCCGGCACAGGACACCGCTCCTGGTGCCGCCGGGCCGGACACCCGTGAGGGCCCGGAACCCCGTCCCCGCGGGGACGGGCCCGCCGGGGGCAGCAGGGACGCCCCCGCCCCGGACGCCGGGCAGCTGTCCGGCACCGGCGCCCGAGGCACGGACAGGTCCGCGCCGGCAGCCCGCGCAGGCGCGACCGGGGACCCGGACGGCATCCACCGCGCACCGGACGGGACCACGTGGATCGTGCCGCCCCAACGCCGCCCCACCCCGCCCGCCACGGCGGGCGGGGTGGGGCCCGTCCTCGCCGAGCGGGTCGCACGCGCGCTGGAACGCATCCCGCACGGCCGGAGCCTGACGGCCGGCCACGTCGCGCGGGAGATCGGCCACGCGAACGTGCGCAGTGTGCGCCCGGTCCTGGACCGGATGGCCGCGCAGGGCCTGCTGGTGAAAACCGAGCTCCACCCCCGGGCCGTGGTCTACCACCGCACCGCGCCCGCGAGCCCGGCCCCGGGCCCCCCGGAGGCGCCCGTGCCCTGACCCGGCCGCGCGCACGCGCGCAACGAGGCCGGGCCGCCGCCGACTCCTACCTCGGCGACGGCCCGTGACGACCCTCGGACACACAGCTGACACCCATGTCATCGGCCGTGCCCGCGCCCCGAGGGGCCGGGCACGGCCAGGCGCGGCGGCCCCGGTCGTTTCCCGGCACCCTAACGCGGACGCGGGAGCCCGCGGGCCGATGAGCCGCGCCTTCACCCCAACGGGTGCCCCGCGCCGTCGCGCCGGGCGCCCGGTACACGGACAGGCGCCATGCCCCCACCTTCTTCCCCGTCCCGTTCGCCGGGCGGGCGTTCACACCCTGCGGCCGGGCCACAGGTCCCGGTCCAGGGCCTTCTCCAGGCCGGCGATGGTCAGCAGGTCGGGCCAGACCTCGCCCTGCAGCACGTTGGCGATCGTCAGCCGGCTGGCGCCGGAGCGGCGGGAGAGCTCCGCGACCGACCAGCCGCACTCCTCCAGGGCGAGGGCCAGGTTCAGGGCCAGGGCCTGGGCGACCCTGGCCCCGTGATGGTCAGCCAACGGGGCCCTCGGCCACACCCGGGCAGTACCGCCGCCGGCAGGCGCGGGGAGCGCGTAGGCGCGCGGGCTGCGGGATCGGCTGTCTCCTCGGGGCACGGACCCCAGTCTCACCCATGCGGACCTCCCGGTTCGCCCCCGCGGCCCCCGAGCCACGCATGCTATTCCAATGACACCCCGCCGGGGGTGTTCATCTGGAGGCACATGATGGACCGCCACATCGCCCGCTACCGGCCCGTGCACGCACCACCGGCCTGGCAGCGGGTCGAGGCCGAGGTCAAGGCCACCGTCGCCGCCGCGCTGCCCGACACGACCTACCGCGCCCGCGACCTGCTCACCGCGCTGACCCGCCTCGCGGTGTTCGCCGACCACCACGGCCACCCCGTCGACGCGAGGCGCTGGCTGGAGGAGGCCGTGGTCGAGCACTTCACCGCCACCGCGCTGACCGGCATCAGCCCGGCCAGCCGCGCCAACTACCGCGCCCGCCTGAACGCCATCCGCACCGCCGCGTTCGGCCCCCAGCGCCCCGCCGGCGTACCGCTGTCCGGCTCGAAGGCCTCCCCTCCCTACGCCCGGGCGCACAAGGCAGCGCTGTGGGCCTGGGCCGCGGGCCAGCCCACCGAGGAACTGCGCCGAGGCGTGCGCGTGCTGCTGGCCGTCGGCTTCGGGTGCGGCCTCGACAGCCCGGAGGTCATCCCGTTGCGCGGCCACGACGTGCGCGTCCTGGCCGACGGCGCCTGCGTCGTGGCCGTGCGCGGCCCCCGGGCGCGGCTCGTGCTGTGCTCGCGCCCCTACGAACGTGCTCTGGCCGAAGCCGCCCGGCACGCGGGCACCGGCTGGCTGTTCCGGCCCTCCAGCCACACCCGCGGCACCAACACCGTCACCAACTTCACCGCCCGCACCACGGCGGACAGCAGGGTGCCGCGCCTGGTCATGGGCCGCTGCCGCGCCACCTGGATCGTCGAGCGCCTGGACGTGCCCATCCCGCTGCCGGTCCTGCTGGCCGCCGCCGGACTGGACTCCCTCCACGCCCTGTCCCGCTTCCTTCCCCACCTCAGGGGCACCAGCCCCGACACCGCCGCCGCGATCCTCAGGGAGATGCCGTGACCCACCCCGCCCACCGCGTCCCCCGCCCCGCCCTCACCGACCACGCCCGCCACCAACTCCCCGGCCGCCACCAGGCCGTGACCCGCGCCGAAGCCACCCGCGCCCGCCAGTTCGTCGACCGCACGGGCGCCGTCGCGCCCATCACCCGCGCCCTCACGGCCCGACGCAAGTCCCCGGCCGGACGCCCGCGCACCGTCACCGTCCAGGCCCTGCTCACCGGCATGACCCTCGCCTCCTGGCGCAGCAGCGGCCGCGTCGTCCTGGCCGACGTCGCCGACCTCCTCGCCTACCGGCTCCCCACCGCGGCCCGCACCCAACTCGCCCTTCCCCCCTGGCCCGAGAGCGCCGACGGGTTCGAGGCCGCCTACCTCGCGGTGCGGCGCACCTTCCACGACGTCGAGGCCGTCATGGACCCCTCCCCGCTGCCCAAGCACCGCCTCAAGCGGGACGACGCCGCCGCCCTCGAAGCCGCAGCGGACCAGCGCGAACTCGACGCGCGCCGCACGCTGCTGGTCGAGGTCACCAACCGCATCGTGGAGGCCTCCCTCGCCCCCGCCCGCCCCCTGATCGACGAGTACTGGGACGGCTCCGTGGCCGTCGACGCCACCCCCGTGCGCACCTTCTCCGCCGGCCGCCACCCCACCAGCGACCACACCGCCACCGACCCCGACGCCGCCTGGTACGTGCGCGACGGCGACCACCGCGACCGCCCCGACACCACCACCGGCCGAACGGGGAAGACGAGGAAGGCCCGGCGGGCGCTGTTCGGCTACGAGGCCACCCTCGTCGTCTGCGGCGACACCACCCCCACCCGCGACCTGCCCCCGCACCTTCGACTCCCGGCCCTGGCACTGGCGTTCACCGTCCACAAGCCCGGACACGACCCCGCCGGCAACGCCCTCACGGCCCTGAAGGACCTCAACCGGCGCGGCTACAAGCCGGGCTGGCTCGCCGCCGACCGCGCCTACAGCAGCGCCCAGCCCGACACCTTCCACCTCCCCCTGCTCGACCTCGGCTACCGGCCGATCTGGGACTACCGCCGCGACCAGCTCGGCATCCAGGGCAGCCACGCCGGAGCCCTGCTCGTCGACGGCACCTGGTACTGCCCGAACATCCCCGCCCCGCTGATCACCGCCACCGCCGACCTCCTCAACAAGAAGATCGACCGCACCACCTGGCGCCACCGCGTGGATGCCCGCCCCGCCTACCGCCTGCGCCCCAAAGCCGCCCCCGACCCGCGCGGCGCCCGCCGCCTGCTGTGCCCGGCCGCCGGCACCCACCCCACCGCCGCCTGCCCCATCAAACCCCGCAGCCTCGGACGCGACCCCCGCCTCATCCCCATCGACCCCACCCCCAACCCGGGCGGGCACCCCGAGGTGTGCGTGCGCGAGTCCCTCACCTTCCACCGCGACACCGGGATCCGCTTCCGCCAGGATCTCGACCACGCCCGTCCCGACTGGGTCCACCTCTACTTCCACCTGCGCAACCGCGTCGAGCACTTCAACCAGTACGCCAAGGACCACGAAGCCCTCGAACGCTCCCGCACCCGCCGCATCCGCGGCGTCGCCGCCCAGTCCCTCCTCCTTGCCTTCCAGCTCGCCCACGCCAACCACCGCAAACTCGCCGCCTGGCTCGACACCCTCCAGAGCGCCACCCAACCCGCCCGCCGCCGCCCCACCAACCGCTACACCCCGAACAACCCCGGCAACTGGACCCCCAGGCGGCACAGCACCGAACCCTGACCCCACCCCACGCACCCATCCTGACCAGCACAAACGCCGAGGGCCCCTCACGAAACCGTGAGGGGCCCTCGGCGCGCCCGAATAGCAAAACGGCCGGTCAAGCCGACATAGTGTCGGATCGACCGGCCGCATTGCGTCGGTTGAACATATGTGCGCGAGGGGGGAGTTGAACCCCCACGCCCTTTCGGGCACTGGAACCTGAATCCAGCGCGTCTGCCTATTCCGCCACCCGCGCATCTGGGTGATGTGGAATAGCTTAGCCCATCCGCGGGGGTGCTCCGGACCAGGTGGGAGGGTCAGTAGCTGAGCTGCTCGACGATCCAGTCGACCAGCACGCGGGAGACGTGGCTGTGCTCGGTGTTGGCGTCGTCGAACTTCACGGAGTCCAGGTGGCCGCTCTCCAGGGCGGCGTCGGTGATCGCGGCGGCCGGGTCGACGTCCCACTTCACCGGGTCGAAGTCCAGCGCCACCGCGCTGACGGCCGGCACGAAGGTGCCGCTGCGGTAGTCGTCGGAGATCTTCGCCTTGAGCGCGTCCGCGACCTTGCCGAACGAGTCCAGGGTGCCGCCGGGCACGGCGTCCAGCGCCGGGACGTCGCTGGTGGTGCTGCGGCGCACGGCCAGGCCGAGGTGCATGCCGCCGATCCGCTGCTCCTCGCCCTTGTTCGGCTGGAAGCGGGCCGTGGCGCTGGCGATCAGCGCCTGCCAGTCGAAGGCCACCTCGCCCGCCGGCAGCGGGAGACCGGCCCCGTCCCGCCGACCGTTGGAGACGCCGAGCTTGCGCGGGATCTGCGGGAAGTTGCCGACCCGCGCGAGATCGGCGAGGAACTCCTTGCGCAGGTCGCTGGAGGTGGCCACCGGGCCGGAGTACTTGGCGTTCTCGACCCACGCCCAGAGCAGTTGCTGAGCAGCGGGGCTGCGGATCAGGTCGGCCTGCTTGACGCCGTCCGGCCCGGCCGGGGTGTAGTCCTCGAAGAAGTACGCCATCTGCTGGAGGACGAGCGGGATCCAGGCACCGTTGTGCGGCGAGTCGAAGGAGAGGTACGTCCCCGTCTCGTGGTCCACGGTTGCGGACTCCAGCTTGGCGAGCGCGTAGCGGGTGATGATGCCGCCCATGCTCACGCCGCCGACGGTCAGCCGCTCGTCGCCCTTGCGCTCCGCGATGGCCCGGAGGATGGCCGCGATCACGACCTCGGCGTTGGCCTGGATGTGGGTGTGGCGCTCGTTGAAGCCGACCAGCACGATGTCGTAGCCCTGGCTGAGCAGTTGGTCGAAGAGGCCCGGCCCACCATCGGCGGCGGTGCTGAAGTAGGCGAACAGGCCGGGCAGGTCGCTCGGGCCGTAGTTGAAGCCGTCCGCGAAGAGGAAGGGCTTGCGCAGGCCGAACTTCGGGTTGGCGTAGTAGACCGCCGCCTGCCCGGTCGCCGTCTGCCCCTTGTACGGCGAGCCGGTCAGCTCCCACGTCACGTCGGCGTCGCGGCCGGCCCGCTCGCCCGACAGCGCGCTGGTGAACCAGATGCCGGGCGAGATCGAGTTGGCGATCTCCGCCAACTCGGCCTTGGTGGGCTCCGCCTGACCTTCCTTGAGGGCCGTCAGGGCTACGTCGATACGGGGTTCTTGTGCCATGGGGGTACCGCCTCGGTCGATGCGAGCAGGATCATGTGCGCACAGTGATCGACCGTAGTGGCCTGGTTACTCAAGGCACCATCGACGCACCGGAACTGATCGAAATCGTTCGGGTGCGACAGGGGATGACCGGCTAGAGCCGGAGCTCGCCGGCCCGGACAGCGGCGATGAAGGAGTCCCAGGAGGCGGCGGGGAAGACGAGGACCGGGCCATCGGGATCCTTGGAGTCACGCACCGGGACCGCGCCGGGAAGGAACCCGGGGGCCACCTCGATGCAGTTGCCACCGTTGTCGCCGCTGTAGCTGCTCTTGCGCCAGGCGAGGGCGACCTCGACGCAATCGCCTCCATTGCTGCCGCTGTAGCTGCTCTTCCGCCAGGTCACCATCGCCAGCTCCTCGGAGGTCTTACGTCGGGAAGTCGCCCTCACGGACTGCCCGCACGAAGGCTTCCCAGGCGACAGCCGGGAAAACGAGGACCGGGCCCTGCGGGTCCTTGGAGTCACGCACCGGGACGGCGTCGGGAAGGAACCCGGGGGCCACCTCGATGCAGTTGCCACCGTCGTCGTGGCTGTAGCTGCTCTTGCACCAGGCGAGGGCGACCTCGATGCAGTCGCCTCCGTTGCCGCCGCTGTAGCTGCTCTTGCGCCAGGTCAACACAGCTGCCCCCTTGGAGACTTACGCCGGAAAGTCGCCCTCACGGACGGCCGACACGAAGGCTTCCCAGGCCACGGCCGGGAAAACAAGGGCCGGGCCGTCGGGGTCCTTCGAGTCACGCACCGGGATGGCGCTGGGAAGGAATCCGGGGGCCACCTCGATGCAGTTGCCGCCGTCGCTGCCGCTGTAGCTGCTCTTCCGCCAGACGGCTGCGGCGAGCTCGTTGCTCATCATCTCTGAAACCCTCCAGCGCCTCGGCGATCAGCCGAAGCGAGTCGCACTCTGACAGGCAACCACCACGGAGCTGATCATAGCGACGCTGGTGCTCGGCCACACTGGCGGAATCAACGTTCAGATGCCCTCGATCAAGGTTCTCCGAGTAAGCCAAGCGCTGCCCGTCGGGCAGCTCAAGCAACACCATAGACGTCTTGATGAGAACCTGCCGGTTCGAGTACGGCGCCACGTGAATGACGATGTTCGGCAGCTGGGCAACTCGCAGCAGGTGCTCCATCTGACTTCTCATCACGCTCGGCCCACCGATGACCGTCCGGATGGTGCTCTCCTCAAGAATGACAACCAGCAGCGGTCCATTGGGGTCGAGAAAGCGGCTCTGTCGACTGAGCCGGGCCCTGGTCCGGTCCTCGATCTCCTTCGGATTCCCGGCCGCATCGCCAGCGGCAAAGACCGCGCGCGCATACTGCCAACACTGCAGCAGGCCGTACATCACGTTGTCCTGGTACGCCCGCATCCCGACGGAGATGGCCTCCACGTCCACGTACTCCTGGAACCAATCCGGGTGCTCGATCGAGGCGTTCCAGTCGACCCGCCCGTACAGCCGCGTCAGCAGGTCGCCGGTGTTCAACAGCCGCTCGATCTCCTCGACTTCCTCGACCGACGGCTTCCGCTTCCCGCCCTCCGTCCGCGAGATCACCGTCCGGTCGCAGTGCAGGAGCTTGCTCAGCTCCTCCTGCGTGTAGCCCGCCGACTCGCGCGCGTAGCGGACCTCCGCGCCGAACATGATCGCGGAGCTCGCCGTCGTTCCCCGCTTGACCTTCCGCTGTGTCATCGCTGCCCCCACTTGTGCGTCACACGTCCCACACGCCGATTTGGCGTCACCGTACCTCCGCAGCCCCGACCATTGACACCAGAACGCAATCATTTGCATGCACAGCGTGATTGCGCACTACCCTCACGCTCCCCCATCCGCCCCCTTGAGGTGCCCCGCCATGCTCAAAATCCGTACCGCTCCCCGCCCCCGCCCGTTCGCGGCCCGTCTGGACTCCTGCACCGAATCCACCCCCATCGCCCGGCAGTTGCTGCGCGCCTACCTCGCCGCACTCCCCACCGGCGACCGCTACCGCGACACCGCCGAACTCCTCCTCGGCGAACTCTTCGCCAACGCCGTCCAGCACACCGCCGACGCCCCCACCGACCGCCTCATCGAGATCCACTTCGCCCTCACCGGCGACCGCCGGCTCCGCCTCGAAGTCCACGACGCCGGCACCGGCCGCCCCTCCCTCCACACCCCCACACCCGACGACGAACACGGACGCGGCGTCCTCCTCGTCAACGAGCTGGCCGAGAAGTGGGGTTGCTGCCCCCGCGCCGGCGGCGTCGGCAAATTCGTCTGGGCCCTCATCGCCCCCGCACCCACCCCCACCCCCGCCACCCTCCTCACCGTCTGAACAGGTGCCCACCATGCGACTCCCCTTGACCGCCCGGCACCTGTTCGACACCGGCTCCACCCCCGCCGACACCTACGCCACCCTCGCCCGCCACACCCGCGAACCCCTCCGCTCAGCCCGCGCCGTC
Organism: Kitasatospora sp. NPDC056731; assembly: GCF_040687675.1. Lineage (NCBI taxonomy): Bacteria > Bacillati > Actinomycetota > Actinomycetes > Kitasatosporales > Streptomycetaceae > Kitasatospora > Kitasatospora sp. NPDC056731. Next base: position 30,624 of record NZ_JBFBNR010000034.1, read on the forward strand.
TGCACCGCCCTCGGCATCCCCGCCGCCGAAACCCAACGCCGCCTCAACGACTGCTACGACGCCCTCCTCGCCACCCCCCGCCCCGGCACCGAGAACGACACCGGCGAACTCCTCGAAGCCCTCGGCGTCTTCGACATCCCCAAGACCCCCGACGACCGCGACCTCGCCGTCATCGAACTCTTCCTCACCGCCATCGACGCCCACGGCAGCATCCGCGCCGGCCACCAACACGGCCTCACCCGCTGGTTCACCACCGGCAACCTCACCACCGCCTACCTCTCCCTCACCACCACCCACCCCCACCCCACCACCGGCAACCCCACCCACTACTGGACCACCCTCACCACCGCCGGCGAACTCCTCACCACCACCACCCCCGACCCCCGCCTCAAGTACGCCCTCGCCACCTGCCGCACCCAAGCCCAAGCCCAAGCCCAAGCCGCACGTTCCTGACGAAGCGGGCTGTGGCTTCACGTCCCACCGCCCCAACTCGTCCGAGACGCCCCATCGGAGAGATCCGACAGGCCGCCGCAGCCCAACTCGCTGGCGCGCATGACATGAAGCGAGGGAGTCCAGAGATCGGCATCGCGCCCCGGCTCAGTGATGCCGAGCTGGTCACCCTCCCCGTGATGCAGGCCCTTCTCGGCTTCACCTCCGAGCGCCGGTGGATCCGCCACGCCGATGCCCACCTGCGTCATCCCTTCCCGTACCTGCTCGGGCAGTCGGGCTACAACCGGCGGTTGCGCAAGGCCGCCGACCTGATCGCACAGGTCAACCGGCTGCTGGCGACCGACACCTCGCTGTGGACCGACACCGTGTGGGTCGTCGACTCCACACTGGTGGAGTGCGGGCGCTCCCGCGAGACGGCCAAGCGCTCCGACCTGGCCGGATGGGCCGAGTACGGCTACTGCGCCAGCCACTCCCGGTTCTTCTGAGGCCTGCGCCTGCACCTGGTGTGCACCCTGCACGGGCTGCCCGTCGCCTTCGCGCGGCGGTGGCGCGCGCGGGGACTGTTGGCCGAGTTCCACGACCGGATGGGGGGCATGGTCCGCGAGGACGCCGGCCGCGACCCGGAGCCGACCGCCGCGGTGATCGACGCGCAGTGCCTGCGCGCGGCGGCCACGGTGCCGGCGTCCTCACGCGGATACGACGGCGCGAAGATGGTCCCCGGGCGCAGGTGACGGTGGGCTCGGCGTTCGGTTAGTCCGCGGCGACGCGGGTGCAGCGCGGCTTGACCGGGCGGCCGGTCATGCCGGCGCTGCTGTGCGGCGCCGGTGGCACATGGTGGTGCCGGGCGACCGCCACAACGGACGCCACCATGCCAACGGCCAGCAGGGCCACGGCCGTCAGGGTCGCACCGTCGGGGTGGACGAGCGACTGGCCGCGCAGCGCTTGCCAGGTCAGGATCGCCAGCACGCCCGCGTAGGTCCCGGTCGCCACCAGGACCAGGCGCAGGCGCGTCCGCTCGTCGGCCAACCGCGGGAACCTGCGGGACAGTGTGATCAGCAGCCAGGCGAAGAGCGGGATGGCCTGCAGCGCGTGCATGCCGACGAAGTGGGGGATGCGCAGGTCGCCGCCGGTGCTGCTCCAGCCGGTGATGGCGATGCCGGGCGAGTCGTCGGCGACGCCGACGCTGTGTGCCCCCACGATGCCCACGGCGGCCCCGCTGCGCGTGGCACCGAGTTGGGCAGGGGTCGGGCTGGTCATGAGGAAGCCGAGTGCCATGCCCACCAGTGCGAGGAGCAGGCCGAGCCGGACGGACCAGGTGGCCGCGCGGTCCCCGGTCCGCTCGCGGAACAACCTGGCCGCGATGCCGAGGTTGGCCAGCCACAAGGTGACGATCGAGGCGGCCATCGCGAACCAGAGGCCGGCGTCCAGCGGTGTGGCGACGTTGAAGTGGCTCTGTCTGCCGCGGAGCACTTGGCCGACGACGACCACCATCTCGATCACGTTGGCGGCGGCAATCGTCGTCCCGAGCCACCAGACCCAGCGGGGGGCCGTACGGCCCAGGGACAGCATCCACGCGAGGGTCACCGAATAGATCGCGATGGAGAGGGAGAACTTGAAGGGCTTCAGCCAGATCGGCTCCCCGACCAGGATCCGGTCGTCGACCGCGAGGCCGACGGCGGATGCCAGGGCGAGGGCCGCCATGGCAGCGGCGAGCAGTACCAGCGGGCGGTGCCAGAGGCGGATCGTCATCATTTCCTCGGAGAGTGGACTGCACGGCGTTGCTCTACGCCACGCTGTGCTCGGAGTTGATTCACTGAACGCGGCTTCGGCCCGCTCCTGACTTCGCCGCAGGGTCTGCACAGCCCGACAGCCGATGCCGCGCACGTGGCGCTACCGGCTGAGCCGCGCCCGCCACCACTCGACGGTTGCCCCCAGCGCCTCGTCGATCGGGGTCGACACCTCGCCGAAGGTCGCGGTGTACGCCTGGGAGTCGAGCACGAACGGCCGGTCGAACTGGTACTGCACCTCCCGCAGTTCCCCGAGCATGGGGTTGACCAGGCCGACCAGGTGGAGTGGCCACCAAGGAATCCGGCCGACCCTGGCCGGCGGCAGACCCGCCAGCCGGCACAGGTGCCGGACCGCCTCCCGGGTCGACAGCGGCGGGGCGGTGGGAACGTGCCAGGCGCGTCCCCACGCCCGCTCGTCGGTACCGAGCCGTACGAGCGCGCGGGCGATGTCGGGGATATAGGTGAAGCTGTGCGGTGCGTCCGGGTTGCCGATCAGCCTGACTGCACGGCCGGCCAGGAGCGCGGGCATCATCCGCTGGGCGAGGTGGCCGGCCTCGGTGACGCCGGGCCCGAAGAAGTCCGAGGCGCGCGCCTCGGCGACGCGGATCCGGCCGGCCTGGTGCCGGGCCAACGCGTCGCGCCACATGCCGATGCGGACCCGGGCCTTGGTGCCGGTGCCTGCGAGCGGCAGGTCCTCCGTGATGGGGGCGTCGACGGGGCCGTAGCCGTACAGGTTGCCCATCGTCACCAGCACCGAGCCGGCGGCCTCCGCCGCGTCGAGGAGGGCGTTCGAGATCGGCGGCCAGTCGGTGGGCCACCGGTGGTACAGCGGGCTCGCGCAGTTGTAGATCACCTCGGCGCCCTTGGTGGCTTGCTGGAGTGACGCCGCGTCAGTGACGTCGAGCGCCGTACTCCCGTCGCCGCCGGAGCGACTCAGGACGACGACCTCGTGCCCCTGTTCGTCGAGCAGTCGCGCCGTGGTGGCGCCGACGGGGCCCTTGCCGATGACGATGTGCCGTGCCATGCAGGTCCTCCTGGAGAATTGAGAGAGCAGTGCTCTCTTCATTGAGGAGTGTTCGCGCAGCGGCGGGGAGAAGTCAAGAGCAGTGCTCTCTCTTGTGTGCACTGCTCTCGAATGAGAGGATGGACGGCATGACGGCATCGCAGACCGCGCGGCAGCTGGCCCGCGCCGAGCTCACTCGCGCGATCAAGGAAGCCGCCACTCGCCAGCTCGCCGAGACCGGGGCGGCCGCACTGTCGCTCCGCGCGGTGGCGCGTGACCTGGGCCTGGCCTCCTCGGCGCTGTACCGCTACTTCCCCAGCCGGGACGCACTGCTCACCGCGCTGATCATCGACGCGTTCAACGCGGTCGGAGCGGCCGCGGAGTCAGGGGCGGCGTCCGCCGCTCCCGCCGATCCGGGCGCCCGGTGGCTTGCCGCATGCCGGGCGGTCCGCCAGTGGGCCCTGGCCCACCCGCACGAGTTCGCCCTGGTCTACGGCTCGCCCGTCCCCGGCTACCAGGCCCCCACCGACACGGTCGACCCCGCCACCCGGGTCACCCGCCTGATGGCCGGTCTCGTCGTCGAGGCACACGCCTCGGGCCTCCTGCGACCCCCCACGCAGCCGCTCCCCGGGCCGAGGCTCGTCGCCCAGCAGGTGCTCGACAGCGCGGGAGGGGCACCGGCCGAACCGTACGCGGACCTGGTGGAACGGTCGCTCACCCTGTGGATCTCCCTGATCGGCACGATCAGCTTCGAGCTGTTCGGTCACCTGAACGAGGTGATCACGGACTACCCCGCGTACTTCGACGCCGCCATGACCATTGCCGCCGAGGCAATCGGGCTCGATGTCCTGTCGCCTCCTGCGTGACACTCCACTACCAGCGGCCTGGTCCGGCACCCGCGGTGGACACCGGCATGGCCCATCACGAGGACGGCGGGCAACAGGGCCTGCGGCGGTCGCGCTCCGTGCGGACCGCGCCCGCCCCACGGACGAAGGCCGTACGTGGGACGGACGCAGGTGGAGCGACCGGATCAGGCGGTCGGGAGGTTGCGAGCGGCAGCCTCGGCCTTGTCCGCGTGCTCGGCAGCGGCCTGCGCGGCCTGCTGGGCCTGGGCGGCGTGTTCGGCGGCGGCCTGCGCGGTGGCCCGGGCCTTCTGCGCGTACTCGGCGGGAGTCTGGGCCTGGGCGGTCGCCTTGGCCGCGTCCACCGCCGTCTTCGCCGACCCGTAGGCATCACCGAGCGCGGAGAAGACCATCTCACTGGTGGCGCCCATCACGCCGAAGAACGGGGTGTAGATCGGAGGGTTCCCGCCAGGGGTCGTGGCCATGTCCTGTGTCTCCAAGTGCCGTGTCCGATACGACTGTCCATGCTGCCCTCGCCAAGATCCACCGACAAGGGGGCGTCGGGGCACGGGTTTTGCGCAAGCCCCACCGGCCGGGTACCGGTGGGGCCCGAGCGCCGACCGGGAATTCACTCGTTCGCGGGCATGTCGCGGCGGTCTACTGGTGAACCAACAACCTTTTTTCGCCGACCAGTTGGGGGAATTCCGTGTTCCGCAGCAGCGAGCCGCGCAAGTTCCACATCCCCACCGACCGTGAGACCGCCGAGGAGTGGGGCGGGCGGATCGCCGTCCTGCGCGACGCGCCGCCCGAGTGGTTCGTCCTCCTCGGGCGGATGGGCAGCGACGGCTACCTCTGCCACGTCGACCTGAACTACCACCTGGACCGCGAGCTCGTCGCGATCGTCCAGACCTCCCGGGCCGTCCCCGACGGTTTCCGGGTGAAGTCCCTGACCACCCCCGGATCGCAGCTCTTCAACTTCCTCGGCAACTCCGGCCGCATCGACCCGCGCCACCACCTGGGCCCGCTCGACCCCGAATCCATCAGCGCCGGCGAGATCCACCTGGACGGCGAGCCCGTCCCCGTCGAGATCCACCACAGCCACGGCTGCCGCAGCGCCCTGCTCCCCCACCTCCCCGGCCAGGAGGGCTACGCGATCGTCACCGCACCCGACGAACACTGGGCGGCCGTCCTCGATCTGGCTCTTCAGCCCCCGTCGGCATTCTGACGCTGCCTCAAAACATCATCCCAAGGTGGGGTTTGGCTCAATGAACCCCACCTTCCGTGCCGAGAAGCGAACGGGGTGGCGGCGCTGAGGGCTGCCACCCCGCCGACTTCTCGGCGCCCCGAGGGATCACGCGGGCGGGATCGGGCCGAGGTAGGTGCCGCCGGAGGCGTCGATGGTCTGGCCGGTCACCCAGCGGCCCTGCGGGCCCGCCAGGAAGCCCACCACGTCCGCGACGTCCTCCGGCTGGCCGATCCGGCCGAGTGCGGTGATCGATTCGAGCCCGGCCATCGCCTCGGGGACGCCCGTCCACTGGGACGTCATGTCGGTCAGGATCACCCCGGGGTTGACGGTGTTCACGGTGATCCCGCGCCGGCCGAGCTCGTTGGCGAGCGGTGCGGCGAGGGCCACCAGCGCCGTCTTGCTGACGGTGTAGCCGATCTGGACCGGGGAGCCGATCCGGGCGGCCGCCGAGGCCACGTTGACGATCCGGCCACCGTCCCGCAGCAGCGGAATCGCCCGCTGGATCACGAAGATCGGCGTGCGCACGTTGATCGCCATCAACCGGTCGAACTCCTCCTCCGTGAGCTGCCCGATCGACCCGGCCAGGTGGATGCCCGCGTTGTTGACCAGGATGTCCAGGCCGGCCCCGCCGTCCCCACCAACCTCGCCGTGCTCGCCGTGCTCCGCCAGCCCGGCGGCGAGGCCCTCGAACAGCTGGTCCAGCGCACCGCTCTCGCCGAACCGGGCCCGCACCGCGAACGCCCGGCCGCCGGCCTTGGCGATCAGCTCCACGGTCTCCGCGGCGGCCGCCTCGTTGCCGCCGTAGTGGACCGCGACCAGCGCCCCGTCGGCGGCGAGCCGCTGCGCCACCGCCCGCCCGATCCCGCGCGAGCCGCCCGTCACCAGCGCGGTCCTGCCGTCCAGTTCGCCCACGATCGCCTCTTCCCTCGCGCCGCCCCCGGTCGGATCCGGGGCCGGTCTCCCGCCGTCACGACCCGAGGCCGGACAACCCTTCATGTATGCCCGGGGCCGGAGAGCTGATGCCGCCAGGCCGCACGACCATCCGCTCAGGCCTGGAACAGCGGCTCGTAGGCGTTGCCCTCCTCGGCGTTGAGCAGCACGTACGCGGACCCGAGCCCGAGCGCGACCTCCCGTAGCCGGGCCAACGCCGCAGCCACGCCCGGGACTTCGAGGCCGAGCGCGGCGGCGGCCGCGTCCCGCTCCGCGTACAGGCCGGGCTCGTCCTCCAGGTACTCCTCGGCGGCCTCCGCGCTCTCCTCCACCGTCAGCCGCGGGCAGTCCCGCCACCACGGCACCGCCAGCAGCAGCCGGACCAGCTCCGGCAGCCCGACGGCCAGCACCGCCGCGCCGCCCTCCGAGTCGGCGTACAGGACGGAACGCTCCTCGCCGCCCTCCCCGCACAGGAAGAAGGTGCCGCCCGCGCCGTCCTTGGCCACCGGCTCCAGGGCTTCCCCGGAGGCGAGCACCACCTCCTCGACGTGCGGGTAGTGGTCGAGGCTGAGGTCGCCCGGCCAGGCCAGGTAGTCGAGGGCGGCGGGGTTGGCGCGGATCGCGTCGAGCAGCGGGGTCGTCGGCATGGCCGCCACCCTAGAACTCGGCGGTGACACTCACGACGGCAGCCGCTCGGAGGTGTTCGCCACCCGTCGTCTCCGACTCGCCCCGGGTGGGGAGTTGATCTCTACGGCGCAGCCGTTGTTGGGTGGCTCCTGTTGCTCTGACCCCCAGCGGCGAAGGAATGTGACACGGTGGACGAGAAATTACCTCCGGACGAGCGGGCCGCACTGTTCGAGGCGCAGCGGCCCCGGCTGCGGGCCGTGGCGTACCGGATGCTCGGCTCGGTGAGCGAGGCCGAGGACGCCGTCCACGAGGCCTGGCTGCGCTACGACCGCACCGACGCCTCCGACGTGCAGAACCTCCCCGGCTGGCTGACCACGGTGGTCTCGCGGGTCTGCCTCAACCTGCTGCGCGGCCGGGAGCTGCGCCGCGAGGAGCCGCCGGAGGCCGGGGCGGGTGAGCCGGGCCCGGCGCGCATCCCGGACCCGCTGCTGCGGCGCGAGGGGGTGGCCGATCCCGGGCAGGAGGTGCTGCTCGGGGACTCGGTGGGCCTGGCGCTGATGGTGGTGCTGGAGTCGCTGGCCCCGGCCGAGCGGATCGCCTTCGTGCTGCACGACCTGTTCGCGGTGCCGTTCGCCGAGATCGCCCCGCTGATCGAGCGGACGGCGGCCGGGACCCGCCAGTTGGCCGACCGGGCCCGCCGCCGGGTTCAGGACCAGGCGCCGACGTCCGACCCGGACCCGGGCCGTCAGCGGGCCGCCGTGGACGGCTTCTTCGCGGCCGCCCGCGCCGGCGACCTGGGCGCGCTGGTGGCCGTGCTCGCCCCGGGCGTGGTGCTGCGCTCGGACGGCGGCGAGGTGCGGGCCGGGCACCCGGTGGTGCTGGCGGGCGCGGCCGCGGTGGCCGACCAGCCGGTGCTGTGGGGCGGGCTGTCGCCGTTCGCCCGCCCGGCGCTGGTCAACGGCGCCGCGGGCGCGGTGGTGATCGGCGAGGGCGGCCGGCCGCTGTCGGTCATGGCGTTCACCGTGGTGGACGGCGCGATCGCGGCGATCGAGGTGCTCACCGATCCGGAGCGGCTGGCGGCGCTGGACCTCTCGGCGTTCCGCGACTGAACGCGGCGGGCGAGAGGGAGGCCGGCCGCCCTCTCACCCGCCCGCGCCGGTCGGCGCCGCACGTCCTCGGGACGCGCCGTCACCAGCCCTGTGCGACGACCCAGTCGGCGAGGTGGCGGGCGCACGCGTCGACCGACTCGCGCCAGGTGTGGCTCGCGCCCTCGCCGGCCTCGTCGCTGACGTGCTTGACCAGGCGCACCGGCACCCCGAAGCGGTGGGCGACGGCGGCGACGGCGTAGCCCTCCATGTCGACCAGGTCGGCGTGCTCGGCGAGCCGGTCGCGGGCCGCCGGGTCGGAGACGAAGAGGTCGCCGGTGGCCAGCACCGGCCCGTCGCCCTTGCCGACCACCAGCGGGGCGCCGTAGCTACGGCCGGTGAGCGCCAGCAGGGCCGGGGTGTCGAGGTCGTGCTGGATGACCTGGACGACGTGGTGGGTGCCCTCCCAGCCGGGGCGCAGCGCGCCGGCCGTGCCGAGGTTGATCACCTCGGACGGCTTCTCGCCCTGGGCGAGGACGGTGGCCAGCGCGGCGGTGGCGTTGATCTTCCCTATTCCGGTGAGCAGGACGGGCAGCCGGTCGTCGAGGTGGGCGGCTTCCTCGCGCACGGCGACGACGAGCAGCGGGCGGTCGGGCGTGATCGTTCCAAGCAGGCGCATGCTGCCCATCGTACGGAGGGTGTCCGCCGAAACCAGGTGCACCGACCGCGCCGGGAACGGTGGCGTCACGGCGGGATCGCCCCCGCAGCCGGCCCCGGGGTCCGGCCTCGACTCGCCGCGTGCCGCCGCCGCAACCGGACCTCGCCGCTCCGGCTTGTCGGAGGAACCGCATAGGGTGCATCCCGCGTCGGACGGTTCACCGCCGGCCGCCGGCCGCCGGCCGCCGGGCAGCGGGGCCCCGGGGGCGTGCGGGAGGCGTGCGCCGCGTGTGCAGGGCAAGCTCAAGATCGGCGCAATTCGGGTGTGGCCAGGGGGAGTCACGGCCATACTGCTGGCATCGGCCGGGCCCCGGACAGCGGGCCCGACCCCTGGGGAGGATGAGGCGGGTGGCAACACCAGTAGGTAACGGCGCACCGGGCGCCGTGGTCCCGGCACGGCCGAGCGGCCCGCCGGGCACGGCACCGGCCGTGTCGGGCGTCCGGGGCGTCCCGGCGTCCAGACCCGGCGCCGCGCCCGCCCGGCGGCCGTCGGCCGGGCCCGCGCCGCGCGGCCTGTCCGGCCTGCGGGCCCGGCTGGCGAACGCCACCCGGACGGCGCCGGGCCGGCTGCGGCTGGCCGGGGCCGTGCTCGCGGTGCTGACGGTGGCCTTCGGCGCGCTGACCGCCTGGCAGTTGGAGACCAAGGCGGAGGCCTCCAACCGGGTGGTCCAGCACAGCCAGCCGCTGAGCAAGGACGCGGCCGACATCCACCGCCTGCTGGCCCGCGCCGACACCACCGCGGCCACCGGCTTCCTGCTCGCCGGGGCGGAGACGAAGGCCGTCCGCGGCGACTACGAGGGCGATCTGGCCGCGGCCACCGACCTGATCACCAAGGCCGCCGCGCAGACCACCGTCGGCTCCCCCGCCTACCAGAAGCTCACCGAGCTGAACAAGCAACTCCCCGTCTACGCCGGCCTGGTGGAGACCGCGCGGGCGAACAACCGGCTGGGCCTGCCGCTCGGCGGCGCCTACCTGCGGTACGCGTCCGAGCAGATGCAGGGCACCCTGCTGCCGCGCGCCGCCGAGCTGACCGCCATCGAGAACGACGAGCTGGACAAGGACTACGCCGAGGCGAAGTCCAGCCCGTGGGCCGCGTACGGCCTGGGGGTGCTCACCCTCGGCGCGCTGGTCTGGGTGCAGCTGACGCTGTTCCGCCGCACCAACCGGGTGTTCAACCCCGGCCTGCTCGGGGCCACCGCCGCCGTCCTGGCCGGGGCGCTCTGGCTGGCCGTCACCGGCCTGACCACCAACGCCGCGCTCCAGCAGAGCTGGAAGCAGGGCGCGCAGCCGCTGCGGGCGCTCAACACCGCCCGGGTGCAGGTGCTTTCCGCCCGGCTGGCGGAGAACCTGAACCTCGTCGCCCGCGGCTCCACCACCGCGTACGCGGACCAGTGGACGACGATCACCCAGCAGCTCGCCGGGGGCGAGCCGGCGAACGTCCCGATGGAGCAGCACTCCGGCTCGCTGCGCCAGGCCCTCGACCTGGCCCCCGCGGACGCCCGGCAGCAGATCGGCGAGGCCGACCGGCAGTACGAGGCGTGGCGCACCCGGCACGACGCGGCCCACACCCTGGAGACCCAGCAGGCCGACTACCAGGGCGCGCTGCAGGCGACCGTGACGGCGGACCCGGCCGCCGAGGCGAACACCGCGGACGGCGCCTTCAAGGCCACCGACCGGGCGCTCGACCAGGCCGCCACCACCGAGCAGGACCACTTCGAGCGCTCCGCCAAGGGCACCGAGGGCGACCTCCGGCTCGCCGCCCTCGCGGCCGCGCTGCTCGGCGTGGTGGCCGCGGCCGCCGCGCTGCGCGGCCTGGGCCGTCGACTGGCCGAGTACCGGTAGAGGGGGGAACGGACACATGCGCAGGAGATCCGTACGCACCAGGCCGGCCGCCGCGCTGGCGCTGCTGGCCGCCGGTGCGGCCGTGCTCGGCGGGGGCGGGCCGTCCGGCGCCGTACCCGCGGCCGCCACGGGCGCACCGCAGGCCGTCCGGTCGACCGGGCAGGAACAGGCCGGGCAGGAAGAGGCCGAGTCCTGCGACCTGACCAGCACCGTGCCGCCGAGCACCGTGGACGGCACGGCGGTGAAGGCCATCAAGGCCAAGGGCACCCTGATCATCGGCGTGGACCAGAACAGCTACCGCTGGGGCGCCCGCAACCCGAACACCGGTGAGCTCGAAGGCTTCGACATCGACCTCGCGAGGGCGATCGGCGCGGCCGTCATGGGCGACCCGGCCAAGGTGGTGCTCAAGCCGGTGTCGACCGCCGGCCGGGCCGACGCCCTCACGGGCAACCAGGTCGACCTGATCGTCCGCACCATGACGATCAGCTGCGCCAACCTGAAGAAGGTCGCGTTCTCCCGGTCGTACTTCAACATCAAGCAGCGGGTCCTGGTGCCCCGGTCGTCCACGGCCAAGAACCTCGACGAGGCGATCGGCGGCAAGACGGTCTGCGCCGCGGACGGCTCGGTCGCCAAGGACGTGCTGAACGCGAAGAAGAGCGCCAAGCAGCTCGTCCTGGTGACCAACCAGCTCGACTGCCTGGTCCGCATGCAGCTCGGCAAGGTCGACGCCACCATGACCGACGACGAACTGGCGGTCGGCCAGGCCGCGCAGGACCAGACGGTGAAGGTGGTGGACGGCTTCGAACAGCCGGAGACGATCGGTGTCGCGATGCGCCAGAACAGCACCGACCTCACCGCCCGGGTCAACCAGGTGATCTCCGACTACTACGCGGACAAGGACAAGGGCTGGCAGAAGTCGTTCGAGCGGTGGGTCCAGCCCTACCTGCCCGAGAACTCCAAGGACCCCGGCCTGTACTGGCCGGCCCGCTGACGCACCGGGCGGCGCACGGGCGTCAGCAGGCCGTTGACGCGGTCTTGACGCCCACCGCCCGCTCCGCCCGAACGGCCACCGGCTAGGGTTCGGGACGATCACCACGGGGAGACCGGTGGTGGGCACGGGGGTTGTCGTGGGATCGCACGTCAGGTACGTCGGGATCGCACGCGAGGAAGGAAGGACACGGCGTTGGCGGCTTCGGCTGGCCCGGTACTGAACCGGGAGGAGGTGGACCGCGCGCTGGCGCGCCTCGGCGCGGAGCGGGACGCGGTCGAGTCGGCGCTGCTCGCCCTCCAGGACCATCCGGGCCTGCGGCTGCTCGACGGCGCCGAACTGACCGGGCGCACGCTGGAGCGCTGGTCCGTCGCCGGGAAGGGCCTGCCACTGCTCTGGGCCCTGTTCGACCGCTACGCGGAGGCACTGGCCTCGGCGCGCGCGGTACGGGCCCGCAAGGCCAAGCCCGGCGCGCCCGAACTCGCCGAGCTGAGCGAACTGCTCACCGGCGACGCGGTGACCGTCCCCGGCGGCGCGCTGCCGGACGGCCCGCAACTGCTCGGCGCGCCCGCCCGGCTGGTCGAGCGGATCAGCCTGGACGCGCTGATGACCCGGATGAACTCCTGGTACGCCACCGTGCTGGAGGTGGTCAGCGCCGCCGACGCGGTCTGGTCGGCGCTGCCGGCCCGGATCGACCTGCTGCTGGCCGAACTCCACCGGGTGGGCAACCTCGCCGCCTCGCTCGGCGTGCGGGCCGGCGGCCACCCGCTCGCCGACGACCTGGCCGGGCTGGACGCCGACCTCACCGGGCTGCGCGCCGAGGTGCGCGAGGACCCGCTGGCGCTGTGGCGCCCGGCCCGGGTGCCCGCCCAGCGCGGCACCGTGCCGGAGGGCGGCGCCTTCGCCACCCCCGCCGGGGTGGTGGACACCGAGCGGTTCGACCGGGCCGGGCGGGCGCTGGACGGCGTCCGGGTGGAACTGGAGAACCTGCTGCGGCTGCGCGACGACGCCGAGGAGCGCCTCCAGGGCGTCGGCGACCTGCTCCAGCGGGCCGACGCCACCCTGGCCGAGGCCCGCCGGGCGCGCGGCGAGGTGCTGGCGAAGATAGCCTCCAGCGACGTCCCGGCGGTGCCCGGGCCGGCCTCGGCGCTGCGCGAACGGATCGTGACGGCACTGGAGTTGCGCCAGGGCGGGCAGTGGGGCCGGCTGGCGCCGCTGCTGGACACGCTGGAGGACGCCGCCGCCAAGGAGCTGGCCCGGGCCCGGCAGTCGCTCACCGAGGTGACCCAGCCGCTGGCCGTCCGCGCCGAACTGCGCGGCCGGCTGGACGCCTACAAGGCGATGGCCGCCCGGCTGCGGGTCTCCGAGGACCCGGAAGTGATCGAGCGGTACGAGAAGGCGCGCTGGCTGCTGTGGAGCGCGCCCTGCGACCTGCGGGCGGCGGCCGCCGCGGTGGCCCGCTTCCAGCAGTCGCTGCGGCCGGCGCAGGCCGAGGCCGCACAGGAGACGACCGGCCAGACGCCGGTCGACGGACAGGTCCAGGGGGGCTGAGGTTGATGGGCGGGACGTGCGTACGGCCGGAGTGCTCCGGCAACGGCAGGATCGACGCGGACGGCTACTGCGACGAGTGCGGGCTCGCCCCGGCGGGCGGCGGCACCGTGGCAGCTTCGACGGCGGCCACCGGCGCCCCGCCGGCCGCCGGCCCCGGCGCGCCCTGCCCCCGGGACTGTTCAGGCGCCATCGACACCGACGGCTACTGCGACGAGTGCGGCCTCACCCCGCCCGGCGGCGACACCGGCGTCACCCAGCCCTACGTCCCGTCCTCCCGGGTCTCCACCGACTCGGCGCGCAGCGGCTCGATCCGCTCGACCCGCACCGGCTCGGCCCGCTCGATGTCCGGCCGCTCCCGCTCGCACCGCTCGACCCGCACCGGCAGCAGCCGCTCGGTCTCGGTGCGCAGCACCCGCGGCAGCGTCAGCGCGGGCACCCGCAACCGGCTGGGCGCCGGCCTGGTGACGGTGCCGACCGTCGAGACGGCCGACCCGTCGCTGGCGGTGCTGGAGAACCCGGAGGTCCCGGAGCGCAAGCGGTTCTGCTCCAAGTGCGAGACCCCGGTGGGCCGGGAGAAGAACGGCCGGCCGGGCCGCCCGGACGGCTTCTGCACCAAGTGCGGCACGCCGTACTCGTTCACGCCCAAGCTGCGCCGCGGCGACCTGGTCGGCGGGCAGTACGAGGTGGTGGGCTGCCTGGCGCACGGCGGCCTCGGCTGGATCTACCTGGCGATCGACCGGCGGGTCAACGACAAGTGGGTGGTCCTGAAGGGCCTGCTGGACACCGGGGACGAGGACGCGCTCGCCGTGGCCGTCGCCGAGCGCCGCTTCCTGGCCGAGGTGGACCACCCGAACATCGTCCGGATCATCAACTTCGCCGAGCACCTGGACCTGGGCTCCGGCTCCACCGACGGCTACATCGTGATGGAGTACGTCGGCGGCAAGTCGCTCAAGGACATCGCCAACGACCGCCGCACCCCGGACGGCCGGCGCGAGCCGCTGCCCGTCGAGCAGGCGATCGCGTACGCGCTGGAGGCGCTGCCCGCGCTCGGGTACCTGCACAGCCGGGGCCTGATCTACTGCGACTTCAAGATCGACAACGTGATCCAGAGCGGCGACGCGCTCAAGATCATCGACATGGGCGCCGTCTGCCGCCTCGACCACGACGGCCCGATCTACGGCACCGTCGGCTACCAGGCCCCCGAGATCGCCACCCACGGCCCCTCCCCCGCCTCCGACCTCTACACCGTGGCCCGCACCCTCGCGGTGCTCACCTTCGACTTCCAGGGCTACAGCACCACCTACCGGGACACCCTGCCCGGCCCCGAGGACGTCGAGGTCTTCGCCCGCTACGAGTCGTACTACCGCTTCCTGGTCCGCGCCACCGACCCGGACCCGGCCCGCCGGTTCTCCTCCGCCGACGAGATGGCCGACCAGCTCACCGGCGTGCTGCGCGAGATACTCGCCCTCCAGGACGGCCGGGCCCGGCCCGCCCTGTCCACCCTCTTCGGCCCCGAACTACGCGTCGTGGACACCGAGTTGGTCATGCCCACCGAGCAGCCCGGACAGCTCCTGGTGACCGCCCTCGACCCGGCCGCCGCCGCCCTCGCGCTGCCCGTCCCGCGCGTCGACCCCGGCGACCCCAACGCCGGCTTCCTCGCCACCCTGCTCGCCACCGACCCCGAGGAGGCGCTCGCCGCCCTGGCCGGCGCGCCCGCCCTCTCCATCGAACGGCGGCTGCGCGAACTGCGCGCCCACCTCGAACTCGGCCGCCGCGCCGCCGCCGAGGAGGCCCTCGACGCCCTGGAGCGGGAGTACCCGGACGACTGGCGGGTCGTCTGGTACCGCGGCCTGGTCGCCCTGGTCGGCGCCGTGCACGGGCCGGACGGCCCGGACGGACCGGACAGCCCTGGCAGCTCGGTCGCCCTGGTCGGCGCCGCGGGCGGCCCGGACGACCCGGACGGCCCGACTCCGCCCGACGAGGCCGGGCTGCGCGCCGCCGCCGAGGCCTTCGACGCGGTCTACGACGCCTTCCCCGGCGAGGCCGCCCCCAAGCTGGCCCTCGCCATCTGCGCCGAACTCCTCGGCGACGGCGGCGACGCCGCCGAGTTCTACCGACTCGTCTGGACCACCGACCCGGCCTACCTCAGCGCCGCCTTCGGGCTCGCCCGGGTCCGGCTCGCCGAGGACGACCGGCCCGGCGCCGTCCACGTCCTGGAGTCCGTCCCGGCCACCTCCAACCAGTACACCGCCGCCCGGATCGCGGCCGTCCGCGCCCGACTGCGCGAACGGCCCGCCACCGACCCGCTCGCCGCCGACCTCGGCGCCAGCTCCGACCAGCTGACCGCGCTGCGCCTGGACGACCGCCGCCGCGAGGAACTGGCCGTCGAACTGCTCGGCGCCGCCCTCGGCTGGGTCACCGCGGGCTCGACCGGCGCCCAGCAGGGCGGCGGCACCACGGTGCTGGGACGACCTGCGGTGGAGCGGGAACTGCGCTTCGCCCTGGAACAGTCCTACCGGGTACTCGCCCGGTTGGCCGACCGGGCCGAGACCAGGATCGAAATGGTGGAGCGGGCCAACCGCGCCCGCCCCAGGACGTGGGTGTAGCCGATGCCGCAGCAGACCGTGTGCCCGAGCTGTTCCGAACCGCTGGAACCGGAGGACGCCTACTGCGGCGCCTGCGGCGCCAGCCGGGACGGCCGGGCCGCCCCGGGCGCGATGCCCGCGAACTGGGCCGCCGCCCGGGCCGAGGGCGCCCCGCCCCAGCACGGGCCGGTCTGCGCGCACTGCGGGCTGCCGCAGGTCACCGCGGACGGCTACTGCGAGGCCTGCGGCGGCGCCCAGCCGCGCCCGCGCGACCACATGGAGAAGTCCCTCGCGGGCGTCGCCGGGGTCAGCGACCGCGGCCTGCGCCACCACCGCAACGAGGACTCCTTCACCATCGCCGCCACCTCGCTGCCCGGCGGCGAGCCCGTCGTGGTCGCCGTGGTCTGCGACGGCGTCTCCTCCTCCGACCGGCCGGACGAGGCCTCCGAGACCGCCGTCGACGCCGCCTCCGAGTCGCTGCTGAGCGCCCTGGAGGCGGGCCGCGAACCCACCGCCGCCATGCGCCAGGCCATCGCCGACGCCGCCGGGGCCGTCGCCGACCTCGCCCAGGCCGGCCCCGGGCCCGCCCGGCCCGACCTCAACGCACCCGCCTGCACCTACGTCAGCGCCATAGCCTCCGGCGGCCGGATCACCATCGGCTGGGTCGGCGACACCCGCGCCTACTGGATCCCGGACGACCGCGCCGGCGCCGAGCCCTTCCGGCTCACCCAGGACGACTCCTGGGCGGCCCGGATGGTCGAGGCCGGGCTGATGAGCGAGGCCGAGGCGTACGCCGACCCGCGCGCCCACGCGATCACCGGGTGGCTCGGCGCCGACGCCGAGGAGGTCGTCCCGCACACCCTCGACTTCACGCCGCACGTCCCCGGGGTGCTGCTGATCTGCACCGACGGACTGTGGAACTACGCCGAGGCCGCCACCGACCTGGCGTACTTCGTCCGGCCGGACGCCCGCACCGAACCGCTCGCGGCGGCGCAGACCCTGGTGAAGTTCGCGGTCGCCGCCGGCGGCCACGACAACATCACCGTCGCCGTCCTGCCGATCGACCCGCCGGCCGCAGGCGCCGGTGTCGGTGCCGAGGACCAGGGCGAGGACGAGGACGACCCCCGGACCGCCACCGCGCTCGACCTGCCGCTGATCACCGCGGCGGGTGCCAGGAGGGCCGCCGAGGAGGACGAGGACTACGAGCCGACCCTGCCGGACCTCCCGGTGATCGGCTCCCCCGCCGCCCCGCTGCCCCCCACCGCCCCGCCGGCACCGCCCGCACCGCCCGCCGCACCGCCGACCGCACCCGCCGTCCCCCCGCAGCCGCCGCACCCGCCGACGGCCTGACCGGACGCCGCCCGCCCGGGGCCGACCCCGGCGGCCACCCGGTCCGCCGGCCCGCCCCCGACGCGGCCGGCCCCCACCGACCGATCCGTACCGACGACCCTTCCGACGGGAGCCACCGGCCCATGGCAACACTGGCGAAGCCGAACCTGCCCAGGTTCGACGTGGAGATCTTCCAGAACGAGTACCTTGCCGACGGCGCCCGCGAGGTCAACGCCATCGTCACGGTCACCGCGACCGGCGGCGGCACCTCCGGCGGCCGCCCGCTCGGCATCGCCGACGCGGGCGGCCCGCAGAGCGCCGACACCGCCGCGGCCGTGGTGATCCTGGTGGACTGCTCGGGCTCGATGGACTACCCCAAGACCAAGATCAACGGTGCCCGCGAGGCCACCGCCGCCGCCATCGACGCGCTGCGCGACGGCACCGCCTTCGCCGTGGTCGCCGGCACCCACGAGGCCCGCGACATCTACCCCGGCGACGGCACCCTCGCCACCGCCTCCGCCACCACCCGCGGCCACGCCAAGGAGTCCCTGCGCCGCCTCACCGCCGCCGGCGGCACCGCGATGGGCACCTGGCTGGCCAAGGCCGACAAGCTCTTCCTGACCCGCCGCGACATCGCCATCCGGCACGCCGTCCTGCTCACCGACGGCAACAACGAGCACGAGTCGGCGGTCGACCTGGAACGCGCCATCGAGCGGGTCACCGGACACTTCACCGCCGACTGCCGCGGCGTCGGCACCGACTGGCGGATCGACGAGCTGCGCAAGATCTCCTCGGCGCTGCTCGGCACCGTCGACATCGTCGCCGAACCCTCCGGCCTGGCCGAGGACTTCCGCTCGATGATGGCCGGCGCCATGGGCAAGCAGGTCGCCGACGTCGCGCTGCGGATCTGGACCCCGGCCAACGCCGCGGTCAAGTTCGTCAAGCAGGTCGCCCCCGCGGTCGAGGACCTCACCGCCCGGCGCGCCGAGGCCGGCCCCCGGGCCGGCGACTACCCCACCGGCTCCTGGGGCGACGAGAGCCGCGACTACCACGTCTGCGTCGAGGTCCCGGCCGCCTCCATCGGCAACGAGATGCTCGCCGCCCGGATCAGCCTGGTGCTGCCCCCGCAGGTCGGCAGCGGCACCCCCGAGGTGCTCTCCCAGGGCCTGGTCAAGGCGGTGTGGACCGACGACCTGGCCTCCTCCACCCGGATCAGCCCGCAGGTCGCCCACTACACCGGGCAGGCCGAGCTGGCCTCCTCCATCCAGGAGGGCCTGGAGGCCCACCGGGCCGGGGACGTCGACACCGCCACCTCCAAGCTGGGCGCCGCCGTCCGGATCGCACACGCGACCGGCAACGAGGGCACCTACAAACTGCTGCAGAAGGTGGTGGACGTGGTGGACCCGAAGGAGGGTACGGTTCGGTTCCGTAAGAACGTGAGCGAGGCCGACTCGATGACCCTTGAGACCCGGTCGACCAAGACGGTGCGTGTGAAGAAGTGACCGCTGAAGACGTGACCGGGCCGACGACCCGGTGCGACGCCGCCCCAAGCCGGCTCGATGTGAGGGGGAACTGATGCCGATCTGCCCGAGGGGCCACGAGTCGCAGGCCGAGGACTGGTGCGACTTCTGCGGCTTCCCGATGACTCCGCCGGCCCCGCCGCCGCCCGGAGCCCACCAGGGAGCCCACGGGACCCACCCGGGGGCGTACGGCTCCCACCCGGCGCCCGAGGCGCCCGGCTCGTTCGAGCAGTCCCAGCACCCGGACCACCGCGGTACGCCCTACGGCGCGCCGCTGTCGCCTCCGCCGGTGCCGCCGGGGAACGTCCCGCCACAGCCCGGCGCGATGCCGCCGCCACCGGCCCAGGGCTACCCCAACCTGACCGAGGGCCTGACGGTCTGCCCGATCTGCCGCAGCCCGCAGACCGGACGGTTCTGCGAGGAGTGCGGGTACGACTACGAGCTCTCCACCCCCTCGCGCCGCCAGCCGCCGCCCGTCGGCGGCCCGGCGTACGGCGGCCAGGCCCAGCCGCCGCTGAACATCCCGGCGGCGTACGGCGGCGCGCCGGCCGCCCAGCCGCCCACCGCCCAGCCTCCGGCCGCCCAGTCTCCGTACGGCCACCCGCCGTACGGCCAGCTACCCGTCCCGCAGCAGCCGCAGCCGCAGCACGCCCAGCACCCGCAGCAGGCCGCCGCGCCCGCGCACACCTACGGCTACCCTCCCTCCTTGCCCGCCAACGGGCCGGAGGGGCCCACGCCGGAGGGGGCGTTCCCCGAGGCCCCCGTCCGCGAGGACTCCGGCCCGGTGTACGCCGAGCCCCCCGGCCCCAACAACCGCGGCGGCGACTTCGGCACCTCGTTCCACCTCGCCCCGCCGCATCAGCAGCAGCCCCCGCCTCAGCAGCCACAGCCGGCGGCCCCTGCGGAGCCGCTCCGGGCCAACTGGATCGCGGTGGTCTCGGCCGACCGCGAGTACTTCACCGAGATGATGGCCCGCAGCGGCCCCGAGGCGGCCGGGCTGTTCTTCCCGCCGTACTGCCCCGAGCGGCGCATCCCGCTGACCGGCCGCGGCCAGCTGCGGATCGGGCGGCGCAGCCAGCACCGCGGCACCGTGCCGGAGATCGACCTGTCGGTGCCGCCGGAGGACCCGGGCGCCTCGCACCAGCACGCGCTGCTCGCCGAACAGGCGGACGGCAGCTGGGTCCTGGTGGACCAGGACTCGACCAACGGCACCACCGTGAACGGCGGCGCGGAGCCGATCGCCCCGCACACCGCCGTGCCGCTGAACGACGGCGACCGGATCCACATCGGCGCCTGGACGACGATCACGGTGCACCGCGCCTGAAAGACCGTCGGCAACAACTCCGGCCGGGCCGGGTGGAATTCAACTTCCGCCCGGCCCGGCTTGTTCCCGATCCCTCGGACAATCCACAAATTCGTCGTCACCGACGTGCACAGGGCCCTCCGCAAGCCCTAGGCTCAGGCCACATGACTGCAGCTATATCCGCCGACGGCATCCGTCAGCGGTACGGGGACGTGCAGGCCGTCGACGGGGTGTCCCTCACCGTCGAGGCCGGCGAATTCTATGGAATCCTGGGCCCCAACGGCGCCGGGAAGACCACCACGATGGAGATCCTGGAAGGCGTCCGCAAGCCGGACGAGGGCCGGGTCGAGCTGCTGGGGATGGCTCCCTGGCCGCGCAATCCGAAACTGCTGCCGCGCATCGGCGTGCAGTTCCAGGCCTCCGCCTTCTTCCGGAAACTGACGGCCCGGGAGACCATCCGCACCTTCGCGTCGTTCTACGGGGTCGGCCCCAAGCGGGCCGACGCGATGCTGGAGCGGGTCGGCCTGACCGACAAGGCCGACGTCATGACCGACCAGATGTCCGGCGGTCAGGCGCAGCGCCTGTCGATCGCCTGCGCGCTGGCCCACGACCCGGAGATCGTCTTCCTGGACGAGCCCACCACCGGCCTCGACCCGCAGGCCCGGCGCAACCTCTGGGACCTCCTGCGGGACATCAACGGCGAGGGCCGCACGGTCGTCCTGACCACCCACTACCTGGACGAGGCCGAGGTGCTCTGCGACCGGGTCTCGATCATGGACCACGGGAAGATCCTGCACACCGGCGCCCCGGCGACGCTGATCCGCGAGATCGACGACACCGTCCGGATCAGCGTCGCGTCCGGCCAGCTGTCCGTCGAACGCGCCCGGGACCTGCTCACCGCGGCCGGCGCCGACATCGCCGCCCTGGAGGACGACAGCGTCTCGCTCTCCGTCTCCACCCGCCTCCCGGCCCCGGTCCTGAGCGTCCTGGCCGAGCAGAACGCGCTGCGCGGCCTCGAAGTGCGCGGCGCCACCCTGGAGGACGTCTTCCTCCAGCTGACCGGACGGGAGTACCGCGCATGACCGCCAGCACGTCCACCGAGCCGAAGACCCCCGCCCGGAGCGACGGTCCGAGCGGCGGCGCGAGCGCCGAGCGGGAGCGGGTCAGCGCGTTCTGGAGCCTGTCCCGCGCGATGCTGCTCGGCATGAAGCGCGACCGCACCGCGACCTTCTTCATCCTGCTCTTCCCGCTGGTGTTCCTGGTGTTCTTCGGCACCGTGGGCAAGGGCTCCAGCAGCCCGCACGCCAAGGTGGCGCAGGTCGGCGCGGTGAAGCTGTTCGACTCGATCCAGGGCGAGGGCCGGGCCGACCTGGACAAGGTCCTCACCATCACCAGGACCGACGACGCGGCCGCCACGCTGGAGAAGGTCCGCAAGGGCGACTTCGACGCGATGATCGAGCAGGGTCCGGACGGCAAGGTCGAGCTGCGCTTCAGCGCCGCCGACACCGTCCGCGCCGGCGCGCTGCGGGGCATCGTCAACTCGGTGGTCCAGAGCGCCAACCAGGCCGCCACCGGCCAGAAGCCGGCCTACGTGCTGGACGCCCAGCAGGTCGAGGACCAGTCGCTCAAGCCGATCCAGTTCCTCACCCCCGGCCTGCTCGGCTGGGCCGTCGCCACCGGCGCGGTGTTCGGTGCCGCACTGACCCTGGTCGGGTGGCGCAAGAGCAAGGTGCTGCGCCGGCTGCGGCTGGCCCCGGTGAGTGCGGGCACGGTCATCAGCTCCAGGATCCTGGTCTCGCTGCTGACCTCGCTCCTCCAGACCACCGTCTTCCTGGCGGTCGCCACGAGCTTCTTCGGGCTCAAACTCACCGGCAACTGGTGGCTGGTCATCCCGCTGGTGGCCTGCGCGACGCTCGCCTTCATGTCGATCGGCCTGCTGGCCGGTTCGGTCGCCAAGACCGAGGAGGCGGCCAACGGCATCTCGCAGATCATCGTGCTGCCGATGTCCTTCCTGTCCGGCGCGTTCATCCCGCTGGACAGCGCGCCCGGCTGGCTGGAGACCATCTCCAAGGTCATGCCGCTGCGCTACCTGGTGACGGCCGCCCAGTCGGTACTGACCCGCGGCGGCGGCGTCATGGACGCCCTGCCCACCATGGGCGGACTGCTGCTCTTCGCGGCCGTGCTGACCGGCATCTCCTGGAAGCTGTTCAAGTGGGAGGACGTGTGACCGCCGCCCCGGTCGCCTGAGCCCCGACACACGCCCTGCGGGGTCGTACGCCTTTGGTCCCGGTGTACGACCCCGTCGGCGTCTGCGACCATGGTCGGGTGAAAGAGATCCGGCGAGGAACGTTCAGCGAGGAGACCTTCTTCGACCAGGTCGGCGGCGAACCGACCTTCCGGCGACTGGTCCACCGGTTCTACCAGGGCATCGCCGAGGACGAGTTGCTCCGGCCGATGTACCCCGAGGAGGACCTCGGCCCGGCCGAGGAGCGGATGACCCTGTTCCTGATGCAGTACTGGGGCGGCCCGCGCACCTACAGCGAGCAGCGCGGCCACCCCCGGCTGCGGATGCGGCACGTGCCGTTCAAGGTCGACCGCGCCGCGCACGACGCCTGGCTCAGGAACATGCGGGCGGCCGTGGACGACCTGGCCCTGCCCGCCGAGGCCGAGCGGCAGCTCTGGGACTACCTCACCTACGCCGCCGCCTCGATGATCAACACCCCGGGCTGATCCCCGGCCTAGCGGAGCGGGCTGAGCCCCAGCCCCGCGCCGGGCGCGGCCACCGTCCGGACCGCCACCGAACCGGCCGGGGCGCTCAGCCGCAGCCAGCCGCCCGCCCGGTGCACGGTGAGCGGGGCCCCGGGCTTCAGGAAGCCGATCACGTACGCCGCGTGCACCGCCCGCAGCGGCAGCTCCGGCAGCACGGAGACCGGGCGGGACCAGATCTCGTCGGCCAGCGCGTCCAGCACCGCACGGCCGCGGTGCTGCGCCGGGACGGCCTCGCTGCGCTCACGGAACTCCCGCACCCCGGCCATCAGTTCGGGGTACACCTCGGCCGCCGGCGGCGCCCCGACCGGCCGCCAGCCGGTGCGCGGCGGCAGCA
This sequence comes from Kitasatospora sp. NPDC056731, assembly GCF_040687675.1. Taxonomy (NCBI): domain Bacteria; kingdom Bacillati; phylum Actinomycetota; class Actinomycetes; order Kitasatosporales; family Streptomycetaceae; genus Kitasatospora; species Kitasatospora sp. NPDC056731. The sequence goes on from NZ_JBFBNR010000034.1 coordinate 53,532, forward strand.
GCCCGGCCCAGGCCGGTCCAGTCACCGGGGCGGGCAGCGCGACGGCACCCGTCCCGGCGTCCACGCCGTCCAGCAACTGGCCCGCCGAGACCGTCAGATCGGTCGGCTCGGCCGGCCCGGTCAGCCGGGCGGTGCGGATCGCCAGCGCGCCCGAACCGCCCAGCGGCAGCCGGCCGAAGACCGCCAGCACGCCGTCCTCCCCGGCCGGGGCCACCGCCTGCAACCGGACGGCCGCCGCCTTGTCGAAGCGCAGCAGGCGCAGCAGGAACGCGGAGAGGTCGGCGGCCTCCCCGGCGTCGGTGAGGGCGAGGCGGGCGGTGATGGTCAACGCGGGTCAGCTCGAATCGTCGGAGGTGGGTGCTCAGGCGGCGACTACGGCGGGCTCCTCGTCCATGAAACGGGACAGGAACTCCCGCTCCACGGGCGAGATCCGGCGCGGCCGGCCCTCCGCCAGGTCGTAGGGCACGACCACGGTGGACGCCTGGACGTACACCGTCTCGGTGCCGTCCTCGGCGACGTCCTTGATCTCGTAGGACACGGTCAGCGAGGCGCCGCCGATGCGGGTCACCCTGGTCTCGACGGTGACCGGCTCCGGCCGGTGCACCAGCGGGCGCTTGTAGTCGATCTCGTGGCGGGCCACCACCGAGCCGCCCGCGAACTCCCCCGCCCCGGCCTCGGCGGCCTGGGTGAACATGAAGTCGATCCGGGCCTCCTCCAGGTAGCGCAGGAAGACCACGTTGTTGACGTGGCCGAACGCGTCCATGTCGGACCAGCGCAGCGGGCAGGCGTAGATGTGGCGGGCCACAGGTGTTCTCCTCGACGTCCGGTCGCCCGCCGCCGTGCGGTGGCGGCGGGCCGGCGGCCGGCAGGCCGCCCCGAGGGGCAGTCTGCCGGGCCGCCGTGACGGCTGGGTGTCAGCCGCGGGTCAGCTTCTTGTACGTGGCCCGGTGCGGGCGGGCCGCGTCGGCGCCGAGCCGCTCGATCTTGTTCTTCTCGTACGACTCGAAGTTGCCCTCGAACCAGAACCACTTGCTCTCGCCCTCGTAGGCGAGGATGTGGGTGGCCACCCGGTCCAGGAACCAGCGGTCGTGGGAGATGACCACGGCGCAGCCGGGGAACTCCAGCAGGGCGTTCTCCAGCGAGGAGAGCGTCTCGACGTCGAGGTCGTTGGTGGGCTCGTCGAGGAGCAGCAGGTTGCCGCCCTGCTTGAGGGTGAGCGCCAGGTTCAGGCGGTTGCGCTCACCGCCGGACAGCACGCCGGCCGGCTTCTGCTGGTCCGGGCCCTTGAAGCCGAAGGCCGACACGTAGGCGCGGGACGGCATCTCGACCTGGCCGACGTTGATCCAGTCCAGACCGTCGGAGACGACCTCCCAGAGGGTCTTCTTCGGGTCGATGTTGGCGCGGCTCTGGTCGACGTAGCTGATCTTGACGGTGTCGCCGACCTTGACCATGCCGGAGTCCGGGGTCTCCATGTCCTGGAGCATCTTGAACAGCGTGGTCTTGCCGGCACCGTTGGGGCCGATGATGCCGACGATGCCGTTGCGCGGCAGAGTGAAGCTGAGGTCGTCGATCAGGATCTTCTCGCCGAAGGCCTTGGAGAGGTTCTCCACCTCGATGACGATGCTGCCCAGACGCGGGCCCGGCGGGATCTGGATCTCCTCGAAGTCCAGCTTCCGCATCTTGTCCGCCTCGGCCGCCATCTCCTCGTAGCGGGCCAGACGGGCCTTGGACTTCGCCTGGCGGCCCTTGGCGTTGGAGCGGACCCACTCCAGCTCCTCGCGGAGCCGCTTGGCGCGCTTGGCGTCCTTCTGGCCCTCGACCTTGAGGCGGGACTGCTTGGACTCCAGGTAGGTGGAGTAGTTGCCCTCGTAGCCGATGGCGCGGCCGCGGTCGAGCTCCAGGATCCAGCCGGCCACGTTGTCCAGGAAGTACCGGTCGTGGGTGACGGCGACGACGGTGCCGGGGTACTTGGCCAGGTGCTGCTCCAGCCAGTTCACCGACTCGGCGTCCAGGTGGTTGGTGGGCTCGTCGAGCAGCAGCAGGTCGGGGGACTCCAGCAGCAGCTTGCAGAGCGCCACGCGGCGCTTCTCGCCACCGGAGAGCTTGGTGACCGGCCAGTCGCCGGGCGGGCAGCCCAGGGCGTCCATGGCCTGCTCCAGCTGGGCCTCCAGGTCCCACGCGTTGGCGTGGTCCAGGTCCTCCTGGAGCTTGCCCATCTCGTCCAGCAGGGCGTCCGAGTAGTCGGTCGCCATCAGCTCGGCGATCTCGTTGAAGCGGTTGAGCTTCCCCTTGATCTCCTTGACGCCGTCCTCGACGTTCTCCAGGACGGTCTTGGTCTCGTCGAGCGGCGGCTCCTGGAGCAGCATGCCGACGGTGAAACCGGGCGAGAGGAAGGCGTCGCCGTTGGAGGGGTGCTCCAGGCCGGCCATCATCTTCAGCACGGTGGACTTGCCCGCGCCGTTGGGGCCCACGACGCCGATCTTCGCCCCGGGGAGGAAGCTGAGCGTCACGTCGTCAAGGATGACCTTGTCTCCGTGCGCCTTGCGCACCTTGCGCATCGTGTAGATGTATTCCGCCACGTGAGATCGCTCCGGCGTCGTCGGGAGTATTCGGCTTGCAGCCTTCCATTGTGCCGCACCCGGCCGGGGGCCCCGAACGCCCGGTGTGCCCCACGGGGGTATCCGCAGCACGGGGTTGAACGGCGAAGGCCCGGCCCCCGCAGCGGATGCGGGGGCCGGGCCGGGTGCCGTCAGGGCCTCAGGAGGTCAGCGCCTCCGGGCCTGCGGGGCGGTTCAGGCGGCGGTGCGACCGTGGCGGCCACGGCGGCGCAGGACGAAGACCGCGGCGCCACCGGCCAGGACCAGGCCACCGGCGACGGCGGCGAGGATCGGGGTCGAGTCACTGGCACCGGTCTGGGCCAGGCCACCGGTGCCCGGGGCGGAGCTGGTCGCGGCCGGGCTCGGGTGCGCAGCGGCGGCGGTGCTGGCGCCGGCCGACGGGGTGCCGGTCTGGCTCGGGGTGCCACTCGGGGTGCCGGTCGGCGCGGTGCTCGGGGTGCCACTCGGGGTGCCGCTCGCGGCCGGGGTCGACGGGCCGGAGGTCGGCGGGGTCACGCCGGTCTTGCAGTCCAGGACGCCCTTGAACTCCTTGGCGAAGCCGTTCGGGCCGGTGACGTTGATGTCGTAGGCGGCCTTCTCGGCGACCGGGACGAGCACGTTCTCGGTCTTGCCCGGCTGGACGGTCAGCTGCTTGCCCGGCTTGACCGTGACGGTGGCGGCCTCGTCACCGCCGTTGGTGACGGTGACGCGCACGCCGTTGTTCTCGCACTCGACCTGGGCGGTGCTGTCGACCAGCGCGCCCTGGCCCTGCTTCCAGGTGGCCTTGGCGCCGGCGGAGACGCTGAGCTTGCTGGAGCCGGCCAGGATCATGCTCTGGCTGTGCCGCTTCGGGTCGTAGCCCTCGCTGAGGAAGACCCGGCCGCTGGGCACGACGGTGTCGGCGGCGGCGGCCAGGGCGACGGAGCCGTCCGGGGTGCCGGCCGGCACGTCCAGGAACAGCTGGGTCTCCTTGATCGGACCGGTCAGGGTGGCGCCGACCGGCTTGCCGTCCTTGTCCACCACCTTGACCTTGTCGGCGGCGTCACCGGTGACGGTGAGCTTCACCTCGGCGGCGCTGGACTTGAGCGTGAAGGGGCCGAGCTTGTTGCCGGACTTGCCGGAGACGGAGTCCGGGTTGAGCGTCAACGAGGGGTTGGGCTCGGCGGCGATGCCCTTGTTGGCGTCGCTGAGCAGGTAGTCGCGCAGCTTCTTGGCCTTGGCGTTGCGCGGGGTGGCGTTCTTGTTGTCCGAGAACTTCCAGATCGCGGCCTGGGTGCCCGCGGCGGCGTCCTCGGCGGTCAGGCCGTCGACGCCGACGGTCTTGCCGAGCGCCGTCAGGTCCTTGACCTGCGGGTAGGAGTTCTCCAGGATCCAGCGGATCTTGGAGGCCGCCTCGACCTTGTTCTTGCCGCCGAGGGAGCTCGACTTCCAGTCCGACTCCTGGTACTTCGCGGCGCTGTCCAGGTAGACCGGGTTGTCGAAGTCGATGCAGTAGGTCTGGATCTCGCCGTTGGACGTCTTGAGGGTGAACAGACCGCCGTCGACGGTCCCCTTGCCCTCGACGTCGATCTTCTCGCCCACCATCGTGTTCTGGAGGACGGCCTTGACGCCCGCACCCGGGGTGTCCGCCGCGGCCGCCGCACCGGCCGCGAACAGGCCCCCGCCCAACACCAGGCTGGTCGTGAGCATGACAGTGGTTATGCGGGGGAGACTCCGCACCTGCCTCTGGAACATCTGGGATCCCTCCGGGGCCGGGCCGCACCGATGGACAGCCCGCCGACTTGCCGTGCCGCGCGCGCCCCCTGTGGCGCTGCTGCGGGTATGAACCAGACGAATCCTATTGAGCCCCGCAGGCCCCGAAACCCCCATGCGAAATCAGGACGATTCCGTATCTGGATCGTTATCAACCCCCTCAGTTTCGACACAAGCTGACGATCAGCCAGAATCTCCTCGCGACTTTTCGCTATCCGGGCGAGATTGCGCATGCGGGCGCAACAACAGTCTCGATCAACATATTTGTCGACAGTTAAGGTCATCGACCCGTCAGATCAGCGCAGCCTGCTCGCCACCTCCCCGCTGCCCCTCGGCCACCCTGCCCCGCTCCCCCACCTCCGCCTCCGACGCCCCGTCCGACACCGGCCGCGCCGGCGGCGAGGGCTCCGGCGGGCGCGGCGCCGAGACCACCGCCAAGGCCTTCCGCGCCTCCAGCGCGTCCGCGATCCACCCCGGCACCACCCCTGCCCCGGCCTGCACCCCGCCCGGTCCGGTGGCGCCCGGCGGCTGCCCGCGCACCCCCGCCGCCCAACGGAACGCCGAGGTACCACGGGTGAGGTCGTGTCCGACCGATCGGGCGTCGATCTCGGCCCCGGTGCGCTTCACCTCGCCGTCGACCCACTCCCGCAGCCGCAGCCGACCGCTCACCAACACCGGATCCCCCTTGGCGAGCGAACCGATCAGATTGACCGCGAGCCCCCGCCAGGCCGTCACCGTCAGCCACTGCGTCTCACCGTCCGCCCAGCACTCGCGCTGCCGGTCGTACCGGCGCTCGGTGCAGCCGAGCCGGAACTTGGCCATCGGCACCCCGCTGCCCGTTTCGCCGTAGCTCACCTCCGTCGCGACAATGCCGACGATCGTCACCTGCATCTCGTTCACAGTGCACTCTCCGTTCTCGCCGATGCACCGTACGGAATCGACCGGCGCGCGTTGAGAGTGCGCTTCGCGGGAAATCCCCGCCAGAGAGTTCTGAAATCCTGTGGACAACTCGATGCCTCGGAAAACCGACGTCACTCGCAGGGGTGAATTTCGGCCTTTCGGCACCCCTTCGAGCCCATCTCATCGCGGCCATGACAACAAACCGGCTGCTCGCCACCCCCAACCGACACGCCCCGGAACAGCGCCGACCGACCGTCCGCGCACGTCATCCGACCGGAGGAAGCCGAATACGGCCCCCCACCCGCACCGGTGGCGACACATTCTCCGTGCCGAATCCATAACGGGTGGGGCGGCAGCCCCGTAACGACTGCACAACGTCCGGCTCGGAACACTCCCAGACCGCTGCACTCACGGCGTTCACCTGCGATTATCGGACCGCTCCACCGAACCGACACACCAACGGCGGTGTCGTCACACTCGGCCGAGGAACTGGGCACCCTTATCCTGTCCCCGACAGGTCGAGGGCCCACCGACCCCCACCCCCACCCTCACGGTACGGGGCCGGACACGCGCGCCCCCGGCGCTCGTCGCCCGACCCGGCCACGGTCACGCCCGCCCGGGCGCAGCCCGTCCCGCCCCCATAGCTCAGCGGATAGAGCACCCGCCTTCTAAGCGGTAGGTCGCAGGTTCGAATCCTGCTGGGGGCACCACCTCGGCATTCCCGCAGGCCGCCAGGCCGGCGGCCGCATTGCCCGGCCGTCGGGGGCTCCCGGAAATCCCGTCCGCACACCGCCTGATTTGCGCACACCCACCGCACCTAACCCGTGACGATGCGTGTCATGGCCACTGCGATAACAGGCTGCTCCGGATGACCGCCACCGCGAACCGGATGCGGAGAAGACCCGAACAACCGAAATCCCGGGCGAATCACGCTCCGGGGACAATCCGCCCCGCCGACTCGGCCGGGAGCCGCTCGGGCGGGTTCCCGGCCGGCCGCTCGGCCCGTGATCGCGAGCCCGGCCGGCCGCTCAGCCGATGGCGGCGGGTCTGCCGCCGGTGGCGAGTCAGCCGGCGGTGGCGAGTCAGCCGGCGGTGGCGAGCCCGGCCAGGTAGGCGTCCAGCAGAGCGGTCTGCCGCTCGGGCGGGAACTCCGCCGGGGCGAACAGCACCTGCACCACCAGGCCGAGCGCGAAGGCCTGCGCGCCGGTCGCGAGCGCGGCGGCGTCGGCCCCGGCCGGGAGCTCCCCGAGCCGCTGGGCGTCCGCGACGTGCACCGCGAGGGCCTCGCGCGAGCGAGCGTAGCGACCCGCGTGCGCGGCCGCGAGCGCGGGGTCCGACAGGGCGACGTCCCAGGAGCCGACCCAGATCCGGTTGCCGGCCACCGCCGCCCCGTCCAGCGGCAGGACGTCGAGCAGCGCGGCCCGCAGTCGAGCCAGCCCGGGGGGTGGCGGCGGGGTGCCGTCGGCGGGGGCCGTGCGCCGGGGCCGGGAGCCGGAGCGCCGGTCGAGTTCGTCCAGGGCGTGGCTCAGCAGGGCCCGCTTGTTGGGGAAGTAGTGCGTCAACAGGCCGGTGGAGGCGCCCAGTTCGGTGGCCACGGCACGCAGGGTCAGCCCCTCGAAGCCACGGCTGGAGAGCACCCGCCACACGCCCTCGGACACTTCCAGGCGGCGGGCGTCATGGTCTCCACGGGCCGGCGTCATGGGGGTCATCGTACATACCAAACGTTTGTTATGTATGGTTCCCAGCACACCGCGCATCCCGTGGACCGTGCATCCCGTGAAAGGCCAGCCCATGTTTGCCGTACCGCTCGCCGAGAACGCCGAACTGCGCCCGCTGGAGCCGTGGCAGGCGGCCGAGTTCCTGGCCCACATCGACCGCGCCCGCGCCCACACCGACCCGTGGATCCCCTGGGCCACCCGCTCCACCGACCTCGACTCCGCCCGCGCCACCCTCCAGCGCTACGCCGACCAGCAGGCCGCCGACAGCGGCCGGATCTACGGCATCTGGCGGGACGGCACGCTGGTCGGCGGCGTGATGTTCGTGAGCTTCAACGCCCAGAGCGGCGTCTGCGAGATCGGCGCCTGGACCGAGCCGGCCGGCGAGGGCGGCGGGCTGATCACCGCCGCCGTCCGGGTGCTGCTCGACTACGCCTTCACCACCCGCGGCCTGCACCGCGCCGAGTGGTGGTGCTCCGCCGGCAACGCCCGCAGCCGGGCCGTCGCCGAGCGGGTCGGCATGAGCCTGGACGGCACCCTGCGCGAGTGGTATCCGCACAACGGGGTCCGCCACGACAAGCAGATCTGGTCGATCCTGGCTCCGGAGTGGACGCCCGGGGCCTGACCGGACGCGGTGGGGCCCGGTGGACACCCCCGTGTCCCACCGGACCCCGCACCCCGGGCCGTCGCCCCCGGCCTCCCGGCCCCCTCAGCCCCTCAGGCCGCCAGTACCGGCGGCTCCGCCGCCGCCACCGCCCTGGGCACCCGCAGCGCGAGCAGCAGGACCAGCACCAGCAGACCGCCGGCCGACAGGAACACCACGTCGACGGCGTCCGTGAAGCTGCGCAGCGCGTGCTCGCGGGCCGCGCCGCCGAGCGTCCGGACGGCGCCGAGCGGCAGGCCGGGCTCGCCGTCCGCGAAGACCCGGGCCAGCACGGTGCCGAAGAGCGCCGCGCCGAGCGCGCTGCCGAGGGTCTGGAAGAAGCGGATCCCGGTGGTCGCGACGCCGAGCTGGTGCCGGGGGACGGACTCCTGCACCACCGTGACCAGCTGGCCGATCAGCTGGCCCATCCCGACGCCCAGCAGGGCGAGTTCGCCGCAGACCGCCCACAGCCCGGTGGTCGGGCCGTTGAGGCCGAGCAGGAGCAGGGCGATCGCCGCGCAGCCCGCGCCGGCCACCAGGAAGGTGCGCTCCGCGTAGCCGCGGGCGGTGAGCCGGCCGGCCAGCAGGCCGACCGCCGTCATCCCGCCCGCCATCGGGATCAGGTAGAGGCTGGCCGAGGTGGGGTCGACGCCGCGGGCGATCTGCAGGTAGAGCATCACGTAGACGATCGAGCCGGTCATGCCCATCCCGACCAGGCCCTGGATCGCGAAGCCGAGGCGCACCACGCTGATCCGGAACAGCGACAGCGGCAGCACCGGCTCGGCGGCGGTGGCCTGGCGCCACACGAAGAGGCCGAACGCGGCCAGGGTGGCGGCGACGAGCCCGAGGATCACCGGGGAGGTCCAGGCGTAGTCCTTGCCGCCCCACTCGGTGACCAGCAGCAGACCGGTCGCGAAGGCGGCGGCGAGGGCCGCGCCGAGGAAGTCCAGGCTGCGGCGGCCGGCCGCCGGCGGCAGCTTGATCACCAGGGCGGTGCCGACCAGGACGAGCAGGCCGAGCGGCAGGTTGATGTAGAAGATCCAGCGCCAGCCGAGGTGGTCGGTGAACAGCGCCCCGATCAGCGGGCCGACCGCCATGCCGATGCCCGCGACGATCCCGCCCATCGCACCGCCCTTGCCGCTGCCGCGCTCGGCCGGGTCCTTGAGGTGGGCGATGACCACCATGGTGACGCTCATCAGCCCGCCGCCGCCGATGCCCTGGAGGGCCCGGAAGGCGATCAGCTGGCCCATCGACTGCGCGAGCCCGCAGAGCGCCGAGCCGACCAGGAAGGTGCCGACCGCGCCGAGCAGCACGCGCTTGGCGCCGTACAGGTCGCAGAGCTTGCCGTAGAGCGGCAGCAGCGCGGTCGCGGCGAGAGCGAACGAGCTGATCAGCCAGGGCAGCCGGTCGACGCCGTGGACGGGGTCGAGCTCCCGGACGATCGGCACGGTGGCCGCGGACACGATGTTCATGTCGAGCACGGCCAGCACGATCGTGACCAGGCAGAGCAGCATGCCCAGGTTGCGCTGGGCCGGTGTCATCAAGGCACGGGCAGCGGGTGCCATCGGTAAGTCCCCCCAGGGTCGGTGGAGTTCGGGCCGGGCCGGTGCGGCCGGCGGCACGTCCTCACCATGGCAGTTTTTTTATACCTGGTCAATTCTTAAGCTCAGCTCAATCTTCATCCTGGTCGATCTTTGATCCTGGTACAGTCGAGCCATGGCGACGCACCCCGGCTTCAGCCCCGACGACGACCGCGACCTCGACGCCCTCCCGCTGCGCGAGCGCAAGAAGATCCAGACCGGCATCCGGATCTGGCGCACCGCCATCGGGCTGTTCGCCGAGCGAAACTTCGACCAGGTCTCGGTGGCCGAGATCGCGGCCGCCGCCGAGGTGTCCAAGATGACCGTCTTCAACTACTTCCCCACCAAGGAAGACCTGGTCATGGCCCCCATGGAACGGCACCTCGACGAGCCGGCCCGGGTGGTCCGCGAACGCGCCCCCGGCACCTCCGCGGTGGCGGCGCTGCGCGAGCAGTACCTCGCCGCGCTGGAGCAGCACGACCCCGCCACCGGGCTGAGCGACGAACCGCTCGTGCTCGACGTGGTCCGGCTGATCCACCGCACCCCGGCCCTGGCGATGCGCGCCACCGCCGGCTTCGGCCGGCACGCACAGGGCCTGCTGACCACCGAACTCCTCGCCCAGGACCCGGCCCACGACGAACTCACCGCACAGATCGCCGCCGCCCAACTGCTGGCCGCCCGACTGGCCCTGACCACCGAGAACCAGCGCCGGATGCTGACCGGCGAACGCGCCGCGGCCGCCCTGCCCGCCGCCCTCGACCGGGCCGCGCGCGCCTTCGCCCTGGTCGAGGGCGGCCTCGGCGACTACTGCGCCGTCGCCTCCTGAGAGAGTGGGCGCACCACGACCGCCCGGAGGTGCGCATGGACCAGCCGCTGCTCACGCGGGACCGCTCCGCCCTGCCCACCCACGCCGAGGGCCTGCACGCGTACGTCGGCGAGGACGGCGTCGCCGTCCTGGAGTTCGCCCGACCGCACCGGCGCAACGCGGTGACCCTGGAGATCTGGCAGGCGCTGCCCAAGGTGCTGCTGCGCCTCGCCGAGCAGCCAGGGGTGCGCGCCCTGCTGGTCACCGGCGCCGGCGGCACCTTCAGCGCGGGCGCGGACATCGCCGAACTCGCCGAGGTGTACGGCGATCCGGAGCGCGCGGACGCCTACCACGCGGTCAACGTCGCCGCCGAGGAGGCGCTGGCGGCCTTCCCGCACCCGACCGTCGCCGTGGTACAGGGCGCCTGCGTGGGCGGCGGCTGCCAGCTGGCCGTCGCGTGCGACCTGCGGTTCGTCGCCGAGGACGCCCGGCTGGGGATCACCCCGGCCAAGCTCGGCGTGGTCTACCCGGCGGTGCCGACCGTACGGCTGGCCCGGCTGGTCGGCCCGGCCCGCGCCAAGTACCTGCTGTTCTCCGGCGAGTTGGTGACGGGCCGCGACGCGCTGCCGCTGGGCCTGGCGGAGCGCGTCCTGCCGGGCGCCGAACTGGACGCTGCCGCGCTGGAGTTCGCCCGACTGCTGACCCGGCGCTCGGCCCAGACCATCGGCGCGGTGAAGGCCGCGCTGGCCGTCCCGGCGGAGCGGGCGGCGCAGGCGCTGGCGCCCTGGGAGCGCCGCTCCCGGGAGACCTCGGACGTGCCCGAGGGGCTGGCCGCGTTCCTGGAGGGCCGCCCGGCACGGTTCTGACCGGGGCCGGGCCTCAGGTCCGGGCACCGGCCGCGCGGACGGGCTCGCGTACGATCATCCGATCGGCGCCGGGCCGTCCCGACGCCCGCGCCCCGACGCCCCCGTCGCGCCGACCCCTCACGCCGACCCCTTTTGCGCACCCGGAGCACACACCCCGATGACGACCGAGGCCACGACCGCCCCCACCAGCCGGACGATCTGGGCCCGCCGGGTCACCGACGGCGTCGAGCCGAAGAACGTCATCATCGCGATGCTCCCGCTGATGGGCGTCATCCGCTACGGCTGGACGGGCCTCGGCTGGGCGGCCTTCGCGGCCCTGTTCGCGGCCGTCATCCCGACCATGTTCATCCAGCGCGGCATCCGCAAGGGCACCCTGGAGGACCGCCACGTCGGCCACCGGCAGCGCCGGCTGACCGTCATCCCGTTCATCATGGGCTCGGTCGCGACCAGCTTCGCCGTGATGCTCTGGCTGGACGCCCCGGCCGACCTGACCGCGATGGTGCTGGCGATGTTCGCCTCGCTGGTCCCGATCCTGGTGATCACCGTCTGGTGGAAGGTCTCCGTGCACACCGCCGTCGCCGCCGGCGCGGTGGTCTGCCTCGGGATCGCGCTCGGCCCGCTGTGGCTGCTGCTCGCCCCGCTGGTCGCGGCGATCGGCTGGTCCCGGGTGGTGCTGCGGGACCACACCACCGCGCAGACCGTCGTCGGCGCGGCGGTGGGCGCGCTCACCGCCGGACTCGCCTTCTGGGCGGCCCGGTAGCCCAGCAGGCCCAGCGGGCTCAGCGGATCGGCATCCCCGAGATCGCCCGCGCGATCACCAGCCGCTGGATCTCACTGGTCCCCTCGAAGATCGAGTAGATCGCGCTGTCCCGGTGCATCCGCTCCACCGGGTACTCCCGGGTGAAGCCGTTGCCGCCGAGGATCTGCATCGCCTGCGCGGTGACCCACTTGGCCGTCTCGCCCGCGTACAGCTTGGACATCGAGCCCTCGGCCGCGGTGAACGGCTGGTTGTTGGCCGCCATCCAGGAGGCCCGCCACACCAGCAGGCGGGAGGCGTCGATCCGGGTCTTCATGTCGGCGAGCTGGAAGGCCACGCCCTGGTTGTCGATGATCGGGCGGCCGAACTGCTCGCGGGTCCTCGCGTAGTCCAGCGCCACCTCGTACGCGGCCCGGGCGATGCCGATCGCCTGCGCGCCGACGGCCGGCCGGGAGGCCTCGAAGGTGGCCATCGCCGCGTTGCCCCTGCCCCCCGGGCGCTTGACCCCCTCGCGGGCCCGGGCCAGCCGCTCGTCCAGCTTCTCCTTGCCGCCGAGCAGGCAGCTGCCGGGCACCCGGACGCCGTCCAGCACCACCTCGGCGGTGTGCGAGGCGCGGATGCCGTGCTTCTTGAACTTCTGGCCCTGGCTCAGCCCGGGGGTGCCCGGCGGGACGACGAAGGAGGCCTGGCCCTTCGCCCCGAGCTCCGGGTCGACGGTGGCGACGACGACGTGGACGGCGGCGATCCCGCCGTTGGTGGCCCAGGTCTTGGTGCCGTTGAGCACCCACTCGTCCTTGGCCCCGTCGTACACCGCCCGGGTGCGCAGCGCGGAGACGTCGGAGCCGGCGTCGGGCTCGGAGGAGCAGAACGCGGCCACCTTGAGGTCGTCCGGGGTGCCGAACATCTGCGGGGTCCAGGTGCCGATCTGCTCGTCGGTGCCGTTGGCGAGCACCGCGACGGCGGCCAGCGTGGTGCCGACGATGGACAGCCCGATGCCCGCGTCGCCCCAGAACAGCTCCTCCATGGCGATCGGGATGCCGACGCCGGAGGGGTCGAAGTACTGCTGGGCGTAGAAGTCCAGCGAGTAGATGCCCAGCTTGGCGGCCTCCTGGATGATCGGCCAGGGGGTCTCCTCGCGCTCGTCCCACTCGGCCGCGGCGGGGCGGACGACGTCGGCGGCGAAGCCGTGCAGCCAGTCGCGTACGGCGAGCTGGTCCGCGCCCGGGTCCAGCGAGAACGTGCTGCTCATGGTGCTTGCCTCCGAAGAAGGGGTACGGCCGACCAGGGGGGTTACCTCGGGTAACATCGTCGGAGTCTGCTACTGATTGGTAACCGGTGTCAACGCCCAGTCAGACCCCGAATCCAAGGAGCAGCACATGTCCCGAGAGCCCCGCCGCGAGCAGTTGCTCAACGCCGCCGACCGGGTCATCCAGCGGAACGGCCCGACCGCCAGCATGAACGCCATCGCCGCCGAGGCCGGCATCACCAAACCGATCCTCTACCGCCACTTCGGCGACCGGAACGGCCTGATCACAGCCCTCACCGAGCGCCACACCAGCGGCCTGCTGGCCGCCGTCCGGGCCGCCCTCGCCGAACCGCTGGAGCGCCGCGACCGGGTCGAACACGTCCTGGACACCTACCTGGCCGGGATCGAGGCCCGCCCGCAGGTCTACCGGCTGCTCACCCACCCCGAACCGGGCGACCCGAGCGGCGCCGGCACCGCACTCGCCCCCGCGCTGCGGCAGATCGCCGCGGAGATCACCCGGGCCGTGCAGAGCCAGGTCGACCTCGGCGCCGACCGCGAGCTGCTCGCCGAGGCCTGGGGCCGGGGCATCACCGGCATGGTGCTGGCGGCCGGCGACTGGTGGCTGGAGACCAGACCCTGCTCACGCACCCGCATGGTGCAGGCGCTCGCCGACCTGCTCTGGGGCCGCCTGGCCGCCGCCGCGGACCTGCCCACCCCCGCCACCCCGGCCCCGGCCCCGGACGCCGACTGAACTCCCCTTCCGTGCAAGGCCCTTGTGCGACACCCGGCACCGCAGGCATCATCGGGCCCCCACCCCCGCGCCGTACGAGGTCCCGATGCGCCTGCGCCGCACCGCCGCCGCCCTGCTGCTCGCCGCCACCACGGCCCTCACCGCGGCCCCCGCCACCCCCGCCGCCGCGCACGACGGCGCCCACGGCGGCCCGCCCGCGCGGTTCCCCGCCGCAACGGCCACCGGCCCCGACGGCCGCACCGCCTTCACCGACGCCCAGGGCCGCCGCCTCCAACTGCGCGGCTTCAACCTCGACAAGTACGCCGAGACCACCGAGGCCGACCTCAAGTCCCTGGCCGCGCAGGGCTTCACCCTGATCCGGGTGGCGGTCTCCTGGAACAGGCTGGAGCCCGTCCGCGGCCGCCTCGACCCGGCCGAACTGCACCGGCTGCGCCAACTCCTCGGCTGGGCCGACCGGTACGGCCTGCTCGCCCTGATCGACCTGCACCAGGACGTCTACGGGCCGGCGTTCGGCGGCGGCGACCGCGGCATCCCGCCCTGGGCCACCCGGGACGACGGCCTGCCGTTCACCCCCGACCCGAACGACTGGTTCGCCGGCTACTTCCAGCCCGCCGTCCAGGCCGCCTTCCGCCACCTCTACGACGACCCCGACCTGCGCGCCTGGCAGGCCGACTTCTACACCCGGCTCGCCCTCGAACTGCGCGGCCACCGCTCGCTGCTGGGCTACGACCTGTTCAACGAGCCGTTCGGCCCGGTGGACGGCGACCCGACCGACCCGGCCGTCCTCGCCGCCGCCTCCGCCGCCCTCGAACAGGGCCGGCTCGCCGACATGTACCGCCGCCTGATCGCCGCCGTACGCCGGGTCGACTCCCGCGCCTGGCTGTTCGTCGAACCCACCGTCCTGGTCGGCCAGGGCGTGCCCACCCGGCTGCCCGGCTTCGACGACCCGCGCCCCGGCCCGCCCCGGCTCGGCTACGCACCGCACTTCTACGACACCGCGGTCGAGAACGGCGCCGACTGGGACCCGGCCGACGGCTTCGTCGAGCGCTACACCGCCGCGATCACCGCCTACCCCGCCGCCCACCGCCTGCCCGTCCTGGTCGGCGAATGGGGCCCGCCCGACTCCCGCAGGCCGGGCAACACCCTGCTGGTCCGCCGGCAGGTCGCCGCGATGGACGGCTTCGCCGAGGGCTGGACCATGTGGTACTGGTGCCGCGGCACCGGCGGCTACTGCGCGCTCGACCCGGCCGGGCGCCCCGCCCCCGGCGACGAACCCGCCTTCGGCCCGTACCCGGCGGCCGTCGCCGGGACGGACGTGCGCACCGGCGCCACCACCGTCCGCTGGAGCGCCGACGGCACCCGGCACGGCAGCGAACTCGTCCTGCCCCCGGCGGCGTTCCCGCACGGCGCCGACGTCACCGTCACCCCCGCCGCCGCCCGCGTCGACGTCGAACAGCCGGCCGGCGGGCGGGCCGGAACCGTCCGGATCCGCCTCCCGCACTCCCGCCCGAGCACCCCGGTGACGGTCACGGTCACACCGCGCTGACCGCCACCCGGGCCGCCCGGGAGGCGGCTAGAGCAGGCCCCGCCGCGCCAGCAGCGGCCCGGTCTCCGGCGCCCGGCCGACCACCGCGCGGAAGGACTCCAGCGGGTCCCGGCCGTAGCCGCGCGCCAGCAGCTCGCGCCGGAACAGCTCGCCGCTCTCCCGCACCGCGCGCCCGTTGCCCTCGAACCACTGCACGGTGTCGGCGTCCAGCACCTCCGACCAGATGTACGCGTAGTACCCGGCGCTGTAGCCGCTGGCGAAGACGTGCTGGAAGTACGCCGTCCGGTAGCGCGGCGGGATCGCCGGCACCGCGATCCCGGCCTCCGCCAGCGCCCGTGCCTCGAACTCCTCGGCGTCCACGATCTCCCGGCCCTGCGGCACGGTGTGCCAGGCCCAGTCCAGCAGCGTCGCCGCGAGGTACTCCACCGTCCGGAAGCCCTCCCCGAAGCCCTCGGCCGCCACCATCCGCTCGACCAGCTCGGCCGGCAGCGGCTCCCCGGTCACGTGGTGGCGCGCGTAGTTGGCCAGCACCTCCGGCCGGACCATCCACATCTCGTTGACCTGCGAGGGGAACTCGACGAAGTCCCGGGGCACCGAGGTGCCCGCGAACAGCGGGTACCGCACGTCCGAGAACAGCCCGTGCAGCGCGTGCCCGAACTCGTGGAAGAGCGTGCGCACCTCGTCCCAGGCCAGCAGCACCGGCTCACCCGGCGCCGGGCGGGCGATGTTCAGGTTGTTGATCACCACCGGCCGCCGGCCGGTCAGCCCCGCCTGGCTCACCAGCTCGTCCATCCAGGCACCGCCGCGCTTGGACGCCCGGGCGTGGAAGTCGCCGATGAACAGGCCCAGCGAACCACCGTCCTCCTCGAACACCTCGAAGACCCGCGCGTCCGGGTGGTGGGCCGTCAGGTCCGTCCGCTCGGTGAAGGTCAGCCCGTACGCCAGCCCCGCGGCGAAGAACACGCCGTCCCGGAGCACCCGCTCCAGCTCGAAGTACGGGCGCAGCACCGCCGCGTCCACCTGGTAGGAGCTCTGCCGGACCTTCTCCGAGTAGTACGCCCAGTCGTGCGCGGCGATCTCCTCGATCCCGTCCGCCGCCGCCAGCTTGGCCAGCTCGGCGGCCTCCCGGCCGGCGTTGGCCACCGCCGGACCCACCAACCGGGCCAGCAGCCCGGACACCGCCTCCACCGTGCCCGCGGTCTCGTCCTCCACCACGTACGCGGCGTGGCTCGGGTGCCCCAGCAGCGCGGCCCGCTCGGCGCGCAGCCCGGCCATCCGGATCGCCAGCGGGCCGTTGACCGCCAGGCCCCGGTCGAGCGAGGCCGCCAGCAGCCGCTCGCGCACCGACCGGTCGGTCAGCCGGGCCAGTTCGGGCTGGCCGGAGGTGCTCTTCAGGGACAGCACGAACCGGCCCTCCTGCCCGAGCACCCGGGCGTTCTCCGCAGCGGCGGCGACCTCGTCCGCGGACAGCCCGTCCAGCTCCTCGGCCGCGTCCACGACCAGCGCGGCGGCCTTGCTGGCGGCGTTCACGTTCTGCTGGAACGTCGTGCCGAGCGCGGCGAGTTCGGCGTTCAGCTCGCGCAGCCGGGCCTGCTCGGCCTCGCCCAGCCGGGCGCCGGAGCGGACGAAACGGGTGTGCCGGGTCTCCAACAGCCGCAGCGACTCCGGGTCCAGACCCAGTTCGGCGCGGCGCCCGTACAGCTCCTCGATCCGGGCGAACAGGGCGCGGTCCAGGTGGATCGCGTCGTGGTGCGCGGCCAGCAGCGGGCTCACCGCGGTCTCCACCTCGTCGACCGGCTCGCTGGTGTCCGAGGACGACTGGTTGCGGAACACCGCGTCCACCCGGCGCAGCAGCTCCCCGGAACGCTCCAGGGCGACCAGGGTGTTGTCCGGCGTCGGCGGCCGCGGATCCGCGGTGATCGCCGCGATCTCGGCCAGCTGCTCCGCCATCCCACGCTCGTACGCGGGCAGGAAGTGCTCCGGCCGGATCTCGGCGAAGGGCGGCAGTTCGTAGACCAGGGGGCTGGGCTTGAAGAACGGGTTCTCGGTCATTTCGCCGACCCTACGCCGTGTCACCCACCCTGCCTATGCGCCCCCGCCCCCGTTGTCGTACCCACCCGTTAACGTCGAGCCCGGACACCCGAACGACCGCACACCCGTGCCCGTACCCGCACGCCAGAACAGCGCGCCGGAGAGGAGACCCCCCCGTGGCACCCAGGACGGCCCTCGCCCCCGACCCGCACGGCCCCGGCGGCCGGCTCCAGCCGCTCGACGACGCCGGCACCCCGCTCGGCCCGCCCGAGAAGGTCCCCGACCTCGCCGCCGCCGTCGCCGCCCGGGAAGCCGCCGAGCACTCCCGTTGGGTGTGGGCCGCCACCGACAGCGCCTACGCGCCGCTGCTGCCCCGGCTGCCCGACCGGCTCGCCCGCTGCCACGACCTGCGCCTGGTCGAGGCCCTGCTGCTGGCGCACGAGGGCCGGTTCGGCGCGCCGCGCTCGCTCGGCGCCGCCTGGTCCCGGCTGCGCGGCCTGCCCGTCCCGGACGACCTGCCCGAGCCCGGCGCCGCCGAGTCCGACGACGGACAGGACACCCTGTTCGCGCCCGACCGGCTGCAACTGCCGCCCGGCGCCGACCCGCTGACCGCCGTCGTCGCCGTCCACGCCGAGCAGCAGCGCCGGATCGCCGCGATCGCCGACCCGGCCGCCCGGCACCGGTTCCGGCTGCTGGTCGCCGCCGAGTCCGCCGGCGCGCTGGTCGCCGCCGAGATCGCGTACGACGGGCTGCCCTGGCGCGCCGACGTCCACGACCAGCTGCTCACCGAACTCCTCGGCCCCCGCCCGACCGTTCCCGGCGCCCAGCCGAGACTGCTCGCCGACCTCGCCGTCGAACTCCAACAGGCCCTCGGCGGGCGCCCGTTCAACCCCGACTCGCACACCCAGGTGCTGCGCGCCTTCGCCGAGAACGGCATCCAGCTCGGCTCCACCCGCTCCTGGGAGCTCAAGGGCGTCGCCCACCCGGCCGCCGCGCTGCTGATCCGCTACAAGGAGCTGTCCCGGATCCACGCCGCGCACGGCTGGGCCTGGCAGGACGCCTGGGCCCGCGGCGGCCGGTTCCGGCCCGAGTACGTGGTCGGCGGCGTGGTCTCCGGGCGCTGGGCCAGCCGCGGCGGCGGCGCGCTGCAGATCCCGCGCATCCTGCGCCGCGCCGTCGTCGCCGACCCGGGCTGGCTGCTGGTCGTCGCCGACGCCGCCCAGTTGGAGCCCCGGGTGCTCGCCGCCCTCTCCCAGGACGCCGGGCTGGCCCGCACCGCCGCCGGCGGCGACCTGTACGAGGCGCTGGCCGCCAACGCCTTCCAGGGCGACCGCGACAAGGCCAAACTCGGCCTGCTCGGCGCCATGTACGGGCAGACCAGCGGCGACATCGGCCCGCTGCTGAACACCCTGCGCCACCGCTACCCCGCCGCGATGGGCTACGTCGAGGCCGCCGCCCGCACCGGCGAGGACGGCGGGGTGGTCGCCTCCCGGCTGGGCCGGGTCTGCCCGCCCGCCTCCGCCGAGTTCCTCGACCTCACCGAGGCCCCCGACACGGCCGGCGAGGCCGGCGGCCGGCAGGCCCGCGCCCGCGGCCGCTTCACCCGCAACTTCGTCATCCAGGCCAGCGCCGCCGACTGGGCACTCGCCCTGCTCGCCGCCCTGCGCCGCCGGCTGAGCGACCTGCCGGTGGCCGGCCCGGCGGAGCGCCCGCACCTGGTGTTCTTCCAGCACGACGAGGTGATCGTGCACACCCCGGCCAACCTCGCCGACGAGGTGGCCGCCGCGGTCGCCGAGGCGGCCGACGAGGCCCGCCGCCTGGTGTTCGGCGACACCCCGGTCCGCTTCCCGCTCACCACGGCGGTGGTGGACTGCTACGCCGACGCCAAGTAACCGCCCCGGCGTCACGGCCGCGGCTTCAGAGCTTCCGGAACGAGCGGGCCTCCTCGGCCGCCGCGACCACCTCCGCCAGCGCCGCCCCGGTCGAGGCGGTGACGGCGGCCGCCACCGCGCCCTCCACGAACGGCGCGTCCACCAGCCGCACACCCGGACGCGGCTCGTCCTCCAGCACCGTGACGGCGGTGAGCACCGAGCTGCCGAGATCCGGCAGCACGACCACGCCCGCCCCGCCGTCCGCCTCGGCGACGGCCCGCGCGATCAGGTCGTAGCTGGTGCCGAGCCCGCCGTCCTCCGTACCCGCCGCGCACACCACCCGCACGCCGCCCGGGGCGAGTTCGGCGAGCAGCTCGCGCAGCCCGGCGGCCAGTCGGGCGCTGTGCGAGACCAGGACGATACCCACGTGTTCGCTCATGCGCCCGACCCTACGACCGACCCCGCGGCCGACGCCGCTACTCCGGGAGAGTGACGCGAATCCCGCGTGTCGCACCCCGTGCCCGCCACCCCCGTCTGGCGTAGCGTCGGGGCAGCAGCGTCCACGGCCGACGACCCGCACAAGGGAGCGAAGAGCGTTGAAGAAGCTGATCAACACCCCGGAGAGCGTCCTGGAGGACGCGTTGGCCGGAGTCGCCGCCGCCCACCCCGAGCTGACGGTGGACATCCCCAACCGGGTGATCACCCGGGCCGCCCGCCCGGCCGGGCCCAAGGTCGCGGTGATCTCCGGCGGCGGCTCCGGCCACGAGCCGCTGCACGGCGGCTTCGTCGGCCCCGGCATGCTGGACGCCGCCTGCCCCGGCGAGGTCTTCACCTCCCCGGTGCCGGACCAGATGCTGGCCGCCGCCAAGGCCGTGGAGAGCGGCGCCGGCGTCGTCTTCATCGTGAAGAACTACACCGGCGACGTGATGAACTTCGAGCTCGCCGCCGAACTCGCCGCCGAGGAGGGCCTGACGGTCCGCACCGTCCTGGTCGATGACGACGTCGCGGTCGAGGACTCCACCTGGACGGCCGGCCGCCGCGGCACCGGGGCGACCGTCCTGGTCGAGAAGGCCACCGGAGCGCTGGCCGAACGCGGCGCCCCGCTCGACGAGGTGGCCGCCCTGGGCGAGCGGGTCAACGCCGCCTCCCGCTCCTTCGCCATCGCACTCACCGCTGCCACCACTCCGGCCGCCGGCAAGCCCGGCTTCGACCTGCCCGAGGACGAGATCGAGGTCGGCGTCGGCATCCACGGCGAGCCCGGCCGTCGCCGCGAGAAGCTGCGCCCGGCCCGCGCGCTGGCCGCCGAGGTGGTCGACACCATCCTCGCCGACCACCACCTGGCCCCGGGCGACGAGGTGATCGCCCTGCTCAACGGCCTCGGCGCGACCCCCCTGCTGGAGCTGTACATCGCCTACGGCGAGGTCGCCGCCCGGCTCGCCGAGCGCGGCATCACGGTGGCCCGCAGCCTGGTCGGCAACTACGTCACCAGTCTGGACATGGCGGGCTTCTCGCTCACCCTCACCAAGGCCGACCCGCAGCTGCTGGAGCTGTGGGACGCGCCCGTCGACACCCCCGCCCTCAAGCGGGCCTGAGCCGGGAGACGTCATGGACTTCGACACCCCCCTCGCCGAGGCCTGGGTCCGCGCGATCGCCGCGGCCGTCGAGAAGGAGCAGGGCCGGCTCACCGAGCTGGACTCGGCGATCGGCGACGGCGACCACGGCAGCAACCTCCGGCGCGGCTTCTCCGCCGCCTTGGCCGCCCTCGACGGCCTCCGGCCGGCCGGCCCGGGCGCGGTGCTCACCAAGGTGGGCAGCACGCTGATCTCCAAGGTCGGCGGCGCCTCCGGCCCGCTCTACGGCAAGGCCTTCCGCGCCATCGGCGCCGCCCTGCCCGATCCCGCCCTGCCCGGCTCCGCCGACCCCGTCGGCCCGGCCGCCGTCGCCGAGGCGCTGGCGGCCGGCCTGGACGCCGTCCGCACCCTCGGCAAGGCCGTGCTCGGGGACAAGACCATCGTCGACGCCTACACCCCGGCCGTCGCCGCCTTCCGCGCCGCGGCCGGCGCCGGGGCCACCCTCCCCGAGGCGGCGGCCGCCGCCGCCGAGGCCGCCGACCAGGGCGCCCGCGACACCGTCCCCCTCCAGGCCCGCAAGGGCCGCGCCTCCTACCTCGGCGAGCGCAGCATCGGCCACCAGGACCCTGGCGCCACCTCCACCGCCCTCCTCTTCCGCGCCCTCGCCGACGTCACCGCGTCCTGAGGCGCCCTCCTCCTCGCGCGGACACCCGCGCGAGGAGGATCCCCGCGCGGGGAGGAGGGGAGGAGGCCGGCCCTCAGCCGTCCGTCCTGGCGATCAGCAACAGCAGGGCGTCGTCCCGCAGTTCCCCGCCCGTGTGCGCGAGCAGGTCCGCGTACACCCGCCCCACCGCCGCCTCCAGATCCCCCTCCGACCGCGTGGCGCCCCGCACCAGCGGCCCGACCCGCTCCGCCAGCGGGTAGAACTCCCCGCTCTTGCGGTGCCGCGCCTCGACCACCCCGTCCGTGCAGAGCACCAGCACGTCCTCCGCCCCGAACGGCTGGTCCCAGCTGGCCGGTTCGCCCGTCGCCAGCCGTCCGAGGCCGAGCGGCACCCAGGGGTCGGGGGCGTCCAGCACGTGCGCCCGCCCGTCGCCGTCGACCCGGATCGGCGGGACGTGCCCGTACTGCAGAAGTTCCATCACCCCGGGCGTGCGGAACTCCGCGAACAGCGCGGTGGTGAACTCCCCGTCCGGGACGTGCCGCTCGACGCTGGCCTCGATCCGCGCCGCGACGCCCCGCAGCCCGGCCTCGTCGTACGCGGCCTCCCGGAACGCGCCGAGCACCACGGCCGCGGTCTGCACGGCGGAGAGCCCCTTGCCCCGGACGTCCCCGACCGCGACCCGGGTGCCGTGCGGCGTCTCCAGCACCGAGTACAGGTCCCCGCCGATCCGTGAGGCGTCGGCCGCCGACACGTACCGGACGGCCAGCCGCAGCGGCCCGACGGCCGGCCCGGGCAGCCGCAGCAGGGCCCGCTGGGCGGCCTCGGCGACGGAGCTGACGGCCGCGAAGGCCGCCGCGCGCCGCATCCGAATCTTGGCGACCCAGGCGGAGAAGACCGTCAGCACGGCGTAGCTGACCATCGCACCGTAGAGGAAGCGCGCGTCGTTGATGTTGTCGACCTCGTCGTAGTGGCTGAGCCCGAAGACCGCGAGCAGGCCGAGCGCGCAGACGGCGAGCAGTTCGCCCGGTCTGAGGGTGAGCGCGGCGGCGGCCGGGACGACGGTCATCAGCGGTGCCAGGTAGCGGTCCTTGCCGGAGAGGAGGTCAGCGAGTGCGACCAGGAGCACGGCGAGCAGCGCCGGGCTGGCCCGCCGCCAGAACGGCACGTCCTGGAGGTCGGCGGCCAGCAGGGCGCCGCGCCGCCGGTCCGGCGGCAGCCCGGCGGCGCTGGGGGCCGAGGGGGACTGGGCACGGCGGGTCGGGAACACATACCGAACATAAGGGACGTTCGCGGCACCCACCCGCCCGCCTACCGCGTTTCCGTCCGCCGCGGCCGCCGCCCCGCCGCACGGGCGTCCCGATCGCCCCTAAATGCCCTATTTGTCATACAGTTCGACCAAAGCGGCTACCCCGAGGAGGCCCTGACCGGTGTCCGGCTACCGCAACACCCCCCGCATCTCCGACGCCCCGGCCCGCACGACGGCCACGTCCGACCACTGGCTGAGGGTCTTCGCCGTCGGCCTGCTGCTCTGGGGCGCCACCGTCGTCGTCACGTTCCTCACCGGGAACAGCAACCTCGTCCCGACGATCGTGCTGCTCGGCAGCTTCCTGGTCCCGGCCACCGTGGTGATCTGGGCCTACGAGCGCTACGCCGGCGACCTCGGCCCGGACCGGATCTTCGCCTGCTTCGGCGTCGGCGGCATCATCGGCGTCCTGGGCGCCTCGGTGCTGGAGAGCTACCTGGTCTCGCCCTCGGCCGGGATGTACGTCGCCGTCGGACTGATCGAGGAGGCGGCCAAGCTGGCCGCCCTGGTCATGGTGAGCCGCCGGCTGCGGGTCAGCGGGCTGCGGCACGGGCTGGTGCTCGGCGCCACCGTCGGCGCGGGGTTCGCCGCGTTCGAGAGTGCCGGGTACGCGTTCAACGCCGTGCTGAGCATCCAGGGGCTTTCGCTCGAGGACCTGGTCGAGACGGAGATCCTGCGCGGGGTGCTCGCGCCGGTCGGCCACATCCTGTGGACGGCGATCGTCGGCGGGGTGCTGTTCAGCGAGCGCCGCGGCGGGCGGTTCCGCTTCACCACCCCGGTCGCCGTCACCTACCTGGGCGTATCGCTGCTGCACGCGCTCTGGGACAGCACGAGCGGCATCGCCGTCTGGCTGGTCGCCAAGACCACCGCGAGCTCCTGGCAGCGCGCCCTGTTCGAGCTCGGCCACATGCCCGACCCCACCAGCGAGCAGGTGCACCTGTACACCCTCTACGACACGGCCGGACTGCTCGTGGTCTCCTTGGGCGGGCTGCTCTGGCTGCGGCTGCTGATCCGGCGCGAGCGCGCGCCGATCCCGGCCCAGCTCCCGGCCTCCCCGGCCTGAGGCGGTCCGGCGCATACGCTCGACCGGCGTGCGCGTCCGTAACGCGTGCCACTTCACCCACTCCTCCCGGAAATACCCCTGCGGGGTATGGTGTTGTCAGAGTAGAGCCCGGGCCGACGCCCGGGGCGCCACACCTCCAGGAGGCCCGGATGTCCAGCACCACCACCTACACCGTGACCGGCATGAGCTGCGGCCACTGCGAGAAGGCGATCAGCGAGGAGCTCTCCGCCCTCACCGGCGTCACCGAGGTCGCCGCCGACTCCAAGGCCGGCACCGTGACGGTCTCCTCCCTCGCCCCGCTGGACGACGAGCAGGTCCGCAGCGCCGTCGACGAGGCCGGCTACGAACTGGTCGGCCGCAGCGCCTAGGCCTCCCTGTACGCCCGGTATGGCGGGGCCCGGGCAGCGGACCCCGCCGTACACCCCCACCGAGGAGCTGCCGAGGAGCCGATCCGCATGAGCGAGCGAAGCGAACTGGTCACCACCGCCCCCGGCGTCCAGGGCACCCCCGGGGTCCGGGACCGGGTCGAGCTGTCGATCGGCGGCATGACCTGCGCCTCCTGCGCGACCCGGATCGAGAAGAAGCTCAACCGGATGGACGGCGTCGAGGCCACCGTCAACCTCGCCACCGAGAAGGCCCGGATCGACTACGGCCCCGGGGTGACGGTCGAGGACCTGATCGCCACAGTCGAGCGCACCGGCTACACCGCCGAACTCCCGCCGCCCCCGGCCCCCACCCTCCCGACCGGCGCCGACGCCAGTAGCGGTGCCAGTACCGGTACCGACACCGCCGACCCGCTGTACGACCGGCTGCTGATCAGCGCCGTCCTCAGCGTCCCGGTGGTCATGCTGTCGATGATCCCGGCCCTCCAGTTCGCCAACTGGCAGTGGCTCGCCTTCGCACTCACCGGCCCGGTCTTGGTCTACGGCGGCCTGCCGTTCCACCGCGCCGCCTGGACCAACCTCAAGCACGGCGCCGCGACCATGGACACCCTGGTCTCGCTCGGCACCCTGGCCGCCTTCGGCTGGTCGTTCTGGGCACTGTTCTGGGGCCACGCAGGCCTGCCCGGGATGCACCACGACTTCTCACTGGCGATCGGCGACACCGACGCCTCCTCCACCCTCTACCTGGAGACGGCCGCCGCCGTCACCGTGCTGATCCTGCTCGGCCGCCACCTGGAGGCCCGCTCCAAGCGCCGGGCCGGGGCCGCCCTGCACGCCCTGCTCGACCTCGGCGCCAAGGACGTCACCGTGCTGCGCGGCGGGGCCGAGGTCCGGATCCCGGTCGGCGGCCTGGCCGTGGGCGACCGGTTCGTGGTGCGGCCGGGCGAGAAGATCGCCACCGACGGCATGGTCGTCGAGGGCGGATCGGCGGTGGACGCCTCGATGCTCACCGGCGAGTCCGTACCGGTCGAGGTCGGCGTCGGCGACCAGGTCACCGGAGCCACCGTCAACGCGGGCGGCCGACTGGTCGTCGAGGCCACCCGGATCGGCGCGGACACCCAGCTGTCCCGGATGGCCCGGCTGGTCGAGGACGCGCAGAACGGCAAGGCCGCCGCCCAGCGCCTCGCCGACCGGATCTCCGCCGTCTTCGTCCCGATCGTCATCCTGCTCGCGCTCGCCACCCTGGTCGGCTGGCTCCTGGCCTCGGACAGCCCCACCGAGGCGTTCACCGCCGCCGTCGCCGTGCTGATCATCGCCTGCCCGTGCGCCCTGGGCCTGGCCACCCCGACCGCGCTCATGGTCGGCACCGGCCGCGGCGCCCAACTGGGCATCCTGATCAAGGGCCCCGAAGTACTGGAGACCACCCGCAAGGTCGACACCATCGTCCTGGACAAGACCGGCACCGTCACCACCGGCCGGATGACCCTGCTCGCCGTGCACACCGCCGAGGGCGTCGACGAGACCGAGGCACTGCGCCTGGCCGGCGCCCTGGAGCACGCCTCCGAGCACCCGATCGCCGCCGCCATCGCCACCGCCGCCGCGGAGCGGACCGGCGCGCTACCGCCGGTCGAGGACTTCCGCAACCTCCCCGGGCGGGGCGTGCAGGGCGTCGTCGAGGGCCGGACGGTGGTCGCCGGGCGCGAGGCCCTGCTCGCCGACCGGGCCCAGCACCTGCCGCCCGTCCTGGCCCGCGCCAAGGCCGCGGCCGAGGCGGCCGGGCGGACCGCGATCGCGGTGGGCTGGGACGGCGAGGCCCGGGCCGTCCTGGAGGTCGCGGACGCGGTCAAGCCGACCAGCGCCGAGGCGATCGCCCGGCTGCGCGCGCTGGGCTTGCGTCCGGTGCTGCTGACCGGCGACAACCGGGCGGTCGCCGAGGCCGTCGCGGCCGAGGTCGGCATCGCCCCGGCGGACGTGGTCGCCGAGGTGCTGCCCGAGGACAAGGTGGAGACCGTCAAGCGGCTCCAGGCCGAGGGCAAGGTCGTGGCGATGGTCGGCGACGGCGTCAACGACGCGGCCGCCCTCGCCCAGGCCGACCTGGGCCTGGCCATGGGCACCGGCACCGACGCCGCGATCGAGGCCGGCGACCTCACCCTGGTCCGCGGCGACCTGCGCTCGGCGGCCGACGCCATCCGGCTCTCCCGCCGCACGCTCGGCACCATCAAGGGCAACCTGTGCTGGGCCTTCGGCTACAACGTGGCAGCGATCCCGCTGGCCGCCGCCGGGCTGCTCAACCCGATGGTCGCCGGCGCCGCAATGGCCTTCTCCTCGGTCTTCGTGGTCACCAACAGCCTGCGACTGCGCCGCTTCCAGCCCGCCTGACCCGCCCACGCGACGCGGAAGGGCCCGGACCGCCAGGTCCGGACCCTTCCCTGCGTCAACGCGTCAAAGCACCAACGCGTCAAAGCGCCAACGCGTCAACGCCCGAGCAACTCGCCGCCGTTGCAGTGCAGGATCTCGCCGGTGATGAACCCGGCCTCGGGCGAGGCCAGGAAGTAGACCGCGGCCGCGACCTCACCGGTCTCCCCGATCCGGCCCAGCAGGGTGCGGGCCGCCCGGCGGGAGACCTCGGCCTCGTCCAGCCGGGGGCCGAAGAACTCGGTGCCGGCCACCGTCCCGGGCGCGACGATGTTGGCGGTGATCCCGGAGGTGCCCAACTGGGCGGCCAGGAAGTGGTTCCAGGCGTGCAGCGAGGCCTTCGCCGCACCGAACGAGCCGGCCCCGCGCAGGGCGGCGATCGAGCTGATGGTGACCACCCGGCCGGCGCCGGGGGTGAGCCGGTCCCGGATCGACTCGGTGAGCAGCACCACGGTCAGCACGTTGCGCTCGAAGTCGCCGCGCCAGCGGGCCAGCAGGGCGTGCGGCCCGGCGCCGATCACGGTCTCCCGGCTGCCGGCGTTGTTGACCAGGACGTCGATCCGCTCGGGCAGTTCGGCGAGCGCGGCCTCGACGGCATCGGGGTCGGCGAGATCGCACACCAGCGGGGTGACGTTCGGCCCGAGGTCCGCCGCGGCCTTCTCCAGGACCGCGCGGCGGCGGCCCACGATCACGACCCGTTCGCCCGCCTCGGCGAACCGCCGCGCGACTTCGTACCCGATTCCCGTGCCACCGCCGGTGACAACGACGTTCCTGGCCATCTGCGCACTCCCTCCCCAGCTCCGCCGCCACGCTGCGAGGGTGCGGGACGGTCCGTACCGGAATGCCACGATTCCTATCACGCTCGGTTGCCGTGACTGCGGGGAGGGTGACGTCGCGCGCGCGGGAACGTGTGATATGGGCGCGGCACGACGTGCACACGGAGCGTGGCGAGAGGCAGCTCACACCCCCCGGGCGTAACTTCTCGCACCCTGATACGTCTTAGGTTGGTAGTGCGGCAGTTTTCCGATGAGCGGGGACGCGACGAACGGCAATGCGTCCCCGCGCTTCCACCGACTGCCGCCGACGGGGCTCCGGCGGGCCCCGGGACGGTCGTCGACCTTGACGGCCTTCGCGCACGACGCCGGGGTTGCGGCGGGTCAGGGACGCTTTGAGCGGCCGTCCCCGGCTTCGGCCCGGCCCCGGAGTCGTGCGCCGTACGGTTCCGCCCCCGCGCGGGCGCCCACCCGGGCCCACCGCACGGGGACGCGGAAGGGCCCGGCCGCCAAGTGGCGACCGGGCCCTTCCGGGTGCAGCGTCAGCGGTCGCCGAGGGCGACGTAGTCGCGGATCTCGACGCCGGTGTAGATCTGGCGCGGACGGCCGATCCGGCTGGTCGGGTCGTTGATCATCTCGTGCCAGTGGGCGATCCAGCCCGGCAGCCGGCCGAGGGCGAACAGCACGGTGAACATGCTGGTCGGGAAGCCCATGGCGCGGTAGATCAGGCCGGTGTAGAAGTCCACGTTCGGGTAGAGCTTGCGCGAGATGAAGAAGTCGTCCTTGAGGGCGTGCTCCTCCAGCTTGAGCGCGATGTTCAGCAGCTCGTCGTTCTTGCCGAGCTGGCCGAGGACCTCGTGCGCGAGCAGCTTGACCTGCGCGGCGCGCGGGTCGAAGGCCTTGTAGACGCGGTGGCCGAAGCCCATCAGCTTGACGCCGGCTTCCTTGTTCTTCACCTTCGTGATGAACGCGTCGACGTCGCCGCCGTCCTTCTGGATGCTCTCCAGCATCTCCAGCACGGCCTGGTTGGCGCCGCCGTGCAGCGGGCCCCAGAGCGCCGAGATGCCCGCCGAGATCGAGGCGAACAGGTTGGCGTGGCTGGAGCCGACCAGGCGCACGGTGGAGGTCGAGCAGTTCTGCTCGTGGTCCGCGTGCAGGATGAGCAACTTGTCCAGGGCGTTGACGATCACCGGGTTGAGCTCGTAGTCCTCGGCGGGGACGGCGAAGGTCATCCGCAGGAGGTTCTCGACGTAGCTCAGGTCGTTGCGCGGGTAGACGAAGGGCTGGCCCATCGCCTTCTTGTACGCGTAGGCGGCGATCGTCGGCAGCTTGGCGAGCAGGCGGACGGTCGACAGGTGGCGCTGGCCGGCGTCGAACGGGTTGTGGCTCTCCGGGTAGAACGTGGAGAGCGCGCCGACCACCGAGGACAGCATGGCCATCGGGTGGGCGTCCCGCGGGAAACCCTGGAAGAAGCGCTTGACGTCCTCGTGCAGCAGGGTGTGCTGGGTGATCTCGCGGTTGAACTCGGTCAGCTGGTCCGCGTTGGGCAGCTCACCGTTGATCAGGAGGTACGCGGTCTCGATGAAGCCGCCCTGCCCTGCGAGCTGCTCGATCGGGTAGCCGCGGTACCGCAGGATGCCGTTGTCACCGTCCACGAAGGTGATCGCGGACTTGTACGCGGCGGTGTTACCGAAGCCGTTGTCCAGGGTGACCAGGCCGGTCTGCGGGAGCAGCTTCGAGATGTCGAAGCCGGCGTTGCCCGCAGTGCTCTCGACGACGGGGTACTCGTACTCGCCGTCCTGGTACCGCAGTACTACCGAGTTGTCGCTCACGTCTTCCTCACCGACGAAATGAATCCTCTTCCAAGGTGCCCTGACTGCCTCTACCATCCCCCATCTGGAGGACAGCCGCGCACCCGGGGTGGCCCGAAAGGGCCCGCCCCTACAAAACCTGCTGCCGCAGCCGGTACGAACCGGACAAGATCGGCACCACCCTAGGCTCTGCCGTAAATCTCTTCACGTCAAGAGAACATTAGAGGCAACCATCCTGTTGGATAATCATCCAGTTGCCAGTCGATGATCGAGCGCCGCATGCCGTCGACCTGCACTGACGGTCCGCACGGCCTGGGCGATCGCCTTCCGTGACCCCACCAGTACCACCAGTTTCCTGGCCCTGGTCACAGCGGTGTAGAGCAGGTTTCGCTGGAGCATCGTCCAAGCGGACATGGTGACCGGAATCACCACGACCGGGTACTCGCTGCCCTGCGAGCGGTGGATCGTGACCGCGTACGCGTGGGCCAGCTCGTCCAGTTCGTCGAAGTCGTACGGCACCTCCTCGTCCTCGTCGGTGAGCACCGTCAACCGCTGGTCGTCCACGCTGAGGGCGGTCACCACTCCCACTGTGCCGTTGAAGACCCCGTTGCGCCCCTTGTCGTAGTTGTTGCGCACCTGCGTGACCTTGTCCCCCACCCGGAACGTGCGCCCGCCGAACCGCCGCTCCGCCAGCCCCTCCCGGGCCGGCGTCACCGCCCCCTGGAGCAGCGTGTTCAGGTTCCCCGCCCCGGCCGGACCCCGGTGCATCGGCGCCAGCACCTGGACGTCCCGCCGCGGGTCGAAGCCGAACCGCTGCGGGATCCGCCGCGCCACCACGTCCACCGTCAGACCGGCCGCCAGCTCCGCGTCGTCCTCCGCGAACAGGAAGAAGTCCGGCAGACCGTCCGTCAGCGGCGGCCGCCCCTCGTTGATCCGGTGCGCGTTCGTCACCACCCCCGACTGCTGGGCCTGCCGGAAGATCCTGGTCAGCCGCACCGACGGGATCGGGCCGCCCTCCGCCAGCAGATCCCGCAGCACCTCGCCGGCGCCCACCGACGGCAGCTGGTCCACGTCCCCCACGAACAGCAGGTGCGCCCCCGGCGGCACCGCCTTGACCAGCTTGTTCGCCAGGATCAGATCCAGCATCGAGGCCTCGTCCACCACCACCAGATCGGCGTCCAGCGGCCGGTCCCGGTCGTACGCGGCGTCCCCGCCCGGTTTCAGTTCCAGCAGCCGGTGCACCGTCGAGGCCTCCGCCCCGGTCAGCTCCGCCAGCCGCTTCGCCGCCCGCCCGGTCGGCGCCGCCAGCACCACCTTCGCCCGCTTGGCCAGCGCCAGCGTCACGATCGACTTCACCGTGAACGACTTGCCGCAGCCCGGACCACCCGTCAGCACCGCGACCCGCTCGGTCAGCGCCAGCCGCACCGCCTGCTCCTGCTCCGGCGCGAGATCGGCCCCGGTACGCTTGGCCAGCCACTCCAACGCCACCGGCCAGTCCACCCCGCCGAACCACGGCATCCGGTCGGAATCCGAACGCAGCAACCGCAGCAGCTGGTTGGCCAGCGAGATCTCCGCCCGGTGGAACGGCACCAGGTACACCGCGGTGATCGCCTCGCCCGCCTCCCCCGGCACCGACTCCCGCACCACCCCCTCCGCCGCGACCAGCTCCGCCAGGCAGTCGATCACCAGGCCCACGTCCACCTGCAGCAGCTTCACGCCGTCCGCGATCAGCCGCTCCTCCGGCAGGTAGCAGTGCCCCTGGTCGCTGCTCTGCGACAGCGCGTACTGCAGCCCCGCCTCCACCCGCTCCGGGCTGTCGTGCGGGATCCCCACCGCCTGGGCGATCCGGTCCGCCGTCAGGAAGCCGATCCCCCACACGTCCGACGCCAGCCGGTACGGCTCGTTCCTCACCACCCCGATCGAGGCGTCCCCGTACTGCTTGTAGATCCGCACCGCGAGCGAGGTCGACACCCCGACCCCCTGGAGGAAGACCATCACCTCCTTGATGGCCTTCTGCTCCTCCCAGGCCGCCGCGATCTTCTTCGTCCGCTTCGGCCCCAGCCCCGGCACCTCGATCAGCCGGCCCGGCTCGTGCTCGATCACCTCCAGGGTGTCCGCCCCGAAGCGCTCCACGATCCGCTCGGCGAACCGCGGCCCGATCCCCTTGATCAGCCCCGAACCCAGGTACCGCTGGATGCCCTGCACCGTCGCCGGCAGCACCGTCGTGTAGTTCTCCACCGTGAACTGCCGCCCGTACTGCGGATGCGAGCCCCACCGCCCGTGCAGCCGCAGCGACTCCCCCACCTGGGCTCCCAGCAGCGCGCCCACCACCGTCAGCAGGTCGTTCCCGCCCCGGCCGGTGTCCACCCGGGCCACCGTGTAACCGGTGTCCTCGTTGGCGTACGTGATCCGCTCCAGCACGCCCTCGACCTGCGCGAGCTGGCGCGGCGCCTCCTGCCCCGACTGCGCCTGCCTGGCCACCGGGACCCCCTTCGACCAGTACGGGTGGACCTTTCGTTACGCACCGTACCGCCCGGCCACGACAAGCCCGCACCTGCGCCCGACCGCCCCCGCGGCAGGAGCGCCCCCGGGCCCCTGCCGTGCAGCGCCCCCGCCGAGGTGCCAGGCTGGGACGGGCAGGGGGGCACGATCGCGCCCGTCCGGGCCCCGTCCGAGGAGCAGTGCCCATGCTCAACACCGCCTTCCGCCCCGGCTCCCCCGACTGGCTCGACCTGGGCAGTCCCGACACCCGGGCCTCCGTCGACTTCTACACCGCCCTGTTCGGCTGGACCTTCGACCCGGCCGGCCCCGAAGCCGGCGGGTACGGCTTCTTCCAGCTCGACGGCCGGACGGTCGCCGCCCTCGGCCCGCTCGCCGAGGAGGGCTCCCTGCCCGCCTGGACGCTGTACTTCGCCACCCTCGACGCCGACCGCACCACCGAACTCGTCGAACAGGCCGGCGGGCACGTCCGGTTCACCCCCTTCGACGTCTTCACCGCGGGCCGGATGGCCGGCTACACCGACCCGACCGGCGCCGAGTTCGCCGTCTGGCAGCCGCACGACACCCGCGGCCTGGAGGTCGTCAACGAGGAGGGCAGCCTCTGCTGGACCGAGTGCTACAGCGTCGACGCCGTACGCGCCAAGACCTTCTACCGGACCGTCTTCAGCTGGCAGGAACAGGACGTACCGCTCGAAGGCACCTCCTACACCGTCCTCACCCCCGCGGGTGCCGGCAGCGACGACGCCCACGGCGGCATCATGCAGCTCGGCCCCGAACAGACCGCCCGCGGCACCACCTCGCACTGGCTCCCCTACTTCGAGGTCCCCAACGTGGACGCCAGCCTCGCCATCGCCGACAAGCTCGGGGCCACCGTGCGGATCCCCGCCATGGACGTCCACGGCGTGGGCCGCCTCGCCCAGTTCCACGACCCGCACGGCGCCGTCTTCGCCGTCATCACCAGTGCCAAGCCCGGGGAGTGACGGCAGATCACCCCCGAGAAGGGGCCTGAGGGGGCTCTACGGGCAGTGGCGGCGGGGGTGCGGGGAAACAAGGCGCGCCTATCCTCTGATCATGACTGACCTGACGATCCGCAGGGCCACCGCAGAGGACCTGCCGGCGATAGTGGCCCTGCTCGCCGACGACGCCCTGGGTGCCACCCGCGAGAGCCCCGACGACCTCACGCCGTACCGTGCCGCCTTCGCCCGCGTCGACGGCGACCCGCACCAGCACCTGGTCGCCGCCGAGCGCGCCGGCCGGACCGTCGGCACCCTGCAGCTGACCGTGATCCCCGGCCTCTCCCGGAAGGGCTCCACCCGGACCGTCATCGAGGCCGTCCGCATCCACGCCGACGAGCGGGGCAGCGGCCTCGGCACCGAACTGATCCAGTGGGCGATCGAGCGTTCCCGCGAACTCGGCGCCGACCTCGTCCAGCTCACCTCCGACGCGACCCGCACCGACGCCCACCGCTTCTACGAGAAGCTCGGCTTCGTCCCGTCGCACGTCGGATTCAAACTCCAGCTCTGAGACCTTCCCCAGCTCTGAGACCTTGAAGTCCCAAAGCCCCGGAAATGCAGAGAACCCCCATCCGGTTTCCCGGATGGGGGTTCTCTGTGAATGATTGTTCGGCGGCGTCCTACTCTCCCACAGGG
>NZ_JBFBNR010000035.1:0-77027 GCF_040687675.1 Kitasatospora sp. NPDC056731
GGGTGCGGTAGAGCGGGGCTCCGGTTTCGGTGGCGCGCGGCCGCCGCCGTTTCGCGCCGGGCGCGGGCCCGGTCAGGCCTTCTTGACCACGCTCGACTTGAGCTGCATCGCGCCGAACCCCTCGATCCGGCAGTCGATGTCGTGGCCGTCGACGCCGTCGACCAGGCGGATGTTGCGGACCTTGGTGCCCGCCTTGATGCCGGAGACGCTGCCCTTGACCTTGAGGGCCTTGACGACGGTCACGGTGTCGCCGTCGCTGAGCACGTTGCCGACCGCGTCCCGGATCACCCGCTCGCCCGGGCCGGCCGGTTCGGCGGCGCCGCCTGTCGCGGGCATCCACTCGTGGCCGCACTCCGGGCAGACCATGAGGGCGTTCATCTCATAGGTGTACTCGCTGGAGCACGACGGGCACGGGGGGAGGTGGTCGCTCATGCGCGCGGGCTGTCCTCTCAGGTCGGGCCGGGGGTCGGCGGCT
Organism: Kitasatospora sp. NPDC056731; assembly: GCF_040687675.1. Taxonomy (NCBI): domain Bacteria; kingdom Bacillati; phylum Actinomycetota; class Actinomycetes; order Kitasatosporales; family Streptomycetaceae; genus Kitasatospora; species Kitasatospora sp. NPDC056731. The sequence continues at coordinate 476 of NZ_JBFBNR010000035.1, forward strand.
CGCCAGCATGTATGAAGTTGAAGAATTTTTCAAATCGCTTGTTCGAGGGCATCCGACCGCGGACGGTGACGTTCCCGGCAGGGCGCGCGCGGGCCGTGGACGCCGGTGCCCGATGACTGGTATCCAGGCCACTGGCAGCGCGACCGGCGGCCGGCCGGCGCCCACCGCCCCCTGCGGGCTCACCAGCCCACGGACGGACGGGTGTTGAGGCCGGGCCGGGACGTACAACCAGGAAAGCGGAGACGATGCGCAGAGTTCTGATCGTCGGCGCCGGGCAGGCCGGCCTCCAACTGGCCCTGGGGCTCCAGGCCCACGGCTACGACGTGACGGTGATGACCGACCGCGACGCGGACGCGGTCCGCAGCGGTCGGGTGCTGTCCACCCAGTGCATGTTCGACGCCGCGCTGCGGACCGAACGCGACCTCGGCCTGGACCTCTGGGCGGACGCCGCACCCCGGATCGAGGGCCTCGGAGTCTCCGTCGCCGGGCCGGAGTCCGCGCGGGTGATCGACTGGGTCGGGCGCCTGGACGCGCCCGCGCAGTCCGTCGACCAGCGGCTGAAGATGCCCGCCTGGCTGGAGACCTTCGCCGGGCGCGGCGGCCGGGTGGTGATCCGCCCGGTGACCGTCGGCGACCTCGAACACCTCTCCGGCTCCTACGACCTGGTCCTGGTCGCGGCCGGAAAGGGTGATCTGGCCGCGATGTTCGAGCGCGACCACGAGCGCTCCCGGTACGACCGGCCGCAGCGCGCGCTGGCCGCCAGCTACGTGTACGGGCTCGGCCCGCGCCCCGAGCACGACTTCCCCGCCGTCCGCTGCGACGTGGTGCCGGGCATCGGCGAACTGTTCGTGATGCCGGCGCTGACCGCGGCCGGCCCGTGCGACATCCTGCTCTGGGAGGCCGCCCCGGGCGGCCCGGCGGACGCCTTCGACGGGGTCCGCGACCCGGCCGAACACCTGCGGGTGACGCTCGACCTGATGAAGGCCTTCACTCCTTGGGAGTACGACCGCGCCCGGGCCGGAATCGAACTCACCGACGCCGGCGCCACCCTCGCCGGGCGCTTCACCCCCGCCGTCCGCCACCCGGTCGGCGAACTGCCCGGCGGCGGAGCGGTGCTGGGCGTCGCGGACGTCGTCGTCCTCAACGACCCGATCACCGGCCAGGGCTCCAACAACGCCGCCCGGTGCGCGGCCGGCTACCTCGACGCGATCCTCGCCCACGGCGACAAGCCGTTCGACCGCGACTTCATGCGGGCCGCCTTCGACCGCTTCTGGCAGACCGCGCGCCCCAGCACCGTCTGGAGCAACGCGATGCTCGCGCCGCCGCCCGAGCACGTCCTGCACCTGCTCGGCGCCGCCGGTCAACTCCCGCCCGTCGCCGACCGGTTCGCCAACGCCTTCAACGACCCGGCCGACCTGGAGCAGTGGTTCCTCGACCCCGCGAAGGCGGCCGCCTACCTGGAGTCGTTCACCCCGCAGGACTGACCGCAGCGGATCGGCCGGGGCGCCCGAGCGGACGGCGGGCCCCGGCCGCCATGGGGGCGGTGCACCGGAGCGCCGGTCACGGCTCGCTCAAGTGCGGCTGAGGCAGGAGCCGGTGTTGCGCCCGGTGAGGTGGGCATCCGGCCAATGTGCCGAGCGCCCGGGTCCGGCGCGGCCGGCCGCGGCCTAGAGTCGCCGGTGGGCGGTGCGACGCCGGGGTCAGGACGATCCGCGTGCGCCGCCGCACCCCGGGGGCCGGCACACCCCTCGGCCCCCACGCCGCAAGGTCCTGTCCGGCCGGTCTTGGCGGATCAGCCCGCGGCGTTGGGCGCCCGGCTGGGCGTGCGCCCGGATCGTCCTCGTACTGGGCCGTACTTGGGCGATTCGGGCGTGCGTCCAGGCGGGATGCCCGGCGTCGCGGGCCCGGCAAGATCGGTCGGACAGGACCTGGCGCACCTCGGCCTCGTCCGCCACCCCAAAGGAGTCCGATATGTCCGACATCGCCATGTCCGCGTCCACATCCACCCCGGGCCTCGACCTCCAGGACCTGGACCTCAGCGAGCTGACCGTCACCGCGCTGCGCGACACCGTCGCCCTGCCGGAGAACGGCGGGTCCTGGGGGTCCTGCTCCTGCCAGGCCTCGTCCTCCTGCGCCCAGCCGAACCTGCCCGGCGCGGACTCGTTCTGACCATCCGTCAATTCATCTCGAACATCCGGGAGACCACATGTCGGACCACTTCGAGGACGTCCTCGCCCTCGACGACCTCGACCTCGGCGAGCTGACCGTCACCGCGCTGCGCGACACCGTCGCCCTGCCCGAGACGGGCGCCTCCGGGGCACCCAGCTCCAGCTCCTGCGGATCGTCCTCCTGCGCCGCTCCGCACCCGCCGACCCGGACCTTCTGAGCCCGGCGTCGCCAAGTCCCCGTTGAACAGCGCGTGTCGGCGTGCGGCCGCCCCCACCCGGGGCGGCCGCACGCCACGGCAGAGACGAGCAGTACCCAGGTCTGTCCGCCCCACGGGTCCGTCGGAGGGAGCCCGCCATGCCGCACCGAGCCCTGACCCACCCCGCCCGGCCGCAGGAGGCCCCGGCGCCGCCACCCGTCAGCACCGCGCCGTACACCCTGGTGCGCGCCACCGTCCTCGCCCGCCCCGCCCAGTCGGCCCCGGCCGCCGTCGTCCGGGCCCTGCTGGCCCGGCTCACCGCCGTCGAAGCCGCGGACGCCGCCCTGCGGCCCGCCCTCTGCGACGACCTCCACGCCGGCCGCGCCGGCCACGGCGAAGCGTTCCACCGGCAGGTCGTGCTCCCCTTGCGCCGCGACCTGCACAACGGGCGCCCGCCGCGCGCCGCCCTGCTCGCCCGGCTCGCCGACCTCCCCGCCCGAACCCCGCGCCTCGCCGAGTGGCTGGAGCTGCGCGCGCGGCGCACCAGCCTGCTCGACGACCTCGCCGCCGCCGTCACGCCCGCACTGGCCGCCGAACGCGCCGCCCTCGCCGAACTCTGCCGCTCACCCGCGTTCACCCGTGCCGTCGCCCTCACCAGCGCCGACCTGCTGCGCGCAGTCGGCAACACGGCGCGCGACGGCGGTGCGGCGGGGGAGCGGCGGGGCCGGGCGCGCAAGGAGGAGGCCGCGGTGCTGCGCCACGCCCTGCGGGCCACCAGCAAGACCAGCCCGCTCTCCTGGTTCACCGCCGTCGGCTGGGCGGCGGGTGGCGACACCGCCCCGCGCGCGGTCGTCAAGGAGAACCGGACGCTGGTCGGAGCCCTCGTCCAGGCCCTGCTCGACGAACCCCGTCGCAGTCGCACCCTGCCGCACCGGATGGCCAGCGCCGCCCGGATCGACGGTGACCGCGCCCGCTACGCCCGCACCCGGGTGGTGTTCGCCGGCGGCCGCTACCTGGTCACCCGCGAGGAGGAGGTCGAACTCGCGGCCCGCCCCGAACTGGCGCTCCTCGGCGCGCTCTCCGACACCCCGGACACTCCGGCCCGGCTCACCGAGCGCCTCACCGCCGCCCTCGGCCGCGCCGACGGCGACCCGGCCGTGCACCGGTTCGTCGGACAACTCCTCGACGCCCGGCTGCTCGTGCCCGCCGACCCCGTCGATCCGCAGGACCAGGACCCGCTGCGACGCCTCGGCGACTGGCTGCGGCAGTGGCCCGAGGACGCCGAACTGAGCCGGCTCCTCCACCAACTCGCTGATCACACAGCCCAGTTCCATACGGCCCAGGCGGAGCGGCGCCCGGCACTGCTCGCCGCTCTCGCCGCCGACTGGCGCCGGCTGCTCGCCGACGCCGGTCAGCCCGTCCCGCCCGACGCCGCGCCCCTCACGGTGCTCACCGAGGACGTCCACGCCGCGCCCCTCACGGTGCTCGCCGAGGACGTCCACGCCGCAGCGCCGCCGCGGCCCCGGCTGGGGCCTGCCCGGCCGATCCCGCCCGGCCCGCGGTCGACCGGACACGACCTGGACGGCGCCGACCGGGCCGCGCTCGGCGAACTCACCGCCCTGGCAGAGCTGTTCGACCTCGGCCACCTGATGCGCCGGGCGGCCCGGGACCGCTTCGTCGCCCGCTACGGCGTCGGCGGCGTCTGCGCCACCCCGTGGGAGTTCGGCGCCGATGCCGGCGAAGCCTGGGCCGATGCCGGACGGACCGCCGGACCGCCGGAACTGCGCCTCCTGCGGGAGGAGTTCACCTCCACACCCGTGGTCGACGGCGAGCTGCTGCTGCCCGCCGACCGGATCCGCGCCCTAGCCGCCCGCCTGCCGGACTGGACCGCCGCCCGGCCGCTCAGCTACTCCTGGTTCGTCCAACACGACCTCGCCGACGGCCTGTTGTGCGTCAACCACGTCTACGGTGGTTGGGGGCGCTTCACCAGCCGCTTCCTCGACGCCGGCACGCCACAGGCCGCCGACGTCGCCCGGCAGATCCGCCGCGGCCTCGGCGACGGCGCCCGCGCCGCCCAGATCCGCCCGGTCGGCGGCTTCAACGCCAACCTCCACCCCCGGCTGCTCGCCGACGAGATCGGCCCCGACCGCCGCTGGACCAACCTCGCCGAACCGGACCTCGACCTCGTCCACGACCCCGCCACCGATCAGCTGCGGTTCCGGCTGCGCACCACCGGTGAAGCCCTCGACGTGCTCTACCTGGGCTTCCTCGCGCCGATCATGCTGCCGCAACGGCTCGCACCCCTCCTCGCCGACCACCCCAACGGCATCGTCGACTTCCGCCCGCTGCTGCCCCGCACCACCCTGCCCGCTCCCGGCGGCACCGTCACCCGCACACCCCGGTTGCGCCACCGCCACGTCGTCCTCGCCCGCCGCCGCTGGCACCTGCCCGCGGCCGTCCTCGACGCCCTGCGCGCCGACCTCGCCGCCGAGACCGGCCCCGGCGACGTGCCCGCGGCCACCGCCGCCCGCTGGCGGGCCCTCCTCGACCTCCCCGAGCAGTTGTTCCTGCACCCCGTGCCGGACGGCCCCGCAGCCGGCCCCGCAGAGGGTCACGCCGTCGACGCCTTCATCGCCCGGCTGCGCGCCCCCAAACCGCAGCCGGTCGACCTCGGCAACCCCCTCCACCTGCACCACCTCGCCAAATGGCTCACCCGCCACCCCCGCGGCGTCGTCCTCGAAGAGGCCCTGCCGGCGCTCGGTGGCCGGCCCCGGCCGACCGGGGCCGTGGAACTCGTCGCCGAGACGTACCGCCCTGCCCGGCCCACCGCCGTCCCGGCGGGGCGTGGGGTGACCGCCCGGACAGGGCCCGGCGGCAGCCAGTGGTGAGCGGCCGCCGCACCGGGGCCGCAGTGGAGACGAAGTCCCATCCGTAGAGGCCCATCCGTAGAGGTCCATCCGTGCAGCGTCGAGGAGGCGTTCGATGAGTGATCCGGCCGGTGGCCCGCGGGCCGTGACGGCGTGTGACGTGGTCCTGTACTACTACCAGCCCACCAAAGCCCGGGCGTTGCGCGAGGCCGTGCTGCCGTTGGCCCGGCAGGCGGCGGGGGACGGCCTGGACGTGCACGTCGAGCGGCACTGGCGGTTCGGACCGCACCTGCGCCTGCGGCTGTCCGGCCCGGCCGCCCGGGTGGCCGCCGCGGCCGAGCGTTCCGCGGCGGCGCTGCGGGCGTGGACGGCCGCCCATCCGTCCGTCGCGGACCGGACCGACGCCCAGGTGCTGGCGGAGGCGGCCGTCGCCGGGCGGGTCGAGCTGGTCGCGCCGCCCTACGGTCCGCTGGTGCCGGACAACACCGTCCGGGTGGAGCCCGTCGAGGCCGGGGCCGCGGCCTCCCTGGACGCGCTGCTCGGGTCCGACGCTGCGGTCCTGCGGGACGAACTGCTGCGACTCGGACTGCCCGCCGTCGGCTCCGCCTGCGACTTCCTCGGGTCGCACGGCGACACGCCGCAGGCCAGGGTCCAGCTGGTGGCGGCGGCGCTGGCGGCGCACGCGGCCGCCCACCCGGACGGGCTGATCGGCGGTCACTACTCCTTCCTCTCGCACCTGGAGGACTTCCTCGTCCACGAGGATCCGGACGGGCGGCTGCGGGACGCGTTCGAGCGGCACTGGGAGGGGAGCGGCCGGGCCGTCACGGCACTGGTCGGCCGGATCGTCGACGGCGGGGCGACGGGCTGGGAGCGGGACTGGGCGCGCTGGTCGGCGACGGCCTGGCGCCGGGCGGAGGAACTGCTGGCGGCCGGGGCCGACCTCGGCGGCGACCGGTCGGAGTACCGGGACCGCGCCGCCGCGCTCGGGGACCGGGCCACCGCCGAACGGTGGAACCCCGAACTGCGCACCGTCTACAGCGAGTTCCACCAGCTGCTGCACCGGTCGGACCCTGCGGGCACGATGTGGAGCCGCCCCGACTACCTGATCTACCGGGCCTGCACCAACGGCCTGTACAGGCTGCTCGCGATCTGTGACGTCCGGCCGGTGGAACGCTACCTCGCCGCCCACCTGGTGGTGCGCAGCGTGCCGGAGCTCACCGGGCACCAGTGGCGGGACCGGGTCGACGAGGTGATCGCCGTGGTCGAGGGGGCGGCGTGACGGCCCCGGAGCCCCGTCCCAGGCTGCGCCCGGGCGTGGCGGTGACGCCGCTGCGCGACGGGCTGCATCTGCGCGGGCGCGGCACCAGCCTCACCCTGGAGGGCAGCCGGGCGCTGCCGGCCCTGTGGAAGCTGCTGGAGGCCCGGCTGGGCCCCGAGGCGGACGGGCACCCGGAGGCCGTTCCGGCCCGGGTGGAGGCGGCGCTCGCCACGGTGACCGCACGCCTGCGCGAGTACGACCTGCTGGTCGACCAGCCGGGCCGCCCCGGGAACGCCGACCCGCCGGGCCGCCCCGACGGCCGCGAACTCCCGCCGTGGCCCGCCTCGGTGGCCGCCCGGCCCGCGGCAGCCGCGGCGGCCCTGGCGGCGGCCCGCCCGGTGGTGTCCGCCGCGGACCCCGACGGGCCGGGTGCCCGGGCGGTGGCGCGGGCCCTCGCCCGGGGCGGGGCGGAGCCGACCGTCCTCGCCGAGGCCGGCCTGCCCGTCGGGCGGGTGGTGGCCGCCGTGAGCGATCCGCCGGTGGCGGTCGCCATGCAGTGCGACGCGGACGGCGGCTTCGTGACCGCGCCCGCCGACCCGGCCCGCGTCCGCGCGGACGCCGCCGCCGTCTCGGCCCGCCTGCGGGCGGACGCCACGCCGGCGGGTGCAGGTCCACCACCCGCGACGCTCCCCGCCCTGCTCGCGGCCGCGACGGCGCAGCGGCTGCTCTGCGCGGTCGCCGGCCTGCCGGACCCGGGTGATCCGGACGGCGATCCGCGGCTGCTCGTCGGCCGCCCGGCGGTGCTGCTGGCCGAGGCCCGCCCGCCGCGCGCCGACTACCATCCGTGGGCGGCGGGCCCGGGCCGTACCGCCGGGCCGCCCGACGGACTGGCGGAGGCCCTGCGCAGGGTCACCGCACTCGGCGATCCGCGCCTCGGCGTACTCGACGCGCCCTCGCCCGGTGGCCTGCCGCAACTGCCGGCGGCCCTGGTCTCCTGCCGCACACCCGCCGGCACTCTGGTGGTGGGTGCGGCCCGGACGGACCTGGCCCGGCTGGCCGCCGCCTGCCGGGCCGCCGAACTCGGGCTGGCCGCACTGGACCCGACCGCCCCGGTCGTGGGCGCCGACCCGGACCACGCACTCGGCCGGGCCCTGCGCCGCGCGGCCCACGCCTGCCCGTCCGAGGGCCGCCCCCTCGCGTGGGCCGCCTGGCGGGAGCACCCCCAGGCGGCGCACTGGTGGGCGGCGCTGGCCCGGCGCCTCGGCCACGCTCCCGAGCTGGAACTCGGCCAACTGGCCGACGAGCAGGCCTTCCTGGCCGTCGTGGCCGGCGCCGGTACCGTCCTCGGCCGGGCCGTCGAGGCCACCCCCGCCGATGCGGTCGCCGTCGCCGCCCTGTCCGCCCTGACCCGTCTCATGGCCGTCGGCCACGGCCTGTCCGCCGCCCACCACACCACCCTCACCGGCGCCGCCGCCCCGCTCGCCGCCCGGCGGCAGCCGCCCGGCCGCCCGGACCCAGGCCGCCCGGACCCAGGCCGCCCGGAGCCAGGCTGGACGGACCCGGGCTGGACGGACGAGGGCTGGACGGACCGCTGGATCACCGAACTCGCGGGCCGGGAAGCGGCGTTGCGCGACTCCCTGGGCCGCCTGACCGGGCTGCGCGCCGACCCCTGGCAGCCCGCCACCGCCGCCGCCCGCCCCCTGGCGAACGCCCTGGACGGCTGCGGCTTCACGGTTCTCGTGACCACCGGAGGCCACCCATGACCACCGCTACCGACCTGCCGGTCCTCGACCCCGAGCGGGCGCTGGCGACCACGAGCGGAACCGCCGTCGTCCACCTCACCAGCTGGACCCTCGACCTGGCCGCCCGACTCAGCCGCCACGCGCTGGAGCACCCGGTGCGACTGGTGCCGGTACGGGAGGACGGCGCGCTGACGGTCGTCGGGCCGGTCCTGGAGCCGGGGGCGTCGGCCTGTCTGAGCTGCACCGAGTACCAGCGCCTGGCCACCGCGGGCGGCCGGGTGCCCTGGCACAGCCCCGCCCTGGCGCTCGCGGGCACCGGCACCCCGGCCTTCACCGAGGCGGTCGCCGCGCTCGCCGCCGACCTCGCCGCCGACCGGGCGGAGTCCGGGCCGCACGCCACCGTCCACCTCGTCCACGGCGACCGCGCCACCTGGTCCACCCACCTGGTCCGCCCCGTCGGCGGCTGCCCGGTCTGCCGCCCGCTGCCCGCCGACTCGCCCGCCGCCGCCCGGCTGCCCCTGACACCCCGTCCGCTGCCCGATCCGGCCGTGCTGCGCGGCGCGAACGACCTGACGGGCACCGACGGCAGGGCCAACGACCGGCTGCGTGCCGAGCTGTACGACGAGCGGTTCGGCCCGGTCCGGCGCCTGTTCCGCACCGAGGACTCGGCGTTCGCCCTCACCACCGCCTGGGTCACCGACGGCCGGCTGCTCGACGACGGCGGCTACGGGCGGGCCGTGGACTTCCGGTCCAGCGAGCGGGTGGCGCTGTTCGAGAGCGTCGAGCGCTTCGCGGGCATGCGGCCGCTCGGTCGCAGGACCGTCCTGCGGGGTTCCTACGGCGAGCTCGCGCGCGACCTGGGGCCGGAGGCCGTCCTCGACCCCGTCCGGCTGGGGCTGCCCGATCCCGCGCACCACGGGCACCCGAACCGGGCCACCGTCCCGTACACCCCCGACCTCGTGCTGGACTGGGTCCACGGCTGGTCCCTCACCCACGCGCGCCCGCTCGCCGTACCGGAGCACGTCGCCTACTGGGAGCTCCCGGACCGGGACCGCCCCAGGGTGGTCTACGAGTCCTCGAACGGCTGCGGGCTCGGCAACAGCCCCCAGGAGGCCGCCCTCTACGGGCTGTTCGAGGTCGCCGAGCGGGACGCCTTCCTGATGGCCTGGTACGCGCGGACCCCGCTGCCCGGCGTCGCCGTCCCCGTCGAGGACCCGGCCGTCGCCGACCTCGCCGACCGCGCGCGCCTGCTCGGCTACCGGCTCACCCTGCTCGACGCCACCAACGACCTCGGCGTTCCCGCCGTGATCGCCCTCTGCCGCTACCGGGGGAGCCACCCGGACGCCCCGCGCACCTTCCTGGCGGCCGGCGCCCACCACGACCCGCGGGCGGCGATCCGCTCGGCCGTCGCCGAAGTGGTCACCAACGTGCAGGAGGCGGCGCACCGCCCGGCCGCCCCGGGCGGGCCGCGCGACCCGGACCGGCTGCGGCCGATGCTGGAACGCCCCGAGCTGGTGGTCGGCCTGGAGGACCACGTCGGCCTCAACACCCTGCCCGAGGCGCAGCCCCGCCTGGACTTCCTCTTCGCCGGCCCACCCCCGGTGCCCTGGCCCGAACGCTGGCCCGGCGCCCCCGAGCCGGTCACCGACCTGACCCTGCTGCTGGAGCGGACGGTGGCCCGGCTCGCCGAGGAGGGCCTCGACGTCGTGGTGGTCACCCAGGACGAGCCCGGGGTCCGCGAACGGCTCGGCCTGCACTGCGCCAAGGTCGTCATCCCCGGGACCCTCCCGATGACCTTCGGGCACGTCAACCGCCGCACCCGCGGCCTGCCCCGCCTGCTGGCCGTCCCGCACCGGCTCGGCCGCAGCCCCCGCCCGCTGCACCACGACGACCTGGCCCTCCACCCGCACCCGTTCCCGTGACGGCCCCGACCCCCTCCCCGAGGACCCGATGACCACCCACCACCGGCCGACCACCCCCTGGCAGAGCCTGCACCTCGCGCTTCCCCTGACCGCCCGGGACGCCGACGCCTTCGTCACCGACGACCTCGCCCCCCTGATGGACGGGCTGACGACGGATCCGGACGCCGACTGGTTCTTCATCCGCTACGGCGAGGGCGGCCCCCACCTGCGGATCCGCTTCCACGGCCCGGGCGCGCCGGAGCAGGCCGAAGGAGTCGCCGCCGACCTCGCCCGCCTCGCCGCCCGCCGCACCCCGCCCGCCGGCCCCTGGGCGCCCCGCCACGGCGAGGTGACGGCGGTGCCCTACCGGCCCGAGACCGAACGCTACGGCGGCCCGGCCCTGCTGCCGATCGCCGAGGACCTCTTCGGCCACTCCTCCCGTACGGCCGTCCGTGCCCTGCGGGCCGCCTCCGCAACCGCCGCCCGCCTGCCGCTCGCCCTCGACCTCGCCCACACCACCGCCCACGCGCTCGGCCTCGACGACCTCTCCGCCGCCCGCTGGCTGCGCCGCCACGCCGCCTCCTGGCGCTGGGTCACCGAGTACCGGCCGCTGCCCGGCGCGGCCGTCCACACCAGGGTCAACACCGTGTTCGCCCGGCAGCGGGACGCGCTGGCCCGGCGTGCCCGGGCCCTGCGCGAGGCACTCGACACCGGCGCCGCCGCACCTTGGCTGACCGACTGGGCCGGGCAGGTGACGGCCGCGGCCGACCGGATGCGCGCGGCCTCGCCGCCCGAGGCCGCCGAGCGGCTGTCCTGGGCCTGGGCCTCCCAGCTGCACATGCTGTTCAACCGCCTCGGCGTCGGTCCCGACGAGGAGCGCGCGGTCTGCCGGCTCGCCGCCCGCACGCTGCTGGAGACCGACCGGCCGTTCGCCTTCTTCCCCGCCGACCGGCACGCCCCCGACTACCAGTACCTGGAGCGCAGCAAGTTCCAGGTCGGCCGCAGCGAGGACACCGCACTGCGCGACCTGGCGCCCCGCCCGGCCCCGCGGGAACAGCCCGACGACGTCCGGCTGCCCGCCGAGCCCCTGCCGGAGCTCACCCTCGCCGACGCCCTGCGCACCCGTCGCTCCGCCCGCGGCCCGCTGACCGGCCCGCTCACCACCGCCACCCTCGGCGGGGTGCTCTGGTCCGCGTGCGCACCGGGCCCGGAACCGCGCCGGCCGATCGCCGACGGCACCGCCCCCGCCCACGGCCACCGCCCGTACCCGAGCGCGGGCGCGCTGTACAGCGTCCGTCTGCGCCTGCTCGCCCTCGCCGTGGACGGCCTGCCCGCCGGCACCTACCAGTGCCTGCCGGAGCGCCGCGCGCTGCGCCCGATCGGCCCGGCCCCCGCCCTCGACGACCTCAAGGCCCTCTCCTCCTACCTCTCCCGCCCGGCCGCGGATCCGGACGCCGTCGGCATCGACGAGGCCCCCGCGGTCCTCGCGGTCTACGTCGACCTCGCCCTGCTGCGCAGCCGCTACGGCCTGCGGGCGCTGCGCCTGGGCCTGCTGGAGGCCGGCCACCTGACCCAGAACCTGCTGCTCGCCGCCACGGCCTTCGGCCTCGGCACGATTCCCCTCGGCGGGGTCCACGACGACCTCGCCCACGAACTCCTCGGCCTGGACGACCTGGACGAGCCCGTGCAGTACCTGCTGCCGCTGGGGCGGGTCTGACGCCTCGGGTCGGATCAGCGCGCGGCCTCGGGCACCCGGGCGGTCAGCGGGAGTGGGCGGCGAGGCTGAGCAGCAGGTGGGCGGATTCGGGGTGGTGGAAGTCGGAGTGGGCGCCCGCCGGGTTGAGGCGGGTGGCCAGGCCGCCGCGGTAGACCCGGGCGGCGTCGATGTTGACGATCGGGTGGTCCAACTCGGTGCGCGGGTACGGGGAGGCGGTGGGGCGCAGCCGGGTGCTGAACTGGGGGACGGGGGCGACGCCGGTGCCGGAGTGGCCGATGCCCGGGCGGCCCTCGGCGCGCAGGTGCCAGAAGCCGGTGGCGCGGTCCCAGCGGGAGTGGGTGAGCACCAGCGGGCCGCGCAGCGGGGCGCCGGGGCGGCCGGGGCCGAGGAACAGCCGGGGGAAGAGGTGGGTGAAGGCGTCGCGGGGCGCGGCCATCTGGAAGACCAGCGCGCTGTCGACGGTGAACGGCCGGGTGGGGTCGCCCGGCCGGCTCCAGCCCAGCACCGGCGGCCCGGCGGGCCGGTCGGCCGCGTACTGGACGGCCTCGCAGAGGAAGCGGCCGCCGAAGGAGTGGCCGACCAGGTGCAGGTACTGGCCGTTGCGGTTGGCCAGGACGCGGGGCGAGGCCGGGTCGCCGCGGTCGGCGTCCAGGTAGCCGAGCAGGTGGCCCAGGACGCGCCCGGCCTGCCCCTGGGCGCTCATGGCGTGCGCCCGGGCCCGGATCCGGCGGTAGCCGGCCGGCGACGGCAGGCTGGAGGACGGCCAGCGCACCACCACGCACCACGGGCGGAACCCCCTGGTCAGCCCGGGGTAGGCGGTCGGCGCGGACCGGTGCAGGGCGGCGGCCTCGGTGAGCAGGGCGGCGGCCGAGCGGTCGGCGGCGGCGGGGCTGGTCTGCCAGCCGTGGACGTAGACGTAGACGTCGGTCGCCCGCGGGGGGATGCGCAGGTGCCGGGCGAGGTGTTGGGCGATCCGGGCCTCGGGCACCGGCGTGCGGGTGCCGGGGACGAGCAGCCGGCCCTCCTCGTCCAGGTCGACGGTGGCGGTGGCGATGGGCGTGGGCGCCGTCACGGGGTCAGCTCCAGGATGCTGTCGAGGCCGCAGTGCAGGGAGTAGGTGAGCGCCAGCGGGTTGCGGTACTCGCGGGCGAACCGCCGGACCAGCTGCTGGGTGATCTCGCCCGCCGTGAACTCCCCGGTCAGGTAGAGGTCGAGGAAGGCGAAGGCGTACTCGGCGGCGAAGACCTGCGGGATCTCGATCTGCGGGCCGAGCACGCCGTTGGCGCCGAGGTCGACCAGCGCCCGGCCGAGGTGCTCCAGTTCGGCGGCCGTGGACTGCCCGGTGTGGCAGGCGTTCAGCAGCACGAACGGCCGGAACATGGCGTCCGGCGCCTCGGCGTGCCGGCGGCGGTGGCGGCGCACCAGGTCGGCGTCGATCTGGCGGTCGTCGGAGAGCCGGACGGCGAGCTGCTCGTACGGGGAGTCGCCGGCGACGAACTGGCCGTGGCACCAGAAGTACATGACGTCCTCGTCCAGCACGGCGGAGGACAGCGCCTTGAGCAGCGGCTCGGACTCGGTGCGCACGGTCAGCTGGGAGCGGTCCTCCAGGAGCTTGCGGACCTCGGGGGCCCGGCCGACGTCGGTGAGCTGGTCGTCGGTGTTGAGGCTGGTGACGGGCCTGGTGCGGGCCGGGTACGGCGGCTGGATCGGCGGATAGCCGGCGCCGGTCTGCTCGACCTGGTGGCGGTGGCCGAGGAAGTCCGCCCACGGGTCGGCGTGGCCGCCGTCGACGGCGAGCATCGGCCAGGGCAGGTGGAGGTCGGAGTCGAAGCTGATCCGCAGCGAGCCGTGCTCGGTGAGTGTCCGGGTGAGGTACTCGCGGAAGACGGTGAGCTCGCGCTCCGGCCCGTCGAACATCACCTCCAGGAAGTACCGTCCCTCCTCGGCCAGTTCGGCGACCTGCCGCTCGGCGACGCCGGCCAGCCGGTTGAAGTCGACGGCCTGGGCGAAGGGGTAGCCGCCGATCGGCTCGGGGTCGTACTGGACCAGGCGGTCGCGCCAGACGGTCCGCAGCCGGGAGGCCCGGGCGAGCAGGGCGGGGGCGGACACCTTCAGCTCCGCGCGGTGGGGGCGGGACCAGGGCGTGCGCTCGCCGGGCCGGAAGGCGGAGACGAACAGGTCGTCGCGGTGGCGGCGCAGCGAGACCACGAGGTCCAGCGGGGCCGGCTCCTTGGCCTGCGGGGCGTCCGGTGCCTGCTGCCGGGGGAGCCGGGTGAAGTCGGCGGAGGGGTTCTGGCGGATCTCGACGAGGAGGTCCCGGGCCACGCGATTACTCCTCGTCCTGGGCGGTGTCGGCGACGGTGATGGCTTGGGCGACGGTGGCGGCCTGCGGGCCGGGCGGGACGTCGACGACGGCGCACAGGTCCTGGAGCACGGCGCCGTGCCCCCGGTCGTAGACAGTGATCCGGACGGTGTGCGGCCCCGGCACGGACGGGGTCAGCGCGAAGCGGACGGGCTCCCCGGCGGGGCTGTAGTCGGCGACGGGCGGATCGAGCACGGCGTCCGAGGCGGCGACGGCCACCAGGCGCAGGCCCGGCAGCTCGCCGGGGTCGCTCTGCGGCACCTCGGGTTCCAGCCGCAGTTCCAGGTGCACGGTGGCCCCCACCGCCGGCTCGTCGAGCAGGGTGAGCCGGGGCCGCCAGGCCGTCCTGGCCGGCGCGGGCGCCGGGGGGCGGTGCCGCGATCCGCGCGAGCGCCGGATCAGCGCGGCCGGCTCGGACGGTTCCGGGCCGAGCTCCGTGCGGACGGGTGCGGCCGGCAGCGACTCCGCCGCGCCGCCGTCGAGTCGGGCCGGCGACTCGGCTGCGCCGCCGTCGAGTCGGGCCAGGGCCGTCCGGCTCTCCACCGCCAGCGGATGGCCGGGGCCCATCAGGGTCCGGCGCGCGGTGTGGACGGCCGCCAGCAGGCCCTGGGCGGCGGCCCGGCGCCCGCTCGCGGCGAGCGCGGCGGCCAGGCCGACGGCCAGCGTGGGGAACACCGGGAGCAGCCCGGGGCGCAGGGTGCCGAGGCTGACGGCGACGTCGTCGGCCTGCCGGTGTCCGGTCAGCAGTGCCCCGGCCGGGATCCGGTCGGCGACGATGCCTTCGTACACCCGCACCGCCCCGACGGCGTCGCCGGCCCGCAGCCGCGCGTGGGCGAGGCTCTGGCGGATGCTCAGGGTGAGGGAGTTGCGGGGGCCGTGGCTCGCGGCGCACTCCTCGGCGAGTTCCTCCAGCCGGACGACGGCGCGCAGCGGCCGCGGGCCGCAGGCCAGCAGCAGCGCGTGGGCCTCGCGGGCGGTGAGGGTGGCGTCGTCGGTGCTGCCGAGGGCGTCGTCCGCGCAGGCGGCGAGGGTGGCGGCCAGGCGCACCGCCGCGTCGTGCTCCCCGTTGAGGTGGCGGGCGAGGGCGAGGACGCACCCGGAGCGGACGAGGCCGGGCAGGGCGGGGCCTGCGGGTCTGGTCCAGTCCGCCGTCAGCGGCGACAGTTCGGCGATCGCGCCCTCGTGGTCCCCGGCGAGCAGCAGGGCCTGGGCGAGGCCGTACCGCACGGAGTGGGCGAGGAGGTGCTCCGGGCCGAGGGCCGATTCGGCGGCGGCCAGCGCCTCCCGGTAGCAGTCGGCGCCCTCCGCGTACCGGCCGGCCTCGACGAGGTTGAGCGCGATGCTGTCCAGGTCGTCGAGGGTGTCGAGACTGCCGAGGGCGTCGGGGGCGTCGGGGTGTTCGGCACCGAGGATCCGGGTGCGGTCGGCCAGCACGGCGCGGTAGAGCGCGTCGGCGCGGTCGTGCTCCCAGCGGCGGCGGTGGGCGTGGGCGAGGTCGGCGCGCGCGGTGAGGGCGTCGGGGTGGTCCTGGCCGTGTACGCGCTCGTGGTCGGCGAGCAGCATCAGCCGTTCGACGATCTCCTGCCGCTGCCGGCCGGCGCGGGCGTGGGTGGAGGCGAGGCCGGAGCGTTCGCCGAGGGTGTCCGGGTGGTCCGCGCCCTGGACCCGGCTCCGGTGGGCGATCAGCTCGGTGAACAGGGCTGTGGCGCGGTCGAGTTCGCCGGTGGCGAGGACGGTCTCGGCGAGTTGGGAGAGCTGGTGGAGGGTGTCCGGGTGGTCGGGGCCGTGGATGCGCGCACGGTCGGCGGCCAGCGCCTCCCGTTCGGCCTCGGCCTGGTGCAGGAGGCCCGCGAGTCGGCGGTCCTGGGCGAGGCTGCCGCGACAGGCGAGGGTGCCGGGGTGGTCCGGGCCCTGGAGCCGGATCCGGTCCCGCAGCAGCGCCTCGTCGAGTTCCGTCGCGGGGCGGTGGTCGCCGCCCGACCGGTACGTCCAGGCCAGCAGGAACCGGACGCCGAGGGTGTCGGGGTGGTCCGGTCCGAGCACCCGCTCGGTGTCGGCGACCAGGGGCACGGCCAGGTCGAGCGCGCGTTGGAGGTCGTAGCCCGCGCGGTACGAGGACGCCTGCCACCAGCGGGCGTTGAGGGTGTCCGGGTGGTCGGCGCCGAGCACCCGGGCCCGGTCGGCGGCGACGGCGCCGAAGGCCTCGGCCGCGCGGCGCTGGTCGTCCGCGTCGCGGTGGGCGGCGGCCTGCCACCACCGGGTGGTGAGCGTGTCCGGGTGGTCCGGGCCCTGCGCCCGCTCCTGGTCGGCCAGCAGCGCCGTGTACAGCTCGGCGGCGGCGGGGTGGTCGCCCGCCGCCACCACCGACCGTGCGAGGCCGAGCCGCGCGTCGAGGGTGTCGGGGTGGTCCGCTCCGAGCACCCGTTCGTAGTCGGCGACCAGGGCCCGGAACAGGTCCACCGAGCGGTCGTGCTCGGCCGCGTCGCCGCAGGTCCGGGCCAGGCTGAGCCGGGCGTCCAGGGTGGAGGGGTGATCGGCGCCCAGGACCCGGGCCAGGTCCGCGACCAGTGCCTCGTACAGCTCCAGGGCGCGGTCGAGTTCGCCGACCTCGCGGTGGCCCGCCGCCTGCGAGCGCCGGGTGTCGAGGGTCTCGGGGTGGTCGGGGCCCTGGAGCCGGGTGCGGTCGGCCACCAGCGCGGAGTGCAGCTCTGCGGCGCGGCGGTGCTCGCCCGCCTCGCCGTGCGCCCAGGCCAGGGAGCCGCGGGCGTCCAGGACGAGTGGGTGGTCGGCGCCGTGGATCCGGGTGCGGTCGGCGGTCAGGGCCTCGTAGCGGGCGATGGCGAGGCGGTGGTCCTTCGCGGCGGAGGTGGCCCAGGCCAGTCCGGCGCGCGTGGCCAGGGTCTCGGTGTGGTCGGCACCGCGGATCCGGGTGTCGTCGGCCACCAGTACGTCGAACAGCTCCACCGCGCGGCGGTGGTGGCCGGCCCGCTGGTGGCCGTTCGCCTGCCACCAGCGGGCGGTGAGGGTCTGGGGGTGGTCGGCGCCGAGGATCCGGCCGCGATCGGCCGCCAGTGCGTCGTACAGCTCCACCGCGCGGCGGTGGTCGCCGGCCTGCTGGCAGTCGTGTGCCAGCCACCAGCGGGCATTGAGGGTGTCCGGGTGGTCGGGGCCCTGGAGCCGGGCCCGGTCCGCGACGAGCTCCTGGTGGAGCTCCAGCGCCCGGCGGTGCCGGCCGGCGGCGGTGAGTGCCTGCGCCAGCGCCAGACGGGCGCCCAGGGTGTCGGGGTGTTCCGGTCCGTGGACGCGGGCGTGGTCGGCCACCAGGGCTTCGGACAGCGTGACGGCCTGCCGGTGGTCGCCCGCCTCCCGGCAGCTGTCGGCGTGCCACCAGCGGGTGTTGAGCGTCTCCGGGTGGTCGGGGCCCTGGAGCCGGGCGCGGTCGGCCGCCAGCGCTTCGTACAGTTGCGCCGCGCGCTGGTGCTCCCCGGCGTCCCCGTGCGCGGAGGCGAGCCACCACCGGGCGCTGAGGGTGCGGGGGTGCTCCTCGCCGTACAGCAGGACGCAGTCGGCGACCAGTTCCGCGTACAGCTCCACGGCGCGCGGGTGGTCGCCGCTCTCGTCGTGGGTCCGCGCCAGCTGGAGGCGGGCGCTGAGGGTGGTGGGGTGCCCGGCGCCGAGCGCCAGGGTCAGGTCGGCCAGCACCCGTTCGCGTTCGGCGAGCGCCTCCCGGATCCGCCCCGCGCACTGGAGGGCGTAGGCCAGGCCGGTGCGGGCGTTGAGGGTCTGCGGGTGGTCGGGGCCGTGGACCCGGCCGTAGTCGGCCACCAGCCGTGTGCGCAGTTCCACGGCCTGCCGGTGGTGCTCCGCCGCGCCGTGCAGCCAGGCCTGCCAGCCGCGGGTGTGGAGGACGGCGGGGTGGTCGGCGCCGAGCACCCGCAGCCGGTCGGCGACGAGCCGGTCGCACAGCTCCGCCGCCTGTCGGTGGTCGCCGGCGTCGCCGAAGGCCCGGGCCAGGCTCAGCCGCGCCTCGAAGGTCTCGTGGTGGTCGGGGCCGTGGACCCGCTCGCGGTCGGCGAGGAGCCGCTGGCATTGGGCGAGCGCCGCGCGGGGGCGCCCGGCCAGCAGCAGGGTGCGGGTGAGGTTGGACCGTTCGTCCAGGGTGTCCGGGTGGTCCGGGCCCTGGACGCGGGCGCGGTGGGCCACCAGGCCTTCGAACTCGGCCAGTTCGCGGTCGGTTTGGCCCGCGACGCGCAGCGCGTAGGCGAGGTCGCTGCGCTCCTCCAGCGTGCCGGGGTGGTCCGCCCCCTGGACACGGGAGCGGACGCGGACCAGCGCCCGGTGTTCGTCCACCGCCGTCCGGAGTTGGCCCGCCTCGCGGTGGGCGTGGGCGAGACCGCTGCGCGCGTCCAGCGTGTGGGGGTGGTCGGGCCCGAGGACGCGGGTGTAGTCGCGGACCAGATCGGTGAACCGGGTGACCGCCGAGGCCGGGTGCCCGGCCTCGCAGTGGGCCGTTGCCAGTCGGCCGCGTGCGAAGAGGGTCTGCGGATGGTCCGGACCCTGCACCCGGACGTGGTCGGCGACCAGCGCCTCGTACCCGGCGACCGCGGCCCGGTGGTCGCCCGCGACGACGTGGGCGGCCGCGAGCCAGTCGCGGCTGGTGAGGGTGTCGGGGTGGTCGGCGCCGAGCACCCGGGCCCGGTCGGCCACCGCCTGCTCGTACAGGGTGATGGCCAACCGATGCTGGCCGGCGGTGAGTTGGGCGTACGCGAGCCCGTTGCGGTGGGCCAGGATGTCCGGGTGGTCGGGGTCGTCCAGGACCCGGCCGGCGTCGGTCAGTAGCCGCTCGAACTCCGCCACCGCCGCCTGGTGTTGACCGGCCACCTGGAGGGCGTAGGCCAGGCCCGCGCGGCTGGTGAGGGTCTCCCGGCTGTCGGCGCCGAGCACCCGCGCCCGGTCGGCCACCACCGTGCGGAACTCCTCGACGGCGCACTGGTGTTCACCCGCCTTGCGGTAGGCGTGGGCGAGGGTGCCGCGGTCGGCGAGGGTGGCCGGGTGGCCGTGGCCCTGGAGGCGGGTGCGGTCGGCCACCACCGCCCGGCAGAGCGCGACGGCCCGGGCCGGATCGCCGGCCCGGGTGTGGAGTTCGGCGAGCCGGCCCCGGGTGGCCAGGGTGTCGGGGTGGTCGGCGCCCAGCAGGCGGGTCTGGCCGTCGGCCATCGCGGTGACCAGCGGGATGGCGAACACCCGCTGGGCCCGGTCGGTCAGCTCGCCGGCGGCCAGCCGGTACAGCGCGACGGTCTGCGGGGTGGGCTGCTCGGACGGGCCGCCGGCGGCCAGCTCGCGGATGTGCGGCAGCAGCGCCCGGCGCAGCCGGGGCCCGGCGGTCGGCCAGAGCCGGGCGGCGGCCTCGGCGAGCTGCTGTTCGGCGCGCCGGCGCAGCGGGCGGGCGCCGTCGGAACGGCGCAGCACGCCCTGGAGCAGGCGGTGCACGGTGACGGTGTCGCCGAGGGTGATCAGGTTGTAGTCGGCGAGCAGCCGCAGCGCGGAGTCGACCTCGGCCGGGCGGCGCGCGCCGAAGGGCGTCAGGGCTTCGCGCGGCAGCGCCTCGGGGGCGTACCAGGCGAGCGTGCGCAGCAGCTCGACGGCGAACGGGGTGGTGGCCTGGACGGTGCGCAGGGTGGTGTGCCAGAGCCGGGAGACGGTGGCCACCGCGCCGGAGCCGGTGCCGGAATCGGTGCCGGAGTCGGAGCCGGAGTCGGCGTCAGGGCCGGCCGGGCTGCTGGTGCGCAGCAGCTCGCGGTAGGCGGCGAAGGTCGTGCCGGTCTGCTGCACGTAGGCGCCGGCCTGGGCGAGGGCGAGCGGCAGGTGACCGAGTTCGTCGGCCAGGGCGAGCACCTCGGCCTGTTCGGCCCGCGCCCCGGGGTAGGCGGCGCCGCAGAGCAGCCGGGTGGCCTCGGGGGCGTCGAGGACGTCGATCCGCACCGGGCGGATGCCGGGGTGCCAGCCGCCGGCGCGGCGGCTGGTGACCAACTGGTGGCCGCGGCCGAGCAGGCGGCCGAGATAGGGGGTGAGGTGGACCGGGTCCTCGGCGTTGTCGTAGACGAGCAGCCAGCGGTCGTGGGCGCGCAGCCAGGCGAGCGCCCACTCGACCTGCTGGCCGGGCTGGGCGGTGAGGGCCCAGGTGGGGTGGAGGTGGACGGCGAGGTCGGCGAAGGCCTCGGCGAGCTGCTCCTCGGACTCGGCGGTGATCCACCAGATCAGCCGGTAGTGCGCGGCCTCGGCGTAGGCGTAGTGCAGCGCGACGGTGGTCTTGCCGACCCCGCCGAGGCCGTGCAGCGTGGTGGCCTGGGTGACCAGCCCGCTGCCGTCGCCGTCCGACAGCGCCTCGGCGATCGCCCGCAACGCGCCGTCGCGGCCCACGAGTCGGTCCGCGGCACGGGGCGGCAGGTTGGGAGCGGGGGCGCTCGCCTCGACGGTCAGCGCGGCCCGCGCCGCCTCGGGCGGCAGCACGGCCGCCCGCTGCTCGGCATGCGGGTTCCCGGCGGTGGCGGGTGAGACCGGGCGGCGGCGCTGGTCGAAGGCCTCGTGGTCGGGCAGGCCGCCCTCGGGCCGGACATGCGTCGTCCTGGACATCAACACTTCGGCGCCCTCACCCCCACGTACGGTTCCGCCCGCCCACCGTAGTCGCGGGCGGGCGCCGTGTCACCGGATTCCGCCGGTCACCCGGAGCCGGGCGCACCACTGTCGGTACCGGACGGTAGCGTACCCGGATGATCATGCACACCGCCCCCACCTGGCACGCCACCGGGACGGGTGGCCCGGAGGCGTCCTGGTCCTCGCCCCGGGCTGGCCGGCCGGCCGGATCGCCTGACGGCCGGTCGGACGTCAGTCCGCCAGCCCCAGCGGGTCCGGGGCGGGGGCGAGCAGTTCCGGCCCGTTGGAGCGGACGCTGTTGACGGCGGGGGAGACGGCCCGCACCCGCAGGGCGCCGTCGGCGGGGCGGCGCAGCAGGTGGTGGAGTTCGTCGGAGTCCGTGAGGTCGGGGGCGAGCCAGGCGGCCAGGTCGGCGGGGGCGATGGTGAGCGGCATCCGGTCGTGGACGCGCCCGGCGCTGTCGGTGGCGTCGGTGGTGATGACGGTGGCGGTGGCGAGCCAGGCCGCCGGGTCGTCCTCGGGCCGGGTGCGGTCGCGCCAGAACTCGTACAGGCCGGCCATCAGCATGACCGAGCCGGTGCTGAGGAAGTACGGCTGCTTGTATTTCTTCCGGTCGGCGGCGGCGGGCACCTCGCGCCACTCGAAGTAGCCGTCGGCGGGGATGACGCAGCGCCGGGTGGTGAAGGCCTTGCGGAAGGCGGGCTTGAGATGGACGGTCTCCGAGCGGGCGTTGATCATGCGGGCGCCGCCGGAGGGGTCCTTGGACCAGGACGGCACCAGGCCCCAGCGCAGCGGGCGCAGTTGCCGCAGCAGCTCGCCGCTCTCCCGGTCGACGCGTTCCAGGACGGCGGGCACCGGGTCGGTGGGCGCCACGTTCCAGCTCGGCGCGAACGACTCGGCCGGATCCCAGCGCAGTTCCCCGAGCAGGGCGACGAGGTCCTGGGGCGTGGTGGTGGAGACGAAGCGACCGCACATGCCCCCACCCTGCCACCAGCGGCGGACAATTCCGGGTCAGTAGGTGGGGTGGCTGCCCGGGGTGTGGCCGAAGGTGCGGCGGAAGACGTCGATGAAGGCGCTCGCGGAGGACCAGCCGCAGCGGTGCGCGACCGCCGTGACGGGCAGGCCCTCGGCGAGCAGCACCAGTGCGTGGTGCAGCCGCAGCTGGGTGCGCCACTGGGGGAAGGTCATGCCGAGGTCGGCGCGGAAGAGCCGGGAGAGCGTGCGGTCGCTGGCGCCGACCGCCGGGCCCAGTTCGGCGAGGGTGCGCTGGTCGGCCGGGTCGGCCCGCAGCCGGTCGCAGACCGCGCGCAGCAGCGGTGTGGCGGGGGCGGGCAGGTGCAGTGGCTGCTGCGGGGAGGCGCGCAGCTGGTCGAGCAGGACGGCGCGCAGCCGGGCCCGTTCGGGGCTGTCGTCCTCGGGGGTGCGGGTGTAGGCGACGATCAGTTCGCGCAGCAGCGGCCCGACGGCGAGCACGGTCGGCCGGTCCAGGCCGAGCGGGTTCTCGGTGGCGGGCAGCCCGACCAGGTGGAGGTCCAGTTCGCCGTGGGCCTGGTGGGCGTGCACGGTGCCGGCCGGGACCCAGATGGCGCGGGTGCCGGGGGCGACCCAGGAGCCGGCGTCGGTGGTGATGGCGAGCACGCCGCTGGCCGCGTAGGCGATCTGGTGGTCGTCGTGGCGGTGGGCGTCGATCCCGGCGCCGGAGGCCAGCCGCTGGGCGCGGGTCGGGGCGACGGGGTCGTGGCGGATGTTCGGCATCACCTGGCAGATTATCGGAAGCCCGACAGGTGCCGCTGCGCCGAGCATGTCGGCATGCCGAAGACAACGCCGGACAATCTCCCGATCACTACGCCCAGTGCGTCCAATACATCCAGTACGCCTGACAATCCGAAGAGCACACCCGGCAAACGGGACTCCTCGATCACCCTGCTGTCCCTCGGGCACGCCTGCGTGGACGTCTACCAGGGCGCGGTGGCCGCCCTGGTCCCGTTCTTCGTGGCCGAGCGCGGCTACGGCTACGCCGCCGTCTCGGGCGTGGTGCTCGCCGCCTCGCTGCTCTCCTCGGTGGCGCAGCCGCTGTTCGGCGCGATCACCGACCGCCGCCCGCTGCCCTGGCTGCTGCCGGTCAGCACGTTGGTGGGCGGCGTGGGCATCGCGCTCAGCGGGGTGAGCGGCTCGTACCCGCTGACGCTGGTCTTTGTGGCGCTGTCCGGGGTCGGGGTGGCCGCGTACCACCCGGAGTCCGCCCGGGTGGCCCGGCTGGCCGCGCGGGACGGCCACCGGGGGATGGCCTGGTTCTCGCTGGGCGGCAACCTGGGCTTCGCGGCGGCCCCGCTGCTGGTCTCCGTGGTGGTCTCGGGCGGCGGCCTGCGGCTGACCCCGCTGCTGGTGCTGCCGGCGCTCGCGGGCGCCGTCCTGTGCCTGCCGGTGCTGCGCGAACTGGAGCGCCGGCGGGCTGCCGGGGCGGCTTCGGCGCCGGTGGCCGGGGCCGACGACCGGGCCTCGTTCGTGCGGCTGTCGCTGGCCGTGGTGTGCCGTTCGATCGCCTTCACCGGCCTGAGCACCTTCCTCGCGCTGTTCGCCACCCAGCGGGTCGGCGGCGGTACGGCGGCGGGCACCGCGGCGCTGGTGGTGCTGTACGCGGGCGGCGCGGTGGGTTCGGTGCTGGGCGGCGCGCTGGCGGACCGCTGGGGCCGGGTCGCGGTGGCGCGCTGGTCGTACCTGGTGGCGGCGGTGGCCGTGGCGGGCGTGGTGCTGGTGCCGGGCCCGGCGCTGTACGTCTTCGTGGCGTTGACCTCGGCGGGCCTGTACGTGCCGTTCTCGTTGCAGGTCACGCTGGGGCAGGACTACCTGCCGTCGCGGATCGGCACCGCCAGCGGGATCACGCTGGGCCTGACCGTCAGCATCGGCGGCCTGGCGAGCCCGGTGATCGGCGGCCTCGCCGACGCGACGTCGCTGCGCACCGCCCTGCTGCCGCTGGTGCTGATGCCGGTGCTGAGCTGGCTGCTGTTCCGCACCCTGTCGGAGCCGGTCGCGCCCGCAGCCTTTGGCGCGGCCGCGCCCGAGCCGGGTCCGGCGGCTACGCGGTGACGGCCGCGACGACCTCGGCGTAGGCGTCGAACAGCCGGGGCGTGCCCGGCCCGGGGTCGGCGAGCAGCAGCGCCCAGCAGCGGGCGACGAGTTCGCGGGCCGCGGTGCCGGGCCAGGGCTGTGGCAGGAGTTCCGGCGGCAGCAGCGGGTCGGGCTCCATGGCCTCGGTGAAGGCGGCGGCCAACTCCAGGGCGACGGTGAGCAGTTCGGAGCCGGTGAGGCCCTTCTCCAGCCGGGCGAGGCGGTCGGCCGCGACCTCGGCGAGCCGCTGGTGGCCCTCGGCGACCTGGTCCAGCGGCCACCAGCGCCGGGCGAGCGCGCGGGGGTCGTCGGTCTCGCCGGTGCGAAGGTCGCGGCTGGTGAGGAGGGTGAGGTGGCCGCGCACGTCGAGGGCGGCGGCCTCGGCCAGGACGTCCTCCTCCCAGGGGTGCGGCGAGACGTAGAGGCCGTTCTGCACCGGGGCGCCGCCGAGCCGGAGGATCGCCTCGCGCAGCGCGTCGCGGGCGGGCCGGGCGTGCTCGGGGACGGCGAATCCCGCGAGGTGCCAGACGCCGTCCCAGGGGGCCCGGCCGCGGTCCTGGGCGTACATCAGTGCCACGTACTCGACGTCGGGGTCGATCGAGCGCCGGGTCTCGGCGGTGGCCCGCAGCAGGGCCCGGCGGCCGCGCCCCTCCTGGACGAACCGCCCGTCGTCGGTGAGGCGCTTGACGGTCAGCCGGACCTGCTGGTCGGTCATCCCGAGCAGGCCGGCCACGGCGTACAGGTCGCCGCAGTCGACCGTGCCGTCCGTACGGACCATCGCCTCGACCAGCACCCGGGTCGGAATCTCCACCATGGCGACCATCCTAATGCGTTCAGATCTGATACGTTCGTTTTGAGAACGAGAGATTGGTGAATGAAGATGCGCAGGCGATGGTTGCTCTGGGGATCACTGCTGTCCGTGGTGGTGCTCCTGCTCGGCGCGGGCGGCTGGGTGGTGTACCAGAACGAGTACGACCTCAAGGAGGAACGCGTCACCATCACCGGCGGCAAACAGCCGCTGCACGGCGTCCTCGCCCGCCCGACCGGCGGCCGCACCCCCGCCGGCCTGGTCGTCTTCGTCCACGGGGACGGCCCCACCAACGCCACCCACGACACCTTCTACCGGCCGATCTGGGAGGCCATCGCCAAGGCCGGCTACGCCTCCCTCTCCTGGGACAAGCCCGGCGTCGACGGCGCCCCCGGCAACTGGCTCGACCAGAGCATCCAGGACCGCGCCGACGAGACCGTCGCCGCGATCGACTGGGCAAAGAAGCAGCCCGGCATCGACCCCGCCCGGATCGGCCTCTGGGGCGCCAGCCAGGCCGGCTGGGTGATGCCCAAGGCCGCCCGGCAGTCCTCGGACGTCAAGTTCGTGATCGCCGTCGCCCCCGCCGTCAACTGGCTCCAGCAGGGCCGCTACAACCTGCTCGCCGAACTCAGGAAGAAGCACGCCACCCCGGCCGAGACCGCGGCCGCCATCGCGCGCAGCGACCGGAACCTCGCCGCCCTCCGGGCCGGCCAGACCTTCGAGCAGTACCGGGCCGGCGGCGGCGACGTCGACGGCCTCACCCCGCAGCGCTGGGACTTCAACCGCCGCAACCACACCTCCGACGCCAGCGACGACCTCGCCGCCCTCCGGGTGCCGGTCCTGCTCTTCCTCGGCGGGCGCGACATCAACGTCGACAGCGACGACACCGAGGCCGGCTACCGCAGGATCCTCACCGCGCCCGGCCAGCTCCGGGTCAAGCGCTACCCGGACGCCACGCACAACATCGTCCCCGAATCCGTCGAGGACTCGGAACTGGAGAGCACCTTCCTCGCGATCGCCGCACCCCGCTCGCTCTTCAGCCCCGGCTACCTCGACGAGCACCGCAGCTTCCTGACCTCGCTAGCTTCCTGACCTCGCTCGGGCAGCGCTGACGGCCCAGCCGCAAAGCCGGTGGACGCAGCCGGCGAAAGGAGAAACGACGATGAGAGTGCTCGCCCTCGGCGGAGCGGGAGCGATGGGCCGCGTCGCCGCCCGGGTCGCCGCCCGACTGCCCGGCGTCCGCGAACTCGTGATCGCCGACCGCGACCCGGACGCCGCCCGCCGTACCGCCGCCGCCCTCGCCGGCGGCCCGGTACCGGTCCGGGCCCGCCAGGTCGACGTCACCGACGGGGCGCAGCTG
Organism: Kitasatospora sp. NPDC056731; assembly: GCF_040687675.1. NCBI lineage: Bacteria > Bacillati > Actinomycetota > Actinomycetes > Kitasatosporales > Streptomycetaceae > Kitasatospora > Kitasatospora sp. NPDC056731. The sequence continues at coordinate 26,618 of NZ_JBFBNR010000035.1, forward strand.
CACGCCGCCCTCGCGGAAGCCGACGCCGTCCTCAACACCGTCGGCCCGTACTACCGCTTCGGCCTGGGCGTGCTGCGCGCGGCGATCCGCACCGGCACCCACTACCTGGACATCTGCGACGACTGGGAACCCACCGTCGCCATGCTGGAACTCGACGGCGAGGCGCGCGCCGCCGGCGTCCGCGCCGTGATCGGCATGGGCGCCAGCCCCGGCGTCAGCAACCTGCTCGCCGTCCGGGCCGCCGCCCGCCTCGACACCCTGACCGACCTCTACACCGCCTGGCCCGTCGACGCGGGCGCCGAACCCGACGACACCTCCCTGCTCGGACCGGACGGTGCCCCGCTGGCGGCCGCCGTGCACTGGATGCAGCAGATCAGCGGCACGGTCGCGGTGGTCGACGGCGGCCGGATCGTCCAGCGGCCCCCGCTGCGGCCGGTCGCCCTCGACCTGCCCGGCGGCCACCGCGGCACCGCGTACACCGTCGGCCACCCCGAACCGGTCACCCTGCACCGCAGCCTGCGGCCCGGCGGCGCGGTCGCCAACCTCATGGTCGTCACCGCCAGGACGGCCGCCTACCTGGACGTCCTGCGGGACGACCTCGACGCCGGGCGCCTCGGCAACGAGACCGCCGCCGTCGACCTCGACCGCCCCACGCTGCGCCGCACCCTGCGGGCCGCCGCCCGGGCGGCCCGCTTCCCCGGCCCCGGCAGCCTCCCCGGCTTCTTCGCCGCCGCCACCGGCAGCCGCGAGGGCCGGCCGGTCACCGTCCTCGCCCGGCTCACCGGCGCCGAGGCCCTGCTCGGCGACATGGCCGAGAGCACCGGTGTGCCGGCGGCCCTCGGCCTCGCCCAGCTCGTGGACAGCGGCGTCCGCGCCCCGGGCGTCCACCCGCCCGAGGCGGCGATCGACGCCGAGCGCTTCTTCGCCGACCTGGCACGCCACTGGCCGGGCGTCGGCGTCGTGGTGGAGGAGCGCCCGGGGGCGTGAGCGGGAGACGCGATCAGGGCCTGGGCGCCGGCGAGGTCAGGACACGACGCCCCAGCCCTGTCCGGGGGCGGCGCCGTCGGCCGCGTCCGTGGTCACGGTCGAACCCGCCGTGCCGGTGCGGGCGTTGAGGACCAGGCCGGTGGCGGCGTTGGTGATGGTGAGCGTGCCGGTGGCGCCATCCTGGGTGACCCGCCACTCCTGCCAGCGGTTGCCGGGCGAGTAGTCGAGCAGGTAGGCGCTGTTGCCGGGGTCGGTGCCGGCGGCGAGCACGGTGTGCGCGTGGGTGGCGGTGGCGCAGTCGTCGGCGATCCGCACGGTGCCGTCCGGGTTGCTGGTGAAGGTCCACTGCTCGGAGGTGTGCGTGGGCCACCAGGTGTTGACGTCGGCGACGGCGCCGAGCGGCGAGCTGCAGGTCCCCGCCACTTCCAGCACCAGGCCGCTACTGCCGCCGGCGCCGATCGCGTGGTAGCGACCGTCGTCGACCACCGCGGCCGGCCCGGTGGCCGGCCGGGCGCTGAGCCGGTACAGCGCCACGCCGTGCGGGGCCACCGAGGCGCCGAGCGTGCCGGTGACGGTCGAACTCGCGCCCGTCCACAGCTCCTTGGCGGTGTAGCCGGGCCCGGTGAGGCCGAGCTCGCCGAGGCTGGTGCTCACCGTGCGGCTCGCGGCCGGGTCCTGGTTGACGAGCAGCACGGCGGTGTCGCCGTTCGCCAGCCGCCGCTGGAGGACGACCGGCGCGGTGGCGTTCGCGGGCTTGGCGCCGACCAGGGTGGCGGGCTTGGCCAGCGCGTCCTGGTCGATCGCTATGACGTCGCGGTTCTTCAGGACCGCCAGGCTCGCGGCGTCGATCCCGGTGGACCAGGTGTGGCCGTCCGCGCTGTGCTGGGACTGCGCGGCGGTGCGCAGGTCGGCGCCGGAGACCAGCGGGGCGGCGAGCATCGCGAGGACGGAGGTCTCGGTGCGGGACTCGTCGTCGGTGAACGGCTTGTGGCAGGTGCAGGTGTCGGTGGAGCCCCAGGCGCCGTAGACGTCCTGCCAGCCGGTGAACATCATGTCGAGGTCGTTCCAGCTGCCCGGGCGCACGTTGCCGGGGTACTGCAGCGCGGTCTGCAACTGCCCGTTCCAGAGCACCCCGTCGAGCTCGCTGTCGCGGTCGCCGCCGATCCGGCAGAGGTTGGCGACCTGGCCGCACCAGACGCCGGTCGGCGCGTAGCCGGGTGCCTGGAACGGCGCGGTGCCGGCGGCCTGTACGACCGGGTCGGTGCGCGCCGGGTCGTCGGCGGCGAGCAGGTACGGGACGCCGGTGTGGGCGGGCTGGGCGGAGACGCTGAGGGTGACCTTGGGCCGGCCCTGCGCGGCGGAGGCGGCGTCGAGGGCGCGTTGGAAGGTCTGGACGCGGGCGTAGACGGAGCGGGTGAGCTCCTTTCCCTCGCCCTGGGTGAAGTAGTTGTGACCGTCCGGGCCGGTGATCTGCGGGCCGTAGGGGCAGTCGTCGTACTTGACGTAGTCGACGCCCCAGGAGACGAAGTCGCTCGCGTCGGTGCTCTCGTGGCCGAGGCTGCCGGGGTGCATCTGGCAGGTGAGGTAGGTGTCGGTGGCGTAGAGCCCGAACTTCATGCCCTTGCCGTGCGCGTACTGGGCGAGGTACTCGATGCCGTTGACGGTCCGCCCGTTGACGGTCTGCGCGGGGAAGTGGTCCGGGCGGGGGAGGAGGTGGCCGGAGGTGGGGTCGTTGCCGGTGCCGTCGGTGCCGCTGACGGGGTTCCCGGCGGCGTCGTGCAGCTGGAGGCCGCCGTCGGCGTTGCGGACCAGGTCGGTGGTCTGGCCGTCGCGGTGCCAGAGCGACCAGCCGTCGTCGATGGTGACGGTGTCGTAGCCGGCCGCCACCAGGCCGTTGGCGGCCATGAAGTCGATGGTCTGGACGACCTGGTCCTCGGTGACCTCGGTGCCGAGGGAGTTCCAGGAGTTCCACCCCATGGGCGGGGTGAGGGCGTTGCCGTTGCCCAGAGCGGCGGCGGGGGCGGCCGTGCCGAGCGTGAGGGCGCCGAGGCCGGTGGCGGCGAGGGCCAGCGCGAGCACGGGTGCCGCGAGGCGGTGGGGGATGTGGCGCATGCGCGCTCCTGAGGGTGTGGGGGAGGTGACGGTGCGTCAGGTGGATCGGGGTGCGCGGCCGACCGGTTGGGGGCCGGTCGGCCGGGAGGGTGGTGCGGTGGGGGTCAGTCCGTGACGGCGGCGCTCGCGGTGCGCCCGGGGGCGACGGTGACGGTGGCGTAGGTGTAGCTCACGCCGTCGACGGTCCTGGTGCGGGTGGGCCGGGCCTTGCCGTCGACGGTGATCCCGCCGTGCGGGCCGGCGAAGCGGGCCTCCCAGGTGAGCGGCGTACGGCCGGTGTTGGTGACGGTGCTGCTGCGGTGGCCGTCGTGCCGGACGGTGACCGAGCCCGCGCCGACCGGGATGTCGGCGACCTCCAGCCAGCCCATCGAGGCGGGCAGCCGGGAGGCGGTCACGAGGGTGTGCGCGGCGGCGTCGGGTTCGACGCCGAGCAGGCCCTGCACGGTCTGGCTCAGCAGCGTGAACGGGACCTCGGGGTAGTCGCCGTTGAGCAGCCGTCCGGTGGCGTGGAGCTGGTCGACGCCCTGGTAGACCTGCCGCATCCACTTCCAGGCGGTGTCGCCGTCATGGTTGGCGAAGAAGGCGTCGGGCAGGTAGGTGTAGGCCTCCAGGTTGGTCGAGCGCTGCGGGCCGGAGTCGGCGGCGTCGATGGCGGCGAGGAGGGCGTCCCGGCGCGGGCCGGGGTCGAGCAGCTGCTTGACCGGCATCAGCACGCTGGACTCGTAGCCCCAGCCGGTCACCGGCTTGCCGGTGGTGTCGTAGCCGTGCACGACCTCGCCGGGCTGCTGCCGGTCCACGCTCCAGGTGGTGTTGACGTAGTCGCGCAGCGCGGTGGCGGCCTGCCGGTAGCCGGTGGCGGCGGCGGTGTCGCCCTTGGCGGTGGCCAGGGTCGCGGCGGCGAGGTACGCCTGGTACTGGGCGCCGATCGCGTCGCCGGCCTCGGCGTAGGTGCTGGTGGCGTTCTCGGCGTAGCTCGCGGTGCCGGCGAAGATGCTGCGGCTGGTGGCCTGCGGGATGGGCGCGCCGCCGTTGTCGACCGGGCCGGGGTGCTGGGCGATGAAGGGGCCGAGGGTGTTGCGGACGTAGCCGCTCAGCGCGGGGTCGTCGGCGTAGTCGCGGTCCCCGGTCCACCGGTAGGCCTCGCCGGCCTTCTCGACCAGCTCGAACGGCGCGGGCAGCTCGCGCACGAAGCGGTCGGGGCTCCGGTAGTCGATGCTGCCGTACGTCCTGGCGTCGAAGTTGAGCGCCCAGACCGGGTAGAGCTTGTTGGTCTCGGTGGCGGAGGCGGCGAAGCCGCGCAGCATGGTCTTGTTCTCGGCGTCCAGGCCGAGCAGGTGGGCGCCGACCAGCTGGTGGGCGAAGTCGCGGCTGTAGAAGTCGGAGCGGAACGGGTAGCCGGCCCAGTAGGTGGTGTCGTAGGTGGTGGTGCCGGTGCCGCCGGGGTTGTTCTCGTCCTGGTTGAGCACGCCGGTGGTGCCGGCCTGCTGCACCCAGCTGTTGGCCTTGGTCTTGGCCCAGTCGAACAGGGCGACGACCTCCGGGTCCGAGGAGCTGATCCTCGGGTCGCCGGGGGCGGACGGGGCGACGGCGGCGTCGTCCGCGTTGACCCAGCCGGTGGGGGAGGAGCCGATGCCGAGGGTGAGCCGATCGCCGGCCGCGACGTGCACCCGGGGCAGGGTGTACTTCGCGTAGACGGGCTGCTCGGGCAGGGTCAGCGAGCGGACCACGGCGCCGTTGACGCTGACGGAGAAGGTGCCGCCGGCGCCGCCGGTGGCGATCCAGACGGACAGGTCGTAGCTGCCCGCGGTGACGGCGGTGACTTGCTGGGCGATCCGGTGGCCGGAGCCGGCGTCGAGGTAGGCGAGGCGGGTGCCGCCGTGCGGGTTGTTGGTGGCGACGCCGGTGTGGTCGGTGAACGTCCAGCCGTCCGTGCCCTGTTCGAAGCCGGGGTCGGTGAGGGTGAGCGGTTCGCTGCGGGTGAGGGTCCAGCGGTGGGCGGGCCGGGCGTCGCAACGGCGGCGGTCGGCGGCGTTGCTCTGCTCGCGGTCGGCTGCGCCGTCCTGCTCGTGGTCGCCTGCCATGGTGAGGCAGGCGCCGTGTGCGGCCAGGGTGTGACTCCCGCCCGGCGCCGGGGAGATGGCGAAGGTCTCGGCGGCGGGATCGGTGCCGCAGTCGGCCGTGCCGGGGTGCCGCCCGGTGCCGTCGAGGATCAGGCAGCGTCCGCTCGCGGCGTTGACCAGCCGGTAGCCGTCGGTGGTGCGGTGCAGCTGCCAGCGCTGGCTGAGCAGCCCCTGGCAGGCCGTGCCGACGACGGGCGTGCCGGCCGCCGGCTGCGCGTACTGCGGGCCGAGGCAGCTGCCGTCCAGGGCGGAGCCGAGGACGTAGCCGCCGCCGTCGACCAGCGGGGCCGCGCCGTCGGCTCGGGCCGGTCCCGCGCCGACGGCCTGGACGGCGAGGACGGCCAGGGCAGCCAGGACCGCTGAGCCCGGGGGCAGGGCGCGGACCGGTCGGCGGCGCGGGGCGCGGGTGGGGGGCATGGGGGCTCTCCTGTCGGACGGCTGGCGGTGCGTCAGGGGCGGGGCGGCGTGCGCGGGCAGGGGTTTGAACGTTCAAATCCCTTGAGCGGCGTCGGGTGACATGTGCAATGTCACATGCCTATCCGAGCCACGTCAACGGCCGGCGCACGGTCGGCTGCCGCCCTCCTGGCTCGTCCTCGCTCGTTCTCCGGGTTCGCGCGCCGGGAGCCGGGGCCCGCCCGGCGTCAGTGCAGGGTGGCGACCGGCATCAGTGCAGGGCGGTGACCGGCATCAGCGCAGGGCGGTGACCAGCATCAGCGCGGCCACGCCGAGCAGGGCGAACGCGAAGGCCCGTTGCAGGGTGCGCCCGCTGAGCCGGTCGGCGAGCCGCTTGCCGTCCCAGGCGCCGAGGATCGCGGCCCCGGTGAAGGGGGCAGCCACGGCCCAGTCGATCGCGCCGGTCGCGCCGAGGCGGGGCAGCAGCGCGGCCAGTGCGTTGGCGGTGATCACCAGCAGACTGGTGCCCACCGCCTCGGCCATGGTGAAGGCGAGCACCGAGACCAGCGCGGGGACGGCGAGGAACCCGCCCCCGACCCCCAGCAGCCCGGTGACCGCGCCGAGTCCGGCGCCGGTCGCCGTCGAGCGGCCCCACCCGGCGGCGGAACGTTCCTGCGGGGCGGCCTTCGGCGGCACCAGCATCCGCCAGGCGGCCAACCCGGCCAGCACGGCGAACGCGCCGGTCAGCAGCGCCCCGGGCAGGTGCGCGGAGAGCGCCCCGGCGGCCGTGGCGGCGGGAAGTCCGGCGGCGGCGAACAGCGCGCCGGTGCGCCACCGGACCCGGCCCGCCCGGGCGTGCGCGAGCAGGCCGGTCAGCGAGGTCGCGGCGACGATCACCAGGGCGGCGGTGGTGGCCAGGGCCGGGCTGAAGCCGAGCAGGTAGACCAGCGCGGGGACGGCGAGCATGCTGCCGCCCCCGCCGAGGCCGCCGAGGGCGAGGCCGACCACGGCCCCGGCGGCCAGCGCCAGGAGCAGCGCGGTCATATCGCGTCCCCGGCGTCCCTGGAGTTCCCGGCGCCATCGCTGCTGCCGCTGCCGCTGCCGCTGCCGCCGCCGCTGCTGCCGCCCGGCGTGGTGACCGGCAGCCCGGCCTGCGCCCAGGCGGCCATGCCGCCGACGACGTTCAGTACCTCGACGCCGCGCTCGGCGAGCAGCTGCGCCGCTCGTGCGGAGCGGTTGCCCGAGTGGCAGATCGCCAGGACGAGCCGTCCGTCCGCCTCGGGCGGCAGCGGTTCGCGGGCGGCCAGGGCGATCAGCGGCAGGTGGAGGGCGCCGGGGGCGTGGCCGGCCGTGAACTCGCCACGCTCCCGGACGTCGAGCAGAACGGCTGCGCCGGCGCGGGCGAGCTGGTGGGCCTGGGAGGGGGTGGTCTGCCCGGGGTTGGGCGGCAGCGGGGGCATGCGGTTCTCCGATGGTCTGGTGTGGTGTGTGGGACGGGCCGCCGAAAGGGCGAAGGCGTGGGCGCCTCCTCGGTGCCACCCGTCTCCGGTGGCGACGACCGGGCCCGCGCAATGTCCACCATAGTACCCCTGGGGGTATCATCGACCTCGTCCCGGTGATACCCCGCCCCGTATCGACCGTGGGGTCGTATGCTGGCGCATATACCGGTGGGGGTATTGAGATCATGCCAAGGCGCCCGACGCCGCCCAGGAGGTTCCCCGTGTACTTCGCCCAGTTCTACCTCGACTGCCTCTCCCAGGCCTCGTACCTGATCGCCGACGAGCGCACCGGCCGCGCCGTCGTGGTCGACCCCCGCCGCGACGTCGACGAGTACGTTGCCGACGTCGAGGCGCGCGGCCTGACCGTTGTCGGGGTCATCAACACCCACTTCCATGCCGACTTCCTGGCCGGCCACCTCGAACTGGCCGACCGCACCGGCGCCTGGATCGGCTACGGCCGCCGGGCGGAGACCGAGTACCCCATCCGCAAACTCGCCGACGGCGAACGGATCGTCCTGGGCGACGTCACCCTCCAGATCATGGAGACCCCCGGGCACACCCCCGAGTCGATCAGCATCCTGGTCTTCGAGCAGCCCGACGACACCGTCCCGTACGGCGTGCTCACCGGCGACGCCCTGTTCGTCGGCGACGTCGGCCGCCCCGACCTGCTCGCCTCCGCCGGCGTCACCGCAGACGAACTCGGCGCCATGCTCTACGACAGCGTCCACCACAAGCTGATGGGCCTGCCCGACGAGACCCTCGTCTTCCCCGCCCACGGCGCCGGCTCCGCCTGCGGCAAGAACCTCTCCACCGAGAAGCGCTCCACCATCGGCACCCAGCGCCGCACCAACTACGCCTGCCAGCCCATGGACCAGGACACCTTCGTCCGCATCGTCACCGCCGGCCAGTCCGCCGCCCCCGCCTACTTCGGCCACGACGCCGCCCTCAACCGGCAGGACCACCCGCTGCTCGACCGCACCAACCCCGCCCGCCCGCTGTGCCCCGGAGGCTTCAAGGAGGCCCGTACCGCAGGCGCCGTCGTCCTCGACGCCCGCAGCCCCCAGGACTTCGGCGCGGGACACGTCCGTGGCGCCCTCAACGTCCCCCTCGACGGCCGTTTCGCCGAACAGGCCGGCACCGTCCTCACCCCCGACAGCACCATCGCGATCATCGCCCCGCAGGACCGCGAGGGCGAGGTCGTCACCCGCCTCGCCCGCATCGGCTTCGATCACATCGCCGGCTACCTGAGCAACCCCGACAACGCCCTGCCCGCCCTCGCCGACGACCTCACCCCCGCCAGCCGCCTCACCGCCGACCAGCTCCGCACCGCACTCGCCGACGAGCAGCCCCCCACCGTCCTGGACGTCCGTACTTGTGGCGAACGCGAAACCGGCTCCATCGAAAGATCCCTGCACATCCCCCTGACCGAACTCCCCGGCCGCCTGAACGAGATCCCCACCGACCACCCCCTGGTCGTCCATTGCGCCAGCGGCCACCGCTCCTCCATCGCCGCGAGCCTGCTGCGCCACCACGGCCACACCGACGTCTCCGACCTCCTCGGCGGCTACAACGCCTGGCACACCCTCACCCACCCCGGAGCCTGAACTCAGTTCTCTTGGGACTGGCGGGGAGCGTCATTCCAAGTGCGCCATATTCCAGGCTCTGACCGTGGTTACGTGAACGATCAGGTACTGCTGTGGCCGCGGCGCTTCCAATCCGTGCGCACGGCCGACACGTGGAAGCAGGAAGGGGCGGTCGGGCCGTCGTGGCCCGTCCGCCCCTCCCCCGTGCCGTGACTGCTGTCCCATCCAGCCGCGGCTGGCGTGCGTCACATCGAGAGGATGGCCTGCTTGAGTTCCTCAGCGCTGACCATGCCGTCCCCGTCCGTGTCGGCCCGCTCCGCTACGCCCTTGAGGGCCTCCAAGGCCGCCTGCTTGTAGTGGCCCGCCTGCTTGGCGATACCCACGAGGAGGTCCCGGGCATCCTCGACGGTGAGCGGGTCCGTCATGAGGTTCGCCACGTTCTGGGCGAAGGCCGCCTTCGTTTCCTGCTCCAGGTCTGCCATGTCCCGCCCCTTTTTCTTATGTCTGCCTATGTCGAGATGAGCCAACCACACCGGTGATCGTTTTGGCAGGGCTTCCCTTGGCACCGCCCGGTCCGGGCCGGATCCAGCTGCCGGCACCACCGCCATCGGATCGCGTCCGACCGCCGGTCCACCATCGGCCGCGAGCGCGCTACCAACTACGCCTGCCAGCCCATGGACCAGGTGGCCTTCGTCGCCCTGGTCTCCGCCGGGCAGCCCTCCGCCCCCGGGTACTTCGGCTACGACGCCGACCTCAACCGCCGCGAACGCGGACTCTTCGACCCGGCCGCCGTCCGGGCCCTCGCCGCTGCCGACTTCCTGCGCCGCCGCGCCGAGGGCGCCGTCGTCCTGGACGCCCGTGACCCGCTGGAGTTCGCCGCCGGACACCTGGCGGAGTCCGTCAACCTCCCCGCCGACGGCCGGTTCGCCGAGCTGTCCGGCACGGTGTTCGGGCCGGGGCGGGAGATCCTGGTCATCGCCCCGGACGGGCGCGGCGAGGAACTCGTCACCCGCCTCGCCCGCATCGGCTTCGACCGCGCCGCCGGCCACCTCGCCGACCCGGAGGCGGTCTTCCGAGCCCACCCCGAGCTGATGGGCCGGGCCCGGCGGCTCACCGTCCACGCCCTGCGCGAGGCCCTGGACGAGCCGAGGCCGCCGCTCGTCATCGACGTCCGGGGAGCCGCCGAACGCGAGGCCGGAGCCATCCCCGGCTCGCTGCACCTCCCGCTCGCCGAACTCCCGGCGCGCCACGGCGACCTGCCCGCCGACCGGCGCCTCGTCCTCCACTGCGCCGGTGGTCTCCGTTCTTCCGTCGCTGCGAGCCTGCTGCGCCACCACGGCCACGCCGAGGCCTACGACCTGCTCGGTGGCTACGCGGCCTGGGAGGCTGCCCCGGCCGGCTGAACGGTGGGGGAGGGGCGGGCTGGCGGGCCGTCAGCCGGTGGCGCGCTGGGCCCGGTGGGCGGCGACCCGCACCCGGGTGGCGCAGCGCGGGGTGCAGAAGCGCTGCGGGGTGCGGCGGCCGGTGTCGATGAAGAACCGGTCGCAGTCGGGGGCGGCGCACTCGCCCCAGGCGCAGGTGCCGCGCTCGCTGAGCCACAGGCCGAGGGCCAGGGCGGAGGTGGAGAGCAGCCAGTGGGTGAGGCCGGCGGCCGGGGGTGCCTGGGTGTGCATCGACCAGGGGCGGCCGGGGAGGCGGACGAGGCGGGGGCGGGCCGGGTAGCGGTCGAGCAGGGTGTTGATCGCTTCGGCGGCCTCGTCCTCGTCGTGGAGGGCGAGGATGCCGATCAGCGGGGCGGTGGCCTCGCGCAGCTCGCGGGCGTCGGCGTCGGTGAGGCGGAAGGGCGGGCCTCCGTGGCGTTCCAGGAGGGCTTGCAGGTCGGCGGCGCGCGCCTCGGGGTCGGCGCGGACGGTGTTCGCGAGCTCGGTGACGAAGAGGAGGCCGCGGGGGTTGCCGCCGTCGTGGTCCTGGGTCATGGGGTGCGCCCCTTCCGATCGTTTGCGCACCCCCATGGTAACGTCGAAATGAAAGATTAGGCGTTACGAAGGAGTGGCATGCGATTCCCGGCAACGACGCCCGTCCTGATCGTCGGCGCAGGCCCGGTCGGCCTGACCATGTCGCTCCTGCTGTCCGGACACGGCGTGCCGCACCTGCTCGTCGAGGCGCACCAGGGCACCTCCCGCCACCCCAAGGCCCGTGGCGTGTCCGCGCGTTCGATGGAGATCTACCGCAGGATCGGCCTGGAGGCGGACATCCGGCAGGCCGGGCTCCCGGCCTCGCACGTCTTCTTCTACCGCGGTCGCGACCTCGTCGACCCGGACTTCGTACGCACCGGCGTGGCCGCCGCCCCGGACGGCGGCGCCGAGCGCACCCCGTCGCCGGGACTCATCTGCTCGCAGGACGCCCTGGAGGCCGTGCTGCTGCGCCGAGCCCGTGAACTCGCGCCGGACGGGGCCAGGTTCGCCACCCGGCTGCTCTCCTTCACCGAACCCGCCGCTGCTGGCGCTGCCAGCGCATCCGCATCCGCAGGCGGCGGCGAGGGCGTGCACGCGGTGCTGGAGGACCGGGCCACCGGAGACCGGCACACCGTGTGCGCCGACTGGCTGATCGGCTGCGACGGTGCAGCGAGCACCGTCCGCACCGGCGCCGGGATCGCCATGGCGGGGCCGACCGGCCTCGGCCACTTCCTCAGCATCCGCTTCGAGGCGCCGCTCGGCGAGGTCGTCGCCGACCGGGCCAGCGCCTCCTACTTCCTCACCGAGCCCGGCCGCGGCGGCTTCCTGGCCGTGGACAACGACCGGCACTGGATCTACCAGCACCCCTACGACCCCGGGCGCGACGACCTCGCCGACCACCGGCAGCTGGCCCGGCTGGTGCGTGACGCCGCCGGACTGCCCGACCTCGACGTCACCGTCCGGGACACCCAGACCTGGCGGCTGGACGCCCGACTCGCCGACACCTACCGCCGGTCACGGGTCCTGATCGCGGGCGACGCGGCCCATGTGACGCCCCCCACCGGCGGGCACGGCATGAACACCGGCATCGGCGACGCCGACAACCTGGCCTGGAAGCTCGCCGCGGTCGTGGCCGGGTCGGCCGGTGAAGCGCTGCTGGACACCTATCAGGCCGAGCGCCGCCCCGTCGCCCGCCAGGTCATCGACCTGTCCCTCGCCAACTCCCGTGCCCGCACCGGCTACCGGATCGACGACGAACTGCTGCTCACCGCGGCCTACCGCTCCACCGCCGTCCACACCGACCCCGACGCACCCGCCCGCCCGCCGCTGGACCCGGACCGCGAGCACCCCGACGGCGGGCCCGGCGGCCGCCTCCCGCACCTGCGCCCGGCCGGACTCACCGGGGCGGCGTCGACGCTCGACCTCGTCGGCCCCGGCTTCACCCTGCTCACACCCAGCGGCGACCCCGCCTGGCAACGCCAGGCCGACACCGCCGCAGCGGCAGGCCTGCCCGTCGCGCTGCGGCCACTGCCCGCCGCCGACTGGCCCGGCCTCTCCGGCCTCCCCGCCACCGGTGCGCTCCTCACCCGTCCCGACGGCCACATCGCCTGGCAGGCGCCCCACCCGCCCGCCGGCGACGCCGAGTTGCGGGAGGTCCTGCGGCGGATCCTGTCGGCGTAGGCGGCAGGCCCGACGCCACTGGCCGACCCGACGCCACCGGCCGACCCGACGCCACTGGCCGGGCCCGGCACTGAACGCCGGCGGAGCACGACCGCGTCACGGTCGACGACGACCCGCGCGGGTACGTACGCTGGCAGGACCGGCTCTGGCGGGACGTCAGGCCGTAGCCGCCGCCCCCGGCTCCAGCAGCTGGTCCAGCACCCGGCCGAAGACCAGGCGCCCGGCGCGGGCCACGAGCGGGTCGAGCAGCGCGGGCAGGCGCGCGACCCGGAGTTCCTCCGTCCAGGTCACCTCGGACCAGGCGGCCTCCCCGGTCTCCCCGGCCTGTCCGGCGCCCTGGCCGGGGGCCCGCACGCGCAGTTCGGCCCAGCCGAGCACCAGTCGGCCCCGCTTCTCCAGCCGGCACAGCCCGTCGCGCCCGGCCGAGGGGGCGGTCAGGCCGACGATCTCCATCGGGTCGTCGAACCGGAACGGCCCGATGACCGTCCGGGCCAGGATGGCGTCCCCCGCCCGCCCACCGCCGCCCCGCACCACGGTGACCAGGGTGAACGGCACCCGGTCCCCGTGCCGGGGCCAGGCGGTCAGCCGCTCCCAGCAGACGGCCGGGGGCAGGGGCGAACGGCGGGTCAGGACGAAGCGGGCCATGCCTCACGGTACGACTGCGGGCAGGGCGTCACGGCGGGGGCGGGCCGGCGAGGAGGGGGGCCAGGGCGAACAGGTCGGACGGGGCGGCGTCGTCGGGGAGCAGGACGACCAGCGGGGGGCGGGCCGGCGGGCCGAGCCGGGCGACCTCGTAGGCGGTGACGCCGCTGCCGGGCGCGGCGACCAGGGCGACCGGGGCCGGGGACTCCAGCAGCGGGGCGAGGACCGGGCGGTAGGCGGCCGGTGACGGCGGGCCGGCGGCCGGGCGGAGCACGCCGAGGGCCTGCGGCCCCGGCCAGCCGCGCGCGGTGCCGGGGTAGCGGGTGTGCGGGGCGTCGGGCGGGGGCAGCAGCAGCACCCAGCCCGCGCCGGGGCGGGCGGCCCGGCGCAGCACCTCCAGCCGGACGGCCGGGCCGTCCGTCGGGCCGTCCGCCGGCGTGTCCGGGCCCGGCGGGTGGTCGGCGGGCCCGCCGGGCCGGGGCGCCGGGTGTCCGGCGAGGGTGGAGCGCAGCACTTCGGAGGTGCTGAGGCCGCTCGGCAGGTCGGGGAAGGCGCGCAGCAGGTGGGCGCTCTGGCTGAGGAGTTCGACGGCGTCCCGGTCGGCGAGCAGGGCGCGGTCGTGGGTGGTGGTGAGGACGAGTCCGCCGGTGGCGTCGTAGTGGGCGGCGAGGGTGATCGGGTACGAGGTGAAGGTGCTGGCCGGTACGGGGTTCTCCACGTGGATGCCGTGCGCGGCCAGGTCGGTCTCCAGCCGCAGGTGGTGCGGGGCGGTCGGCTGGTGTTCCAGGACGACCAGGCTGTGCGGCCGCTGCCCGCGCGGGGTGGCGCTCCAGCGGTGGGCCTGTCCGGGTGAGACCCACTCGTAGGCGGCGAGGTCGAGCACGTCGTCGCGCAGGGCGGCGAGCAGTTGCGGCACCGTCGTGCTCGGGTGGACCCGGACGGAGATCGGCAGCGGGTTGCGCAGCGCGCCGGGCAGCCGGTCGATGCCGTCCAGCGGGATGCCCCGCCCGGAGACCGTCACGGCGAAGCCGACCCGTACCGCCCGGGCCGGTGGGCGCTGCTCGTGGGACTGCGCCGCGCGGTAGAGCAGCAGCGCCCAGGCGGCCTGGAGGGCGCTGCTCTCGCCCGCCCCCCAGGCGGCCGCCCAGCCGCGCAGCCGGACCGCCTCGTACGGGGTGAGCCGGCGCCGGGCGCGTCCGCTGCCGCGCCGGGTCGGGTCGGGGGCGAGCGGGAGGACGGCGCTGGCGGCGGTCCGGGTGGCCCAGAACTGCCGGGCGGCGTCGCTTTCCTGGGCGTCGAGCCAGCGGGCGTGGTCGCGGACGTCGGGGCGGCGCTCGCCGCCGGGCAGGACGCCGCCGGTCAGGTAGGCGCGGTAGAAGGCCTGGAGGAGCAGCCGCACGCTCCAGCCGTCGAGCATCGCGTGGTGGTAGGTGAGCAGGACCCGGGTGGCCGGTCCGTCGTCCTGGTCCTGCGGGCCGGAGTCGAGCAGGGTGGCGCGCAGCAGGGCGGGGCGGCGCAGGTCGAAGCCGCGGTGCCGGTCGGCTTCCAGCAGGTCGTCCCAGCCGATCGCGCCGTGCGGGTGCCGGGTGACGTCGGGGACGGCGCGTTCGTGCAGCACCATCCAGGGGTCGCCGGCGGTGTCGTCCCAGTCGAAGGCGGCGCGCAGCACCGTCTCGTGGTCGAACACGGACTGCCAGGCGGCGGTGAACCGGTCGGTGTCCAGCGGCCCGTGCCAGTTCCAGGACAGCTGTTCGACGTGCCGCCCGCCGTGGTCGGCGCGCCCGATCACCTGGCGCAGCATCTCCCGTTGCAGCGCGCTGGTCGGCACCGTGACGGGCTCCGGCGGGTGCGCCAGCGCCTCCCGCAGCCGCTCGACGAGTGCGGCGGCGCGCGCGGACGGTCCGGCGGCGATGCCGACGAACAGGCGCCGGAGGCCGCCCTGGCGGTCCTCGACCAGGACGGCGCGCAGCCGTGCCCCGCCGGCGAGGGCGCGTCCGAGGTCGGCCAGGACCCGGTCGAGCCCGTCGGGGCCGTCCACCGTGCGCTCCCAGAGCGCGTCCGACCGGCCCTGGGGCGTGGGACGGGCCCCGTCTGCTGCCCGGCCTTCCGGTGCGACGGCGCGCAGGGCGGCGCGCAGCACGTCGGCCTCGTACGTCTGCTGCAGTTCGACCAGCAGGAACTCCGGGGGCCGGCCGGCCCCGCGCGGCTGTGGCGGCCGCCACCGGCGGGTGGCGGTGCGGGCCAGCGCGGCGTTGACCGCGCTGGTGTCGAGCCGTCTCGGCGGGCGGGTGGCGGGCAGGCAGGGCTCGGGCGACGGGGCGCCGGCCACCAGCAGGGTGACGGGTGCGCTGGAGAAGTGACGGTTCGTCATCGCTGATCAGCGGGCACCGGAGCCCGGTTCCTTCCCGTGGGCCGGCCAGGGTTGCGCCGGGGTTACTGGGTGGCGAGGCCGCCGCAGACGTTCAGCGCCTGGGCGGTGATGCTGGCGGCGGTCGGGGAGGTGAGGTAGCCGGCCAGCGAGGCGACCTCCTCCGGGGTGGTGTAGCGGCCGAGCGGGATGTGCGTCTGGAAGTGCTGGTGGATGGTCTCGGGGGTGGTGTTGTAGGCGGTGGCGTACTCGTGGTGGATCCGGGTGGTGTGCGGGGTGTTCACGTAGCCCGGGCAGATGGCGTTGACGGTGGTGCCGGTCGGGGCCAGTTCCTTGGCGAGTGCCCGGGTGAAGCCGATCACGGCGTGCTTGCTCGCGGTGTACGGGGCGCCGAGGGTGACGGCCTGCTTCCCGGCGGTGGAGGCGATGTTGATGATCCGCGGGTGCGCGGTGCCGGTGAGGTGGCCGTGTTTGAGGGTCTCCCGGGTGACGAGGAAGACGGCGTTGAGGTTGGTGTCGATGACGTCGTACCAGAGGTCGTCCGTGGTGGTGGCGATCGGCCCGCCGCCGGTGCGGCCGGCGTTGTTGACCAGCACGGTGATCGGACCGTGCTCGGCCACCACGTGCCGGATCAGCGCGCTGACCTGGGTGGGGTCGCGCACGTCGCAGGTGGTGCCGTCGGCCTGGTGGCCCTCGCCGCGCAGGGTGGCCAGCGCCTCGGTGATGTGCGGGCCGGTGCGGGCGCAGATGAAGAGGCGGTGGCCGCGGCTGCCGAGCTCGCGGGCGATGGCGAGGCCGATCCCGCGGGTGCCGCCGGTGATCAGGGCGAGGGGTTGCTCGGGTGCGGTGGTCATGGCGGGTCCTGGGGGTGAGGGCGGGCTGGGAGCTCGGGCCGGTGGTGGGTGGTCGGTGGTCGGGGGTCGGTGGGGTGGTCGGGGCGGGAGCTCAGGCCGGGTAGAGGTTGTAGGTGGTCGGGTGGGCCGTGGTCGGGGTGTTGAGGGTGGGGTCGAGGGTGAGGATCGCGTGGTGCACGTGTTGCAGGTGCGGGGAGGGTTGGATGCCGAGCTCGGTGGTGAGACGGTGCCGCAGGTGGTGGTAGGTGGCGAGGGCGGTGGTCTGCCGGCCGGCCCGGTAGAGCGCGACCATGGCCTGGGCGTGCAGGCCCTCGTGGTGCGGGTGCTGGTGGGTGAGGTGGGTGAGTTCGGGGATGAGCTCGTTGTGCCGGCCGAGCCGCAGGTCGGTGTCGATGCGGCGTTCCAGGGTGATCAGGCGGCTCTCCTCCAGGCGCATGATCTCGATGGCGAGGATCGGCCCGGGCCGCACGTCGACCAGGGCCGGGCCGTGCCAGAGCGCGAGGGCCTGCCGGAAGTGGGTGGCGGCCTGGTGGTCGTGGCCGTGGTTGAAGGCGTGCTGCCCCTGGGTGGTGAGCAGGCTGTAGGTGTGGACGTCGAGGTTGTCCGGGTGGGTGGTGAGCTGGTAGCCGCCGTGCCGGGTGGTCAGGATGTCCTTGGCGGTGATGTGCGGGGTCGGCCCGAGGCCGTGGGTGATCCGGCGGCGCAGTTGCAGGATGTACGTCTGCATGGTGGTGAGCGCCTGTCTGGGCGGGTCGTCGCCCCAGATCTCCTCGATCAGGGTGGCGGTGGGCAGGATGCGGTTCGGGTAGAGCGCGAGGAGGGCCAGGATCTGGCGCTGCTTGGCGGCGGTGGGGACGACGGAGATGCCGTTGAGGTCGGCGGTGAGGGGGCCGAGGACCTTGAGGTGCATGGCGGTTCTCCTCTCGGGCGCGGAGCGTCCGCTCGGGTGGGCGTCATTCGGCTGCTTGTTCGGGTCGACGGAATGGTGGGGCGGACGCGTCGCACCCTAGTTGGGCCGAGGGGCGGGGGCCGGATTCCTCAAGTGCCCGTCGAGCGCGGTTCCGGGCGCTCTGGTGGGGCCTCCGGGCAGACCGGTGCGGCAGAGCGACGCGGCGGGTCGGCGAGGCGGGTCGGCGCTCGACGGTGTGACGGGCGGGGCGCCCGGCGCGGACGGGGCCCGGGAACGTACCATCGGCGAATGGCTGACATGACGGAAACCACGCCAGGCTGGCTCGCCCCCGAGGAGCTGGAGACCACCCGCGCCAAGATGCCGATCCTGTACGTCGAGGCCGTGCCGGTCCGCGTCGACGACGCCGGCGAGGTCACCCAGGTCGGTCTCCTGCTGCGGATCGGACCGGACGGGACGGTCAGCCGCACGCTGGTCTCCGGCCGGGTGCTGCACCACGAGCGGATCCGCGACGCCCTGCTGCGGCACCTGGAGAAGGACCTCGGCCCGGTGGCGCTGCCCCGGATCCCCGCCTCGCTGCAACCGTTCACGGTCGCCGAGTACTTCCCGACCCTGGGGATCACCGAGTTCCACGACCCGCGCCAGCACGCGGTGTCGCTGGCGTACGTCGTGCCGGTGGTCGGCGACTGCCGGCCGCGCCAGGACGCGCTCGACCTGGTCTGGTTCAGCCCGCAGGAGGCCGCCTCCCCGCTGGTGCAGCAGGACATGCCCGGCGGTCAGGGGGCGCTGCTCAAGCGGGCCCTGGCGCACGTCGGCTGCCTGAGCTGAGCACTCCGGCCGGGGCCCGCACCGGTGAGGTGCGGGCCCCGGCCGGGAGCCGGTCAGGGGATCGGTCAGGGAGGCCGGTCAGGCCCCGGCGGATGCCAGCCGGGCGGTGCGCCGGGCGGTCGCCTCGACGGGGTCCAGCACCGGCACGGCCGCCAGCAGGCCCTTGGTGTACGCGTGCTGGGGGGAGTCGTACACGGCGTCGGCGTCGCCCTGCTCGACGATCCGCCCGGCCCGCATCACCGCGACCCGGTCGCTCACCTGCCGGACCACGGCCAGGTCGTGGGCGATGAAGACCAGCGCGAGGCCGAGGTCGCGCTGCAACTCACCCAGCAACGCGACCACCTGGGCCTGGGTGGTGACGTCCAGTGCGGAGACCGGTTCGTCGCAGACGATCAGTCGCGGCTGCGGCGCGAGCGCCCGCGCGATGCCGACCCGCTGGCGCTGTCCGCCGGAGAACTCGTGCGGGTAGCGGTGGTACCAGTCGGCGTCGAGGCCCACGCGTTCGAGGAGCTCGCCGACCCGGGCGCGGATGCGGCGCTCGTCGCTCTCACCGGCGATGCGCAGCGGGTCGGCGATGGACTCCCCGATGCTGCGGCGCGGGTTGAGCGAGGACACCGGGTCCTGGAAGACCATCTGCAACTCCCGCCGGAGCGGGCGCAGTTCCTTCTCCCCGAGCGCTCCGATGTCCCGGCCGCGGTAGTGGAGCCGGCCGCCGGTCGGCTCCAGCAGCCGGACCAGCATCCGCCCGAGTGTGGTCTTGCCGGAGCCGGACTCGCCGACGATGCCCAGCGTCTCGCCCGCGCGCACGGTGAGCGAGACGCCGTCCACGGCGGCCACGGGGGCCGCGCGCCGGGTGAGGCCGCCGCGGGTGGCGAACTCCCGGCGCAGGTCGGTGGCTTCGAGCAGGACGTCGCCCCCGGTGCGCCCGGCGGCTCCGTCGTCGGCGGCGCCTCCGGCAGGCCCGGCAGGCCCGGTGTGTGCAGCGCCAGCAGCGCCAGGAACGCCCGGAGCGTCGACCCGGGGCACCGCCGACAGCAGCGCGCGGGTGTACGGCTCGCGCGGCGCGCCCAGCACCTCGGTGACCGGGCCGTGTTCCACCGCCCGGCCGTCCTTCATCACCAGCACCCGGTCGACGCTCCCGGCGACCACCCCGAGGTCGTGGGTGACCAGGACCAGCCCGGCCCCGGTCTCGGCCCGCAACTCGTGCAGCAGGTCGAGGATCTGGGCCTGGACGGTGACGTCCAGCGCGGTCGTGGGCTCGTCGGCGACCAGCAGCCGCGGCTCGCAGGCCAGCGCCATCGCGATCAGCACCCGCTGGCGCATGCCGCCGCTGAACTCGTGCGGGCGCGACCGCGAGCGCCGCGCCGGATCGGGGATGCCGACGCGGCCGAGCACCTCGACGGCCCGGGCCCTGGCGGCCCGGCGGGAGACGGCCCGGTGGACGCGTACGACCTCGGCGATCTGGTCGCCCACCGCGTAGTACGGGTCGAGGGCGGAGAGCGGGTCCTGGAACACCATGGCCGCCAACCCGCCGCGCAGCCGCCGCAGTTCGTCGCCCTCGGCGGTGACGGCGTCGACGCCGGCGACCCGGACGGAGCCGCCGACCCGGGCGCCGGTGCCGCGGTGCAGGCCGAGCAGCCCGTAGGCGACGGTGCTCTTGCCGGACCCGGACTCGCCGACGATGCCGAGCGCCTGCCCGGCCTCCAGGGTGAAGCCCACGCCGTCGACGGCGCGGACGTGCCCGTCGCCGACCGGGAAGTCGACGACCAGGTCCCGGACGTCGACCAGGGGGGAAACCAGGGGAGGAGCCAGGGGTTCGGCGCTCACGTCAGGACCACCCTTCGATCGGTCACCGCGTAGAGCACGTCCGCGACGACGTTGGCGAGGACCACGGCGAACCCGGTGACGAGGGTGAGGCCGACGACGGTCGGCAGGTCGATCAGGCTGACCGAGCTGACCAGCAGCTTGCCGAGCCCCGGGAGCCCGAACAGCGACTCCGTCAGCACGGCGGACCCGAACATCGTCCCGAGGTCCATGGCGGTGAGCGCGATCACCGGGGTGAGCGCGCCGCGCAGCGCATGCCTGGTCACCAGGCGCCGCTCGCTGACGCCGTACGCCCGGAAGGTCCGGATGTGGTCGTCGGCGAGGGTCTCCAGCATGGACGAGCGGGTCAGCCGGGCGTACTTGGCGGACTCGATGAGCGCGAGCGAGACCCAGGGCAGCAGCAGGCCCCAGAACCACTGCTGCGGGTCCTCGGTGAGCGGTACGTAGCTCGGGAACGGCAGCCACTGGAGCTGGGCGCACAGGACGATGAGCAGCACCAGGCCGATGACGAAGACCGGGATGGAGTTGCCGGCCAGCGTCAGCGCGGTCAGCAGCCGCTCGCTGAGGCGGCCCCGGCGCAGCGCGGAGAGCAGCCCGGTGCCGACCCCGAGGGCCAGCCAGAGCACCATCGCGCCGAGCGCGAGTGAGGCCGTCACCGGGAGCCGGGCGGCGATCATGTCGGTGACCTGCTCGCCGCTGCGGTAGGAGACGCCCAGGCACGGCGCCGGGCAGTGCAGCAGGCCCGTTCCGGCGCTGAAGTCGCGGCCGGCGACGACGCCCTGGAGGAAGTGGGCGTACTGGAGGTAGACCGGTGCGTCGAGGCCGAGGCGTTCGCGCACCTGGAGGACCTGGGCGGGGCTGCACTTCTCGCCGCAGGCCAGCTGGGCGGGGTCGCCGGGGGCGATGTAGAAGACCGCGTAGACGATCAGCGAGATGGCGAGCAGGACGCCGACCATGCCGATGGCCCTGCGGAACAGGAAGCGGGTCATGCGGTGGCCTCCTCGGCGGCGGCGGCCGACGGTCCGGGGCGGGCGGGGTCCGACGAACCGCTGCCCGACGAACCGCTGCCCGACGAGCCGGCGTCGCGCGCCGTTCCGACCCGCAGCCGGGAGGCCGCGCGGGGGTCGAGCTCGGTGCGGACGGCGTCGCCGAGCACGGTGAAGGCGAGCACCGTGGCGAACAGCAGCGCGGACGGGAGCAGCACGTACATCGGGTCGGCGCGGAACCAGGTGGTCGCGCCGGAGAGCATCTGGCCCCACGACGAGGTCGGCGGCTTGACGCCCACGCCGAGGAAGGACAGCCCGGCCTCGGCGATCACGTTGGACGGCAGCAGCACCGCGGCGTAGGTGATGACGGGCGCGGCCAGGGACGGCAGCAGCTCCCGGCGGGCGATCCGCCAGCGGGTGGCGCCGGCGAGCCGGGCCGCGGCCACGTAGTCGAGCTGGCGGAGGCTGAGCGTCTGCGCCCGGACCAGCCGGGCGGTGCCGGCCCAGCCGAGCAGCCCGATGACCAGGGTCAGCAGGAGCGGGCGGGGGAAGTCGGAGGGCACGACGGCCATCAGCGAGATGGCGAAGACCAGCGAGGGCAGCGCGAGCATGACCTCGGTGGTGTTGCCGATCAGCTGGTCGAGCAGCCGGCTGCCGAGGCCCGCGGCGAGGCCGAGCAGGACGCCGATGGTGACCTGGACGAGGGTGGCGCCGACGGCGACGAGCAGTGAGATCCGGGCGCCGTGGACCAGTCGGGCGAACACGTCGCGCCCGGTGCCGGGTTCGACGCCGAGCCAGTGCTCGGCGCTGACGCCGCCGAAGGAGCCGGTGGGCACCCCGCCGGCCGCCGAGTCGAGCAGGTCGTTGTGGTAGCTGGTGGGGTCCTGGCCCTCGATCGCGCTGAGCAGCGGTGCCGCTGCCGCGATCAGGGCGAGCAGGGCGATGACGAGGCCGGCGGCGAGGACGGCGCGCCGCGCGAGCAGCCGCCGCCACACCGTCCGGCCCCCGGCGGCCGGGGAGGCCGCGAGGGCCTCCCCGGCCTGGGGTTCCTGTGGAGCCATGGTTGTCTGACCGATCCGTCCGATCCCGCCCGCTACTTGACCGCGACCTGGGAGATGTCGAGCACGCCGGTCCAGTCGCTGATGACGATGTTGCGGACGTCCTTGCCCGACAGCCGCTTGTAGACGGGGTGGAACAGCGGGACGGTGAGGGCCTGGTCGCCGATCCGCTTGTCCAGGGCGCCCCAGCGCTTGGCGGCCTCGGCGTGGTCGGTGATCTTGTTGATCTGGTCGATCTCGTCGTTCACCGACGGGTCGTCCAGCTGCGCGGAGTTGAAGTTGTAGCCGTCGGTGACGATCTGCCGGCCGTCGAAGATCGGCGCGAGGAACGGGCCGCCGGAGGGCCAGTCGGCGCCCCAGCCGGAGAGGAACAGGCCGGGTTCGGTGCTGACGGTGTGGATCGTCTTGGAGTACCTGGTGGAGTCCAGGGCGTCGAGCTGGACGGTGATCCCGGCCGCCTTCAGGCCGTCCTGGACGGCGGTGGCCAGGTTCGGGCCGTAGCCCTTGCCCGATTCGGTGGAGTGGGTGAGCGTGATGGTCAGGCCGTCCGGGTAGCCGGCCTCCTTCAGCAGCTCCTTGGCCTTCTCCGGGTTGCCGGTGGCGCCGGCCGGGAACGGGTCGTACGGCGTGTACCCGAAGGTCTCCTGGGTGGGCAGGTAGGTGGTGGCGGCCTCGGCGAGCGAGGAGCCGCCGGCGGCGTTGACGACCGAGGTGCGGTTGAGCGCGTAGGCGACGGCCTGCCGGACCTTGGGGTTGTCGAAGGGCTTGACCTTGGGGTTGAACGCCAGGTAGTTGACGTAGCCGAAGTGGCCGGTGCCGACGCGGGCGGCGAGGGCCTTGTCGTCCTTCACCTGGGCGAGCTCGGAGGGGCCGAGGTTGGTGTCGGTGGTGACGGCGGCCGCGTCGGCGCCGGTGCCGGCGGAGAGCCGCTGGTTGATCACCGCCGGGTCGAGCCCGGACTGCACGTCGACGGTGTCCGGGTACGCCTTGCGCTGCTCGTCGTTGGCCGCGGACCAGTTGGGGTTGCGCTTGAGGACGAGGTGCGCGCCGTCGTTCTCGTTCTTGACGACCTGGTAGGGGCCGGAGGAGACGGGGTGTTCCTGGTACTTCGTGCCGGTGTCCTTGGCCTTCGGGACGGGGGCGAACTGCGTCTGGGTGGCCAGGTACGGGAAGTCGCCCTCGGGCTTGTTGAGGCGGAAGGTGATGGTCTTCTCGTCCGGGGTCTCGATCGCGTCCAGAGCGCGGCCGTCCTTGTACGGGCCCTGGTAGTCGGCGGCGCCGACCAGCCAGTCCCTCAGGAATGGCGCCCCGCCGGAGAGTTCGGGGGCGAATGACCTTTCGATGCCGTACTTGATATCGGCGGTGGTGATCGCCGAGCCGTCCTCGTACTTCAGGCCGTCCTTGAGGTGGTACGTCCACACCGTCGCGCCGTCCGAGGGGGTGCCGGTGTCGGTGGCGAGGTCGGGGACGACCTTGGTGCCGGCCGCGCCGTCGGCCCGGTTGCGGGTGGTGAGGGTGCGGAAGACCAGGGAGGGCACGTTGCCGCCGCCGGAGGTGTAGAGCCGTGCGGGGTCGAACTGGTCCTGCGGGTTCTGGTTGAGGACGGTGAGGGTGCCGCCCTGCTGCGGCGCGGCGTCCTTGCCGGTGCTTCCACCGCCGTCGCCCTTCGGTCCGCACGCCGCGACTCCGACGGCCAGGGCGACGGTGACGGTCGCCGCGGCGAGGCGGCGGGGGGTGAAGGTGGTTCGAGACATCGGAAAGGGGGCCTTTCGCTACCGATGGTGTACGGAGGAAGGCGGGCGACAGTGAGGCCGTGAGGAGAGTGAGCGGCACCGCGCCCGCAGGGAGGGGCGACGTCCCGGGGCGGCGATCACCGCTACGCGTCGGGACAGGCGGATTCAGCGACAGAGATTGTCGGAAACGCAGTGCGCGGCCACGCCGATCAGCGCCAGCTCGATGGCGGCGCACTCGATCGGGTGACGGTCAGACATGCCGAGAAGACTGTATGACTTTAAGCGGAATGTCAAAACTCCGGATACCATCCGGCCGCCACCGGAACTCCGGGAACGGATTACGGCCCGGACACCGGGAGACCGTGCGGAAGCGGGGGGAAACCCGGGGCCCGGGCCCGCCGGACCGGCGGGCGCGACATCACCCGAGTGGGTGCCGCGCCCCTGCGAAGCGCCGGCGCCCCGAAGGCCCCGAACCGCCCGCCGGGCGGCCGTCCCGGGCCCTCGCGCACTTCCGTCTGCGGGTTGCCGCGCGCGGGCGCCTGCCCAAGCATGGGTGAACGTGATCGGCGATCGCGCGCAGCGCGGCCGCCCTACCGAGCGGAGCCGGACGTGGCCCCTTACCTCGAAACCGATCAGGACGCCCTGGTGGCGAGCGCACTCGCCGGATTCGCCCGGGCCCACCCATCGCTCGTCGTCCACGACCCCGACCTCGGATTCGTCCGCGCCCGTGACCGGGCCCCCGGGCGTCGGGTCGGACTGCTCTCCGGCGGCGGCTCCGGGCACGAGCCCCTGCACGTCGGATTCGTCGGCCGGGGCATGCTCGACGCCGCCTGCCCGGGCCGGATCTTCGCCTCACCGCACAACCGGCAGATCTTCGAGGCCTCGCGCGCGGTCGCCGGCGAGGACGGCGTCCTGCACATCGTGAAGAACTACACCGGCGACCGGATCAACTTCGGCATCGCGGCCGAACGGCTGCACCGCCAGGGCATACCGTGCGCCAGGGTCCTGGTGGACGACGACCTCGCCTCCGAGTCCGAGTCCGTCGCCGCCGGCCGGCGCGGGACGGCGGCCACCGTCCTGGTGCAGAAGATCCTCGGAGCGGCCGCCGACCTCGGGCTCGGACTGGCGGAACTCTCCCTGCTGGGAGCCGAGTTGGCCGGGCGCTGCCGCAGCATCGCGGTGGCCGGCGCCGCACACACCTCCCCGGCCACCGGCCGGCCGGCCTTCGAGGTGTCGGACCGGACGGTCGAGTTCGGGGTCGGCATCCACGGCGAACGGGCCGAACTCTCCCTGGAGTGCGAACCGCTGGCCGTCCTGGTGGGCCGGATGGCGCTGCGCCTGCTGGAGGCGCTGCGCCCGGCCCGCGCCCCCCTGGTCGCGCTGGTCAACGGGCTGGGCGCGACCACCGGCCTGGAGCTGTACGCGGTCCTGTACGAACTGGCCGCCGTCCTGGACGCCGGCGGGCGCCGCCTGGCGCGCAGCCTGGTCGGCGACTACGTCACCGCCCTCGACATGCGGGGGTTCTCGATCACCCTGCTCGCCGCCGACGAGCAGACGCTCGCGCTGCTCGACGCCCCCGCGTACACGGCGGCCTGGCCGGTCGCGCAATCGGCGCCGGCCCCCGGTCACCAGGAGGTCAGGAGATGACGGGCACGAAGGCCTTCGACGGCCTCTTCACGGCGGGCTGGATGCGACGGTTCGCCGAGACCGTCGCGGCCACCGAGGAGGAGCTCACCCGGCTCGACCAGGCCGCCGGGGACGGCGACTTCGGCGTCAACCTGCTCACCGGCGTGCGGTGCGCCCTGGCCGCGCTGGACCGGCTGCCGCCGGGGCGCCAGGCCGCGGCGGTACCGCTGGGCGCGGCGGCGGGCGCTTTCCTGGACGAGGTCGGCGGGACGAGCGGGCCGCTCTTCGGCCTGGTGCTCCAGGAGCTGGCGGCGGCCGTCGGCGCCGGCCCGCTGACCGGCCCGGCCCTCGCCCGGGGAGCGACGGCGGCGCTGGAGGCCGTCCAGCGGGTGGGGGAGGCGCGGCCGGGTGACAAGACGCTCGTCGACGCCCTGCACCCGGCCGCACTGGCCCTGCGCGGCTGCACTCCCGATGCCCGCCCGGACGACTGCCTCGCCGCGGCCGCCGCCGCCGCCGCGGCGGGCGTCCGCCGGACCAGGGCCCTGCGGGCCCGCCGCGGCCGGGCCAGCTACCTCGGCGAACGGGCCTCGGGAGTGCCCGACCCGGGCGCCGTGGGCATCGCGCTGCTGTTCGCCTCCGCGCACGCGGTGCCGCGGACGCTGGACGGCGTGCTGCTCGACGACAGCGCTGCTGACAGTGCGTCCGCCGACACCGCGCCGACCGACACCGCGTCCACCGACACCGCGTTCGGCGGGCCCGATCCGCTGTGCGGCCCCGAGCCGGCCCCCGCCGGCCCGTGACCGCCCGGCCCCGGCCGGGCGGCGCCCAGCCGGCTCCCCAGCCGGCTTGCGCTCCGCCGGGCGCTGCTCGGCCAGGGGTTGTTCGGCCGGGGGCTGTTCGGTCAGGGGCCGCCCCGCCGGGGGCTGCTCAGCTGGTGAGGGCGAGAGCGCTCCGGCGCCGGACCCAGTCGAGCAGTCCCGGCTCGCCCAGGGTGGCGACCCACAGGTCGACCGCCTCCCGCGCCTCGGCCGACGGGTTCGGCCCGACACCGATCACCCGCAGCCCCGCCAGGACGGCCGAGCGGATGCCGCAGAAGGTGTCCTCCACGGCGAGGCAGTCGGTGGGCTCGGCGCCGCAGAGCCGGGCGGCGGTCAGGTAGACGTCCGGCGCCGGCTTGGGCCCGATCCCCTCGGCCGGGACCACGATGTGCTCGAAGTGTTCGAGCAGTCCGGCGCCGCCGAGTCCGGCCTCGATCACGTCGCGCGGGCAGTTGCTGGCGACCGCCAGCGGGACGAACCCGCTGAGCCGGCCGACCAGTTCGGCCGCGCCCGGCATCGGGACCGGGTCGGCGTCGACGAGCGCCCGGAAGCTCACCAGCAGCCGGTCGGTCAGCTCCGGCGCCAGCGAGGGGTCGCCGGCGGTCTCGGCCATCAGCCGCCCGCAGTCCGAGTAGTGCAACCCGGCCGCGCGCGCCGTGAACTCCGGTCCGGCCGTGAGTCCGTAGCCTCGCAGCACCTCCGCACGGGCCTGGTGCCAGTGCGACTCGCTGTCCATCAGCGTGCCGTCGCAGTCGAAGACGACCGCTGCAGGGGTCCAGTCGTTGATTCTCTCCACGGTCATGCCTACGCCCTTCAGGTGGGATTGGCTCTGTGGGATTCGCCGGAGTGCGCGTCGGGACGAGGGGGGCCGACCATGACCTGGGCCGTGGCCGCTTTTGCCGACCTGTCCGGGGCCGGAATCTGGAGTGCGGCGGAACGACGCGCCTCGGCGTCCGGATCGGAGAAAACGACCCGGAACATAACGATCGCAACGTTACGATCGATATGTTTCGCGGTCAAACTTGGCGGCCCTAGATTTGCCGGGTCTTTACTTCAATAGCCCAGCGACCCCACGGCGGTGATATGACCGTTCTGACGAATATGAAAAACGCACAAATGCTCGTACTCGGTGATGTCGACTTCCGGGAGGGGGGCGAACTCGGTGAACCGCACCGCCTTCATCCGGTAGTCGACGGGGTGCGACAGCCGCCCCGCGCTCCGCAGTGCCGCGGCCTGTCGGGCCGCCTCCAGCAGCACCATGCCGGGCATGTGATCGGACGAGTGGTCGAAGAAGAACGGGTGCGCCGGGTCGGCCGGGCAGATCAGGAGCGCGTCGTCCGCCCGCGAACCATCACTCGCCCGCGAACCGCTGCCCGCGCGCGTCACCAGCACGTCGGAGGGCAGGGCGACGCCGACCTCCGCCGGTGACGGGGGGTCGGGGGGCGGGCCGGAATCCGCGGGATCCCCGGCCAGCGCGGTGCCGCGCAGGGCCGGGTAGGCAGGCCGTTCGACGAAGCGTGTGCCGCCCTCGATCCGGGCGAACACCACTCCCCGCGCGGAGCAGTCGACCCGCAGCCGCATGCCGGTGGGCCGGTGGTTTTCGGCCGAGGTCCGCAGGCCGTGCACCTGGGCCCGGCAGAGGACCGCCGCCGGGCCGTCGCCGCGCGGCTCGGCCGCCGGGTCGACCCGGCAGGACACGTCGGTGATCAGCAGGTGCGTGTCGGCCGGCACCCCGTAGTGGCGCAGCGGCAGGTAGATGCCCAGCTGGCGGGCGGTCTCCACGGCGATCAGCGGGTCGTGCCGCTCCCCGCGTCCGCGCGGGAAGGTGGGGTGGGAGCGGGGCCACTGGGCCGCCGCCTCGAAGCGGTCGCCGCCTCGGGCCCGGACGTCGGTCAGCAGCACCTCCGCCACGGCGGCGCGGTGGACCAGTTCACGGGGGACCGTGCGGGACCAGCTGAGCGGTCGGGCAGGATGCCGGGCCGCCGAGGAGGGGAGGAAATCCAGCATCTTCATATTTACAGAAAATATCAATCTCCTTGGTTTCGCATGTCGTCAGTTGGCGCTCCGGCCCGCAGATCACTACAGTGCGTGCGAAAAGCCGGGGTGATCTTGAAAAGGCAGAGGCGCGTGCAGAATCGGGCGGAGACGACACGGAGGTCAGTCCTCGAATCAGCTGCGCGATTGTTCGACGAACGCGGGTACGCGGGCACCAGCATCAGCGACATCAGCGCGGCCTCCGGCAGGACGAGCGGGGCCATCTACTTCCACTACACCAGCAAGGAGAACCTGGCCCGCGCCGTGATCGAAGCGCACTTCGCCACCTGGCCGGAGCTCGTCGCGCGCCACACCCGCACGCCGGTGCCGGCGCTGGAGCAACTCGTCCGGCTGAGCTTCGCGGTGGCGCGGGCCTTCCGCGACGACGTCGTGGTCAGGGCCGGCGCCCGGCTCTGGTCCGAGCGCGCGGCCATCGACGCCGACCTCCCGGTGCCGTTCGTGGGGTGGATCGACACCGTCCGCGTCCTGCTCGAACGGGCGGGCAGCGAGGGCGAGCTCGCCGCCCGGGTCGACCCGTCGACCACGGCCCACGGCGTGATCTGCGCCTTCTTCGGGCTGCACACCGTCTCCGACGCGATCGACGGACGGCGCACCATCGAGGAGCGCCTGTGCGACCTGTGGGAACTGTTGCTGCCGGGCCTCCAGAAGAACCCCGACCCGGCCGCCCTGCTCGCCTCGGTCCGGCCCAGGCCGTCCGCGCGCGCCGACGGGTGGGGAACCGGCGGGAATTGACGTGGAATCGACCCCGCGCCTTCCGGGAGGAGGCCACGCCGCCGGGCACCGGGCCCTAGCATGGTTCACCACGTCCGGGGCCGGCGGTGCGGCGGAGAAGAGGCGTCAGGGCTATGGCAGCGGTTCAATGGGCGGTCGGGCCGTCCGGTCAGGGGTCGGTCCAGGTACTGGAGTTCCTGTTCGCCTTCCTGCTCTCCGGCCTGATCGGGGTCGAGCGGCAGATCCGCCAGAAGTCCGCGGGCCTGCGGACGTACACGACGGTGGGCAGCGGCGCGGCGCTGTTCACCCTGGTGAGCAAGTACGGTTTCGCCGACGTGATGCGCGAGGGCACCGTCGTGCTGGACCCGTCGCGGATGGCCGCGCAGATCGTGTCGGGGCTGGGCTTCATCGGCGCCGGGGTGATCTTCGTGCACCGGGGCTGGGTGCAGGGGCTGACGACGGCGGCCACGATCTGGCTCACCGCGGCGGTGGGCTCCGCCGCGGCCGCGGGCCTGCCGCTGCTCGCGGCGCTGACCGTCGCGGCGTACTTCCTCGCGTCCTACGCGATCAGGCCGTTGCTCAACCGCCTGCCCGCGCTGCACCGGCCCGCGGTCTCGTACCGCATCGTCTACCGTCCCGGCAGGGGGGTGCTGCGGGACGTGCTGGACCAGTGCACCCGGGCCGGATTCGCCGTCTTCGAGCTGCGCACGCTGTCCGGCACGGACGGGGAACTCCCCGGCGAGGTCTCCGAGAAGCCCGTCGAGGTCGCCCTGTCGGTGCAGGGGCAGGGCGACGCCGGTGGGCTCACCGCGCAGCTC
Organism: Kitasatospora sp. NPDC056731; assembly: GCF_040687675.1. Taxonomy (NCBI): domain Bacteria; kingdom Bacillati; phylum Actinomycetota; class Actinomycetes; order Kitasatosporales; family Streptomycetaceae; genus Kitasatospora; species Kitasatospora sp. NPDC056731. Next base: position 56,175 of record NZ_JBFBNR010000035.1, read on the forward strand.
GCGGCCGTGGCCGGAGTGCTGACCTGCGTCCGCGGCCGGTCCGACGAGGAGTGACGTCCCGGCCGCGGGGGAGCGCGCGTCAGCGGACGCCGAGGGCCGGCAGGCGCTCCATGATCCGTTCCATGCCACTGGTCCAGTTCGCCTCCAGGGCGGCGACGGCCTGCTCCATGTCGTCGTCGAGGAGGCACTGGGCGATCCGCTCGTGCTCCTCGGCGGCGCGTTCGAGGATCTCGTGGTCGCCGACGACCACCCGCTCGTAGCGGTGGAGGGTGAGTTTGAGCGAGTCGATCAGCTCGCGCAGCCGGGCGTTGGAGCAGCCGGAGAGCAACAGCGCGTGCCAGGCGTCGTCGTAGCGCTCTATGGTGCCGTGCGGGGCCTGGGGTGCGGAGAAGGCGCGGGCCTCCGCCAGCAGCCGGGGCGCGATGGCCGAGAGGTGCGCGCGGTCGGAGGTCCGCAGCGCCAGCGACTCCAGGGCGATCAGGATGGCCGTGAGGTCGAGGAACTCCTGTCGGCCGGTGGGTGCGAAGCGAAAGCCCTTGCCGCGCTCGCTGGTGATGATGCCCTCGCGCTCCAGACTGATCAGCGCCTCGCGCAACGGGGTGCGGCTGACGCCCAGTTCCTCCGCGAGGTGGACCTCGTTGATCGACTCGCCGGGGGTGAACCGGCCGTGGCCCAGCCGCTCCAGGAGTTCGTCCTTCACCTGTTCGCGCAGCGGACGCCGCTCGATCGCCATCGGGCTTTCCCTTCTTCCTCGGTCCGTAGCGTACCGGCCGGGCGACTGGTCAGGCGGTCCCGGCGCCGTCCACGGCGATGATCGCGCCGCTGACGAACGTGGAGGCGTCACTGGCGAGGAAGGCGACCGTCTGGGCGATGTCCCGAGGCTGGCCGATGCGGCCGAGCGGTCGGTCGGCGGCGTCGGCGTAGAAGGCGTCCGGGCTCTCGCCGAGCTGGCGGGCCTCCTCGGCGAGCATACCGGTGTTGGTGTCGCCGGGGCACACGCAGTTGACGCGGATGTTGTCGGGGCCGTGGTCGATGGCCATGGCCCGGGTCATGTTGACGACGGCGCCCTTGGAGGCGCAGTAGGAGACGGCCCGGCCGCCGCCCCGGATGCCCCAGCCGGAGCCGGTGTTGATGATGCTGCCGCCGCCGTTCGCGGCCATCAGCGGCACGACCAGCCCGCTGAGCAGCATGACGGAGCGGACGTTGACGGCCATCACCAGGTCCCAGTCGTCGTCGGTGATGTCGCAGACGGTGGACCGACGGATGATCCCGGCGTTGTTGAACAGCACGTCGACGCCGCCGTGCAGGTCGACGGCGGTGCGCACGGCCCGTTCGCAGTCGGCGCGTTGGGAGACGTCGCAGCGGACGAAGGTGCCGCCGGTCTCCTTGGCGGCCTGCTCGCCGCGGTCGGCGTCGAGGTCGGCGAGGACGACGGCCGCGCCGAGTTCGGCCAGCAGTGCGGCGGTGGCCCGGCCGATGCCGGAGGCGGCGCCGGTGACGAGGGCGCGCTTGCCGTGGAGGTCGATCACTGGGGGCTCCTCTTCAGGGGGTCTCAGGGGGGGCGGGGTTCAGGCGGTCAGGCGGTAGACGGCGCTGGCGTGGCGGCCGGTGATCACCCGGACGTGCCCGGACAGGGCGTCGTCCAGCTCCGGGTCGCCGGTGTCCAGCAGCAGCGGGCGGCCCGCGAGGGCGGCGAGCTTCGCCTCGGTGGCGAGGACGAGCAGCCGCTCGCGGCCGGCGGCGCGCAGCAGTTCGGGGGTGAACTGCTGGTTGCCGCGGCCGAGCAGGAAGCCCTGGCCGCCGATCGGCGAGAGCGCGATCCACGGGGCGGCGGGAAGGGCCAGCAGTTGGTCGGCCCGGGCGTCGCGGATCACGACGCGGGCGGTGCCGCCGGGTTGGAGGCGGAGCACGTCGACGCCGGTCAGGCAGGCGTCCGCCGCGCCGAGTGCCGTGGCGACGGCGTGCGTCGTGCCGCCCGGGCCGAGGGCGAGCAGCCCGCCGACCCCGACGCGTTCGGCGACCTCGGCGGCGATGCCGCCCAGCGCCTCGGAGTCGGCGGTGGAGCTGCCGGTCTTGCGCTGCTGGACCCGGGCGGGCAGGACCGGGACGGTCAGCCACCCGTGCAGGCGCGCGGACACCCGGCTCTCGCGTAGTGCCGCCTCGTCGCGGTCCACGACCTCGGCAGGCGCCAGCCGGACGCCGCCGCCCGCCCAGGCCGCGGCTACCTCGGCGGCGGCGCGGGGGTGGACGGCGAAGACGGCGGAGTGCATCTTGACGCCGGCCGGGATGCCGAGGACGGGCGGGCCGGGCTCCGGGCCGAGCGGGCCGAGCGACCCGAGCGCGTCGAGGACGTCGCGGGCCGTGCCGTCGCCGCCGCAGAACAGCAGCAGGCGGGCGCCGGCCGCGACGAGGGCGCGGACGGCCGCGCGGGTGTCCGCCGCCGTGGTGCCCGGGCCGGCGGGCCGGTGGACCACCGTCGCGTCGAGGCCGGCCGCCCGCGCCGCGTCCGCGCCCATCGGCCCGGCCGCTGTCAGCAGGGTCAGTTGCGGTGCGAGCACTACGAACTGACGGAGCATCAGTTCAGCACGGGAGGTCGCGGCCGGCCGGGCGCCGAGGGTGCGGGCCCGCTGCTGGACCTCGGCGCCGTCGCTGCCCTTGAGGCCGACCCGGCCGCCGAGTCCGGCGACCGGGTTGACCACGAGCCCGATGGTGGGGCCCGTCGTCGAACTCCCGACTACCGGGCGGGCGAAGGGAGTTCGACGACCGGCCCCGGGGTCCGCCGTCACGGCCGCTCGCCGAGGACCTTGCGGCGGTAGGCGCGCCAGCTGACGGCCCAGACCGCCGGGTCGTCCAGCGGTTCGTGCCGGATGCGGTGCACGGTGGAGTTGTGTGGGGCCGTGCGGACGGTTTCCGGGTCCTCGTAGGCCTCGCGGGCGACCTCGGCGAGGATCGCGGCGTACTCGTCCAGGTCGGCGCGGGAGTAGGACTCGGTCGGCTCCAGCGTCATCGGCTCGGGGACGACGTACGGGTGGTGGCTGGTCCAGTAGTGGGTGCCGAAGTCGGCGGCGCGGTACCCGAGGTCCTCGCTGTGCAGGCCGGTGTCCTCGTTGAGCTGCTGCCAGCTGTAGCGGACCTGCTCGACGCGCGGCCGCCCCTTGGCGTAGGGCACGGAGACGCCGCGGATCCGCTGGACCTGGTGCATCAGGTAGTTGTTGTTGAGCACGGCGGTCTCGGCCACCTCGCGCAGCCCCGCGGCGCCCATCGACATGATCCAGGCGTAGGCGCGGACCAGGTTCGGGACGACGCCCAGGTAGGGGCGGATCTTGCCGATGGACTCCGGCCGGTCGTGGTCCAGGACGTACCGCTCGCCGTCGAACTCGACGGTGGGGCTGGGCAGGTGGGGCGCGAGCTCGGCGGTGACGCCGCAGGCGCCGGCGGCGGGGCCGCCGCAGGCGTGCGGGGTGGAGAAGGTCTTGTGCAGGTTGAAGTGGCACAGGTCGAAGCCGGCCTCGCGGGCCCGGGTGATGCCGAGGACGCCGTTGGCGTTGGCCTGGTCGTAGGCGCACAGGCCGCCGGCCGCGTGCACGATGCGGACGAACTCGGCGATCCGGGGGTTGTAGATCCCGGTGTCCTCGGGGTTGGTGATGAGCAGCGCGGCGGTGCGCGGGCCGACGGCGGCGCGCAGCGCCTCGATGTCGGGGTAGCCGTCCGCGTCCGGGTGCAGGGTGATCACCTTGAAGCCGGCGGTCTTGGCGCAGGCGGCGTTGGAGGGGTGCGAGAAGGCGGTGGTGATGACCTCGTCGCGCTGTTCCAGCTCGCCGCGGGCGGCGAAGTGGGCGCGGATGACGGAGACGTTGGTCCAGATCGCGGCGGAGCCGGCGCCGGGTTGCAGTGAGACCCGGTCCATGCCGGAGACTTCCTTGAGCAACTGCTCCAGCCGGTGGACGAGTTCGAGCACCCCTTGGACGGTCGAGGGGTCCTGGGCCGGGTGCAGGGCGGCGATGCGCGGGTCGCGGACGAAGGCGTCGTTGACCTTGGGGCTGTACTTCATGGTGCAGGTGCCCTGGCCGACGTCGACGTTGAGGTCGGCGCCGAGGTTCTCCTGGGAGAGCCGCAGGTAGTGGCGGAGCACCTGCTGCTGGCCGAGTTCGGGCAGCGCGGCCGGGGTGGCGCGGCGCAGCGCGGCGGGCAGGTGGTCGGCGGGGCTGCCGACGGCGGCGGTGACGCCGGGGCCGGGGGTCGGCGGCAGGATGCCGCGCTCGCCGGGCGCGCCCAGTTCGAAGATCAGTTTCTCGTCCCAGCGGGCCTGGTGGAAGCGGCGCAGGGCGGGCTTGGGGGCGATCCGCGGGTCGGTCCCGCCGCTGGTCTGACGATCCGTCACTTGACGATCTCCTCAAGGGCGGTGGCGAGGCGGTCGATGTCGGCCTGGGTGTGGAGCTCGGTGACGCAGTAGCGGCCCTCGTGTTCTCCGGCCGGGGTGCCGGCGTGCAGGCCGCGGGCGAGCAGTGCGGCGGCGACCTCGGCGGCGGTGCGCCCGCCGGTGTAGCGGAGGGTGAAGTCGGCGAAGTGGACGGCCTCGGGGTCGGCGAGTTCCACGCCGGGGGCCTGGGCGAGGCGCCGGCGGGCGTAGGCGGTGTTGGCGAGGATGGTCTCGCCGATCTCGCGCATGCCGTGCGGCCCCATCAGCGAGAGGTAGACCCCGGCGGCGATGCCGTGCAGGGCGGCGGCGGTGCCGACCCACTCCTTGCCCTCCTCGCGCACGGCGAAGGAGGTGCGCTCGTAGGCGACGTCGCCGAAGCCGTACTCGCCCGGTACGTCGGTGGGGGTGAGGCCGAAGAGGCGGCTCGGGTACTCGGCCACCAGGCGTTCGTCGTCGGCGCTGGCGATGAAGCCCGCGTTGCCGCCGCCGAAGCTGGGGTGGATGCCGAGCGGCTGGAGGTCGCCGCAGGTGAGGTCGGCGCCGAAGGAGGCGGGCGGGGCGAGCACGCCGAGGCTGATCGGGTTGGCGCCGATGACGGCCAGCGCGCCTGCCTGGTGGGCGAGTTCGACGTACTGCGGCAGTTCGGGGTCGATGCGGCCGCAGTGGTCGGTCAGTTCGGCGAAGACGGCGGCGGCGTCGCCGGCGGCGAGGGCGGCGCGGACGGCCCCGGGTTCGGCCGGGACGAGCACGAGGTCGTGGACGCCGTGCACGTAGTCGCGGATCCGGGAGAGCTTGTCCGGGTCGAGGTCGCCGACGAGCAGGAGGCGGCGGCGCCCGGTGGCCCGGCCGGCCATCCGCAGTGCGGTGGCGGCGGCCTGGAAGCCGTCGTAGGTCGGCACGTTGACGACGTCGACGGCCAGCAGTTCGGCCATCAGCGACTGGTACTCCCACAGGGCCTGGAAGCGGCCGTGGTCCTCGTACGGCTCGCCGGCGTAGGCGGTGAGGAACTCGCTGCGGTTGACGACCTCGTCGACCACGGCGGGCACGTGGTGGCGGTAGCAGCCGGCGCCGAGGAAGCTGCGGCCGGGCGGGACGGCGGTGTTGCGGGCGAGCAACTCGTCCATGTGGGCCACCAGTTGGGCCTCGGAGCCGAGCGGCTCGGGCAGTCGCAGCGGGCGGTCCAGGCGGAGCTCGGCGGGGATGTCGGCGTAGAACTCCTCGACGCTGTGCGCGCCGATCGCCGCCAGCATGGCCTTCTTCACGTCGGGGGCGGCGTTGGGGATGTACGGGTGGGTCCGGGGGGCGCGTGCGGTCATCCTGGCACCTTCCGCGATTTCGGTCACAAGCCTTGACGGCACTGTGTGTGCTGAGTTCTGTATACAGCATTCGGCATTCACTCTTCAGGAGGCAAGATGTCGGGAGGAAAGAACTCAACCGGCACCCGGCACAGACGCCTTGACGCTCCGGCGGGCAACCGGGCCGGATCCGGACCGGGCCCCACCCGGCGCCGGGTCCTCGGCGCCGGGCTCGCGGGCGGCGCGCTGCTGCTGACCGGGGCGACGGGCTGCGCCACCGGCGGCGCCGGCGCCCCGAACGCCAAACGGCTGGACGCGAGTTCGGGCGGCAAGGCCGCCGGGAAGATCACCATCTGGTCCTGGGACGTCGCCGCCAAGGCCATGCAACGGCTCGGCAAGGCCTTCGAACAGGCCCACCCCGGCACCACCGTCGACGTCGTCGACATCGGCTACGACAACGCCTACGACAAGATCACCGTCGGACTCGGAGCCGGCAGCGGACTCCCCGACGTACTGACCGTCGAGGGCCACCGAATGCCCACCTACATCGGCAACTTCCCCCACGCGCTGGTGGACCTGACCAGCCGGGCCGGCGGCCTCGCGAAGGACTTCGCACCGTCCGTCTGGCGCACCGTCACCGACGCGGGCGGCCGCGTCCTCGCCCTGCCCTGGGACAGCGGCCCGTGCGCCCTCTTCTACCGCCGCGACCACTTCCAGCAGGCCGGAATCGACCCCGCCACCCTCACCACCTGGGACGACTACCTCGCCGTCGGCACCACCCTCAAGGACCGCACCGGCAAGAAACTGCTCATCCTGGACGCCAAGCAGGACAGCATGTTCGCCCTGCTGCTCCAACAACAGGGCCAGGGCTGGTTCGTCGACGGCAAGGTCGCCGTCGCCTCACCCGCCGCCGAACGGGCGCTCACCCTGATGAAGCAGCTCGTCGACCGGGGCCTGGTCGACTTCGAGAACGGCTGGGACGGCCTGGTCTCCGGCACCCACGACGGCAAGGCCGCCACCACCCCCACCGCCGCCTGGTGGGACGGCACCCTCACCGGCGACATGGCCGACCTGAACGGCAAGTTCGGCGTCGTCCCCCTGCCCGCGTTCGACCCCGGCGGCTGCCGCACCTCCAACAGCGGCGGCTCCACCCTCTCCGTCACCGCACAGAGCAAGAACCCCGAACTCGCCTGGGAATTCCTCTCCTTCCTGCTCGCCGACCGGGCCAACCAGGCCTCGATGATGGAACACGAAGGCCTCTTCCCCGCCTACCTCCCGGCCCTGGACGACCCGTACTTCCAGCAGCCGGACCCGTACTACGCGAACCAGCCCGCCATGCGGCTCTTCGCCGACCTCGCCCGGTCCATCCCCACCGTCGAGACCACCGCCGACGACTCCAAGGCCGGCGACATCGTCAACACCGCCGTCAACCAGGTGCTGCACAACGGAGCCGACCCCGGCACCGTGCTGCGCTCCGCCGCCCGCCAGATCGCCACCGCGACCAGTCGCCAGCCGGCCCCGTAGGGACACGCGCCATGACCAGTCTCCAGGCCCCCGCCCCCCGGATGGCCGCCGCACCCGCGCGCACCACGCCCACCCGGCGACGACGGCTGCCACGCTCCGCGGCCTGGCTCTTCGCCGGGCCCACGGCCGTGCTCTTCATCCTCTTCTTCGCCTATCCGCTCGGCGCCAGCCTCTACCAGAGCTTCACCGCCCGCCGGGACGGCGCCACCGTCTGGGTCGGCCTGGACCAGTACCGGCGCATGCTGGACGACCCGGCCTTCCTGCACTCCCTGGTCAACACCGGGATGATCCTGGCCGTCCAGGTGCCCGTGATGATCGGGCTGGCGCTGGTGCTGGCCGTCCTGCTGAACCAGTCCTGGCTGCGCTTCCGGGCCGGCTGGCGGGCCGTCTTCTTCCTGCCCGCCGTCACCACGCTGGTCGCCTACGCCGTCGTCTTCCAGGTGCTGCTGCGCACCGACGGCGGCCTGGCCAACCAGCTCCTGCACGCCCTGGGCGCCGGCCCCGTCGACTGGCTCAACTCGCCCACCTGGGCCCGGATCTCCCTGATCGGCTCGGTCACCTGGCGCTGGACCGGCTACAACGCCGTCATCCTGCTCGCCGGCCTGCACGCCATCGGCCGGGACCAGTACGAGGCCGCCGCCCTCGACGGCGCGGGCACGCTGCGCACCTACACCAGCGTGATCCTGCCGCAGCTGCGGCCGGTGGTGCTGTTCTGCGTCATCACCTCCACCATCGGCACACTCCAACTCTTCGACGAGAACTACGTGCTGACGCGCGGCGGCCCCGGCGACGCGACCCTCACCCCGGTGGTCTACCTGTACAAGGTCGGCTTCCAGCAGCTCGACTTCGGGTACGCGGCCGCGATCGCCTGGGTCGTGGTGCTGGTCATCGCCGCCGTCTCCCTCCTCCAGTTCCGGTTCTACGGAAGGGAACGCCGCCGATGAGCGCCACCTCCGCCCGCCCCCGGCCCGCCCGGTCGGCGGCCGTCCGCCCACCGGTGGCCCGGCCGCTGACCGCCCGGCTCGGCCGCGGCGCCGTCCTGGCCGTGCTCGCCCTCGGCGCCGTCGTCAGCCTGGTGCCGTTCGCCTGGATGCTGATCGCCAGCACCCACAGCAGCTCCGAACTCTTCCACTCCCCGCCGCCGTTCCTGCCCGGCGGGGAACTGCTGCGCAACCTGGCGCACCTCCAGCAGAGCATCGGCTTCGGCCGGGTGCTGCTCAACAGCCTCGGCGTCGCCGTCGTCTACACCGCGCTGAGCTCCCTGCTGTCGGCCATGTGCGGCTACGGGCTGGCCAAGTACCGGTTCCGGGGCCGCGGGCTGCTGCTCGGGCTGGTGCTGGCGACCATGATGATCCCGCTCCAGGTGCTGCTCGTCCCGCTGTTCCAGATGATGGCCAGCGTCGGCTGGATCGACAGCTACCAGGCGGTCATCCTGCCCTTCCTGGCCAACTCCTTCGGCATCCTGCTGATGCGCCAGGGCTTCCTGGACTTCCCCGACGAACTCCTGGAGTCGGCGCGCATCGACGGCTCCGGCGAACTGCGCACCTTCTACCAGGTCGTCCTGCCGTGCGTGCGGCCGCAGCTGGGCGCGCTCGTGATCTTCACCTTCATGGGCCAGTGGAACAGCTTCATCTGGCCGCTGCTGATGCTCAACACCGAGGACAAGTACACCGTGCCGGTGGCGCTCAACACGCTGACCGGGCTGACTCACGTCGACTACTCCGGCCTCATGCTCGGCTCCCTGCTGGCCACCCTCCCGCTGGTGCTGCTCTTCGTGGTGTTCCAGCGGCAGTTCGTGGCCGGCCTGCTCGGCGGAGCGCTGAAAGGATGACCCCCCGCATGACCTCCCGCACCCCTTCCCGCGCAGGCGCACTCACCCGCGTCCCCGGCCTCCTCTACGGCGGGGACTGGAACCCCGAGCAGTGGTCCGAGGAGGTGTGGGCCGAGGACGTGAAGCTGATGGCCGAGGCCGGGGTCAACCTGGTCACCGTCGGGGTCTTCTCCTGGGCCCGGCTCCAACCCGCCGCCGACAGCTGGGACTTCGGCTGGCTGGACCGCCTCCTCGACCTCGTCCACGGCCACGGCATCGCCGTCGACCTGGCCACCGCCACCGCCTCGCCGCCCGCCTGGCTGGTCCGCGCCCACCCCGAGCTGCTGCCCGTCACCGCCGACGGCGTCCGGCTGGAGTTCGGCTCGCGCCAGCACTACTGCCCCTCCTCCGCCGTCTACCGGGCCGCCGCCGCCCGGCTCACCCGGGCCCTCGCCGAGCGCTACCACGACCACCCCGCACTCGCCCTGTGGCACATCCACAACGAGTACGGCGACCACGTCCAGGAGTGCTTCTGCCCCGCGTCCGCCACCGACTTCCGGCGCTGGCTGCGCGAGCGGCACGGCGACGTCGACGAACTCAACCGCTCCTGGGGGACGGCGTTCTGGTCGCAGCGCTACGGCTCGTTCGACGAGATCGAACCGCCGCGCGCCGCGCCGGGACCGGTCAACCCGACCCAACTGCTGGACTGGCGCCGGTTCTGCTCCGACGCACTCCTGGCCCTGCACCGCACCGAGAAGGCCGTCCTCGACGAGGTCTCACCGGGCGTGCCCGTCACCACCAACTTCATGTCGATGCTCAAGTCGCTGGACTACTGGGAGTGGAGCCGCCACGAGGACCTCGTCTCCGACGACGCCTACCCCGACCCGGCCGACCCCCGCACACACGTCAACGCGGCCATGAACTACGACCTGATGCGCTCCCTCAAGGGCGGCAAGCCGTGGCTGCTGATGGAACAGGCCCCCTCGGCCGTCAGCTGGCGGCCCGTCAACCTGCCCAAACGGCCCGGCCTGTACCGGCTCTGGTCGCTCCAGGCGCTGGCCCGGGGCGCGGACGGCGTACTGCACTTCCAGTGGCGCGCCTCCGTCGCCGGGGCCGAGAAGTTCCACAGCGCGATGCTCCCGCACCGCGGCACCTCCTCGCGCGGCTGGCGGGAGACCGTCCGGTTCGGGGCCGAGCTGCGCCGGCTCGGCGAGATCGCGGGCAGCCGGATCCGCGGGCGGGCGGCCGTCCTGCTCGACTGGGACAGCTGGTGGGCACTGGAGCTGGACGACCACCCCTCCGCGCGGATGCGCTGGCTCGACCTGCTCCGGCCCTGGTACGCGGCCCTCCACGACCGCGGCGTGACCGTCGACTTCGTCCCGCCCACCGGCGACCTCGACGGCTACCGGCTGCTGCTCGCCCCCAACCTGTACCTGCTCGACACCGCCACCGCCGACCGGCTCACCACCTTCGTCCAGGCGGGCGGCCACCTGGTCTGCGGCCCGTTCAGCGGCATCAGCGACCGGCACGACCACCTCCACCCCGGCGGCCACCCCGGGCCGCTGCGGCCGCTGTTCGGCCTCGTCGTGGACGAGCACTGGCCGATCCCCGACGGTGCCGTCACCACCGTCCGGCTCGACGGCGGCGGGCCGGAGCTGCGCGCCGAGCACTGGAGCGAATGGATCGACACCGAGGGCGCCGAGACCGTCGCCCGCTACGCCTCCGGCGAGCTGGCCGGCCTGCCCGCCGTCACCCGGCACCGCCACGGCACCGGCAGCGCCTGGTACCTCGGCTGCCACCTCGGCGCGGACGTCGGCCGGGTGCTCGACCTGCCGCTCGCCGACGCCGGGGTGGGCGCCGAACTGCCCGGCCTGCCGGCCGGCGTCGAGGCCACCCGCCGCCGCGCCGCCGACGGCACCGACTACCTGTTCCTGCTCAACCACGGCCCCGCCGCATGCCGGGTGGCGCTGGACCGGCCCGGCACCGACCTGCTCACCGGCGCCGACACCGGCCAGGGCCTCACCCTCGCGCCGCTCGGCGCCGCCGTCGTCCGCGTCCCCGCGGCCGGCCCCGACCCGGCCTCCCCACCTCCGTCTCAGTCCACGCCCCCGTCCACGCCCGCCGAGGAGCGCACATGACGCCGTTGTCCCGCCGCCGACTCCTGGCCGCCACCGCCGCCACCGGCACCGCCCTCGCCGTGGCCGGCGGCGTCGCACCGGCCGCCCACGCCGACGACCGGCAGGCCGCCCCGTCCGACCTGGCTGACCCGTCCGCCCTCTCCGACCGCTACGCCGACGTCCTCGACCTGCACGGCACCCCCGCGCAGGCCTACCCCGGCGACGCCACCGGCAACAACCCGATCAACGTCTTCGCCGACCTCGGCGCCTGGCACGCCTACGCCCTGCCGCGCCCGCAGGACCCGCTCGGCGGCTTCACCGGCCCGCTCCACCTCGCCCAGGAATACCCGTGGTGGCTCAGCGGCGGCCTCAACCGCCTCCAACTGACCGAGCAGGGAAGGGTCCTGGACCTCGCCGCCGGCGGCGCCCCCCGACTCACCTCGCTGCCCGGACTGCTGCGCCAGTCCTACGACCTCGGCGGCCGCCTGGCGCTCACCCTGGAACTGCGCTTCGCCGGCAACCGCACCGCCCTGGTCAGGGCCCGGCTGGCCAACGGCGGCCCGGCCGAGCGGACCCTCCAGGTCGCCTGGACCGGGACCCTGCTGCGCCCGGCCACCGGCCCCCAGCACGACGCCCCCGCCCTGGTCGCCGCCGAACGCGGCGTCGCCGTCCGGTTCGCCCGGGTACGGCAGACCTGGGACTACCTCACCGACGGCACCGAGCGCTTCGAAGTCCGCCACGCGGCGCCGGTGCGCACCACCGTCAGCGGCGACGGCCACCGCACCGAACTGGCCGGGGCCGTCCGGCTGGCCCCGGGTGCGGCCCGCACCCTGGACTGGGCCGAGAGCTACACCTTCACCGACGCCGAGCACGCCCGCGCCGTCGCCGAGGCGGACGCCGCGCTGCGCGCCCCGGACCGGGTCGCCGCGGCGGGCGCCGCCCGCTGGGCCGGGTACGTCGCCCGGGCGACCGAGGGCATCCCGGCCGCGCGCCGCCGGACGGCCGTCAAGTGCGTGCAGACCCTGGTCACCAACTGGCGCAGCCCGGCCGGGCGGATCCGGCACGACGCCGTCACGCCCACGCTCTCGTACAAGTGGTTCAGCGGGGTCTGGGCCTGGGACACCTGGAAGCAGGCCGCCGGCACCGCCGTCTTCGCCCCCGAGCTGGCCGCCGACCAGATCCGGGCGATGTTCGACCACCAGATCCGCCCCGACTCCGCCGACCGCCCGCAGGACGCCGGGATGATCCCGGACTGCGTCTTCTACAACGACCCGAGCACCGGCGGCGGCAACTGGAACGAGCGCAACTCCAAGCCCCCGCTGGCCTCCTGGGCCGTCTGGGAGGTCTACCGGCGCGGCGGCGACCGGGCGTTCCTGCGCGAGCTGCTGCCCAAACTGACCGCCTACCAGGACTGGTGGTACCGCACCCGGGACCACGACGGCGAAGGCCTGTGCGAGTACGGCGCCACCGTCGACCCGGGCAACGCCGCCCCGGCGGACTGCCTGGCGGCGGCGGCCTGGGAGTCCGGCATGGACAACGCGCCGCGCTTCGACGCCGCCCTCGGCACCGCCGTCGTCGCCAACCGCAGCGCGCAGGGGGCCCTGCTGGGCTGGTCGCTCACCCAGCGCTCCGTCGACCTCAACGCCTACCTGGCCGCCGACCACCGCGCCCTGGCCGCCATCGCCGCCGAACTCGGCGACCGCACCGCCGCCCAGCGGCTGCGCGGACGGGCCGAGGCGATCGACCGGGCCGTGCGCGACACCATGTTCGACCCCGCCACGGGCTGGTTCCACGACACCGACCTGGCCACCGGCGCCCGCCTCACCGCGCGCGGGCGCGGCATCGAGGGCGCCATCCCGCTCTGGTCCGGCACCGCCTCACCCGCCCAGGCCCGTGCGGTCCGCGGGCTCCTGCTCGACCCGGCCGAGTTCGGCACCGCGCTGCCGTTCCCGACCGTCGCCCGCAGCTCGCCCTCCTTCGACCCCGCCGGGTACTGGCGCGGGCTGGCCTGGATCGACCAGACCTACTTCGCCATCGAAGGCCTGCGCCGGTACGGCTGGAACCAGGACGCCCGCCGGGCGACGGACCGGCTCCTGGCGACGGCCGCCGGGCTCGGCGGCGACGGTCCGCTGCGGGAGAACTACGACCCGCTGACGGGGGAGGGGCGGAACTCGACCAACTTCAGCTGGTCCGCCGCCCTGCTCCTGCTGCTGCTCCGCGCCTGACCGATTTGGCCCGGAGCAGCCACGTCCTGGCATGATCGGGGCATGGTCGAACGAGTCATTGCAGCGTGTGACGGAGCAGCCAAGGGCAACCCCGGTCCGGCGGCCTGGGCCTACGTGGTGGCGGACGCCGCCGGGGTGCCCCAGCGCTGGCAGGCCGGTCCGCTTGGGCACAGCACCAACAACGTGGGCGAGCTGACGGCGCTGGAGCAGCTGCTGGCGTCGACGGACCCGGCCGTCCCGCTGGAGGTCCGGCTCGACAGCACGTACACCCGCGACGCGGTGACCAAGTGGCTGGTCGGCTGGAAGCGCAACGGCTGGAAGACCGCCGCCGGCAAGCCCGTCGCCAACCGCGAGCTGATCCAGCACATCGACGAGCTCCTGACCGGGCGGGACGTCACCTTCGTGTACGTCCCCGCCCACCAGGTGAACGGCGACCCGCTGAACGCCATCGCCGACAAGGCCGCCAGCGACGCCGCCCGCCAGCAGCAGGCCGCGGGCGGAACCGCCGCCGACCTCCCCGAGCCGGACCCGGCCCGGACCACCCCGGCGCGGGCCGCCCGCCCGGCCTCGTCGTCGGTCTCCTCGTCGGCGGGTTCGTCGGCCGGCTCGTCGGCCGGCTCGTCCACGGCGAAGAAGCGCTCCTCGGGCGGTTCGCGAACCCTGGCCGCCCGCTTCCCCGGCACCTGCCCCTGCACCCGCTCCTACGCCAAGGGCGACACCATCACCAAGGTGGGCAGCAGCTGGGGACACCCGGAGTGCGCAGGAGCCCACGCGTAGGTCCGGTCCGACGCCGGGCGGGCCGACACCGGTCCGCCCTGGTCGCACTCACCCCCGGGGTGGAGCCGGGTGGAGCCGGGTGGAGAAGGCGCCTCGGCGAATTCTCCACCCCCGCGCCGAGGCTGACGACACCTCAGCAGTCCTAGCGTCAAACGCATGACCCGACCTACCGGCCGCACCACGGCCCGCGCCGGCGGCGCGCTGCTCACCGCCGCCCTCCTGCTCGCCGCACCACTCGCACCGACCGCTGTCGCGGCCCCGGCGGCCCAGCTCTCCTGGGGGCCCTGCCCCGCGCCGACCCCGAACGCCAACGGGGTGCCGTTCACCCGCGACCCGCGCCAGCAGTGCGCGACCCTGCGGGTGCCGCGGGACTACCAGGACCCGGACGCCGGCACGATCACCCTCACCGTCTCCCGGCTGCGCACCGCCGACCCCGCCCACCGGCGCGGCACCCTGGCCGTGGTGCCGGGCGGGCCGGGCGGCTCCGGACTGGACTACCCGGGCGAGATGGCGAAGCTGCTGCCGGCGGACGTCCTGCGCTCGTACGACCTGATCGGCTTCGACGAGCGGGGGGTGGGCAACAGCACCCCGGTCCACTGCGACCTGTCCGCCGCCGACCGGGACGCCCAGCTCAACTACCCCTTCCCCGGCCCCGACGGCTCGATCACCGCCAACCTCGACCAGGCCCGGCGGGTGGCCGACGGCTGCGCGGCCGCGAGTGGCGGCTACCTGGCCGACGTGACCACGGCCAACTCGGCCCGCGACCTGGACCGGATCCGGGCCGCCCTGCGCCTGCCCCGGATCTCCTACCTGGGCAGCTCGTACGGCACCTACCTCGGCCAGGTCTACGCCACCCTCTTCCCCTCGCACACCGACCGCGTGGTGCTGGACAGCACGGTGCCGCCGGGCGGGCTGGAGCAGGGGTTCAGGCTGTTCAGCGAAGGCTTCGCCGACTCCTTCCCGGCCCTGGCCCGCTTCGTCGCCGCCCAGGACGCCACCCTGCACCTCGGCGCCACCCCCGAGGCGGTCCGGGCGAGCTACCTGCGGCTGGCCGGCGAGGTCGACCGCGACCCGCTGCCGCTGTCGGGCGGCCGGCTGCTCACCGGCGGCGGCCTGCGCAGCGTCGTCTACGCCTCGCTGGTCAAGCCGAGCTACTACCCCCTCGGCGCGCGGGTCCTGCAACTGGCCGAGGAGCGCGACACGACTCCGGCCCCGGCCCCGGCTCCGACGCCGGAGGGCGCGACGGCCGCCGACGGGCCGACGGGCGCGGGCACCGGCGGCTCGGGCGGCAACCCGCTGCCGCAGGTCATCCCCGACAACTTCCTCGCGGCCCAGTTCGCGGTGATCTGCGGCGACTCGGCCTGGCCCCGCGACCCGGCCGCCTACGCCGCCCGCACCGCCACCGACCGGGCCCGCTACCCGCTCACCAACGGCATGAGCGGCAACGTCTGGCCGTGCGCCTTCTGGCACTACGGCCCGAAGGAACCGCCGGTCCGGGCCGACCCGGACGGCCCGCGCAACATCCTGATGCTGCAGAACCGGTACGACCCCGACACCACCTACAACGGCGCCCGGCAGACCCAGCGCGCCTTCGGGCACCGGGCGGCGATGGTCACCTTCGACACGACCGCGCACGGTGTGGACTTCACCGACCCCCGGGTGCTCGCGCCGTTCACCGCCTTCCTGCTCGGCGGCCGGCTCCCGAGTTGAGCAGACGGCGGGTCGGGGCCCCGACCCGGGCCCCGACCGGCCGTCCGTACGTCCGTACGTCCGCTCAGGGCTGGGCGAGCCCGCTGCGGGCACCGTTCTCGGCCCGGACCGTGAGGGCGGCCGGCACGGACAGGCGTTCCTGGTGGTCCGGCGGGTAGAACTGCCGGGCCCAGTGCCGCAGGGCGCCGATCGGCCCGTCGCCGGGGGCGAGCCGGGGCGGCGACAGGTACTTCTTGGTGGACCAGATCGGGAAGTCGGCCGCCGTGAACTCGCAGCTGCGCTTGAACATCGGACCCGCCAGCAGGCTCGACAGCGACCGGCTGACCGCCCTGCCGAGCACGGGCGGCAGCCGGGACGGCTCGTCGAAGGAGAACCGGCTCGCCTGCCTGAACTGCATCCGGCCGGGCGCGACCATGGTGGCCATCACCAGCGAGCACATCTTCAGACCGAGGGCCGGGGTGTGCACGTCGGTGTGCAGGCAGGCGAGGCCGTAACCGTCGACCTCGATCTCGACCTGGCGCCGGCCCAGCAGCGGGAAGTCCTCCTGCACCCGCATCGAGACGTGGAAGCGCGTGCCGTCCCAGTCGATCGGGGCCGCCAACTCGCCGCTGGGCCAGCCGTGCAGGGTGACGAAGTGGCCCAGGTCCACCGCGTTCTCCATGACGTCCTGGGCGTAGCCGGCCATCTCCCAGGCGGCGTGCCGGGGCGGCTGGTGCCCGAGCGTGTGCCACGACGGGATCTCCCAGTCCGGCTGCCGGCCGTCGTGGTGGCGCCAGACGAAGACGGCGTCGTTCACCTCGCGCACCGGGAGCTGCGCCAGGGAGGCCTTCGGCGGCGCGGAGCCGTACCCGGTCCGCACGCACCGGCCGTCCGGGTCGAAGGCGAAGCGGTGGAAGGGGCAGACCAGGTCGTCGCCCTCCACCTCGGCGAGGCCGAGGTGGGCCCCCAGGTGCGGGCAGTACGGGCGGATCGCGCGGATCCGCCCGCTCCGCAGCCGGTACAGCACGACGTCCTCCCCGGCCAGCCGGCGGGTGAGCACCGTGCCGGGCTTGAGCTCGTCGGCGAAGCCGACCGAGGCCCACCCGTCCGGGTACGGCAGGCCCGGCGGCAGCGCGACGTCGCCCGCGGTCGGGCCCTCACTGATGGGCTGGACGTGCTTTAAGGACTCGTGCATGAACTCTCCTCTTGGCCTGCCCGGCTCCGATCTCGGCAGCTCAAGCCGGCCCTCCCGGGCAATTCGCCTCCGAACGGAACGCCCCGCATGCTAACCGCAGATCGATGGGGCTCGCGCGGACAACATGGCTGACACCAAAGAAGTCTGATGATTCATCAGAAAATCTCCGATGCGGCCTTCGACGGCCGGACGGCTGAGCGATTCCCGGGTGGGCCGATCCATCGCAGCGCCGCGCAGCCTGCCCGGCTGCGCCACTGCCCTGGACCTCGGGACGGTGGCAAAGGCGCTGAGGGGTGGGCGAGTTGACACGGATCCCGGTCATCGGCGGAGGCATCGCCGGGCCGGCTCTGTCCGCCGAGGAGGCCGCCGCGACGACCCCGGCCGGGTGCCGCGGAAGTCCTAGCGGTCCGCCGCTTCGACGGCGCTCAGCGGGGCCGCCAGGTCCTCCAGGCTGCGCCGTTCCGCCCGCACGCCGATCGCGGCCTCGACCAGCCCCGCGGCCGTCATCAGCGCCGCCCCGATGCAGAACGCGAGCGTGGTGTCGGAGACCTTCCCGCTGCTCACCAGGCCGTTGAAGAGCAGCGGGCCGCTGATGCCGCCGACCGCCGTGCCGACGGCGTAGAAGAAGGCGATGCACATCGCCCTGGTCTCCAGCGGGAAGATCTCGCTGACCGTCAGGTAGGCCGCACTCGCCCCCGCCGAGGCCAGGAACAGCACGGCCGTCCAGCAGGCCGTCATGCCGGCCGCGCTCAGCGCGCCCTGCTGGAACAGTGCGGCGGTGCCGAACAGCAGCACGCCGGAGCCGATGTACGTGCCGGCGATCATCGGCACCCGCCCGACCGAGTCGAAGAGGTGGCCCAGCAGCAGCGGGCCGAGGAAGTTGCCGACCGCGATGACCGCGAAGTAGTAGCCGGTGTCGCCCTCCGGCACGTCGAAGTAGAGGGTCAGGATGACGGCGTAGCCGAAGGTCACGGCGTTGTACAGGAACGCCTGCCCGATGAAGAGCGAGAGGCCGAGCACCGTGCGGCGCGGGTAGCGGCGGAGCACGGTGCGGGCGATCGTGACGAAGCCGAGCGGGCCGCGCTCGCGGATCAGGATCGGCCGGTCGGTGACGGTTGGCAGCGGTCGGCCGGTCTCCCGCTCCACGATCCGCTCGGCCTCGGCCACCACCTCCTCGGCCTCCGGCGCCCGCCCGTGGGTGAACAGCCAGCGCGGGCTCTCCGGGACGTGCCGGCGGACCAGCAGGATCACCAGCCCCAGCACGACACCGATCCCGAAGGCGAGCCGCCAGCCCACGTCGGTGGCGAACAGCGCGGTGTTCAGCAGCGCGACGGAGGCGAAGGCGCCGAGCGCGGCGCCGATCCAGAAGCTGCCGTTGATGATCAGGTCGATCCGGCCGCGCACCCGGGCCGGGATCAGCTCGTCGATCGCCGAGTTGATCGCCGCGTACTCGCCACCGATGCCGAACCCGGTGAAGAAGCGGCAGAGGAAGAAGAACCAGGCCGTCCAGGACAGCGAGGTCACGGCGGTCGCCGCCAGGTAGACGGCGAGCGTCACCATGAACAGCTTCTTGCGCCCGAGCCGGTCGGTCAGCCAGCCGAAGAACAGCGCGCCGGCGCAGGCGCCCGCCACGTACACGGCGGCCGCGATCGTCGTCACCTGCGTCGTCGAGATGGCGATGCCGCTGCCGGGCTGCGCGAGCCTGGCCGCCATGTTGCCGACGATCGTCACCTCAAGGCCGTCCAGGATCCAGACGGTGCCCAGGCCGATCACGATCCGCCAGTGCCAGCGGGACCACGGCAGCCGGTCCAGCCGGGCCGGCACGTTGGTCTCGATGACCCCGGTTCCGGCGGACCCGGACCCGGACCCGGCCCCGGGGGCCGTACCGCCGTGCGGGTTTCGCGCGGATGACTTCGCCGGATCGGCCATGCGGGGCTCCTTCGCTCGCCGTATCGAGGCGCCCCGTCTGCCCGCTTTCCGCAGGATCGAACGCGGGCGCCCTCTTCGCTACGCTCGGTGAGCTTCGACGCTCCCTCCGTCATCATCCCCCGAGGGCGGAGGCGCCGCCCGGGGAGGCGTTCCTTCTGGCGGGCGGCGGGCTGCGGCGACGGGCGGACCCGGCTGTGGAAGGCGTTGTCCGGGCTACTGCTCGACGTACTTGCGCAGTACCTGCTGGTAGTCCGCGAACTCGGGCTCGGTGTGCAGCTTGGAGACGTCCTTCTTCAGGTAGACCATGCTGGGGCAGCTGGGTTTGGCGCTGCCCAGCAGCTGTTCGGTGCCGACCTTCTTCCCCGTCCTGGCCTCGTACACGGTCACCTCGTACTTGCCG
Organism: Kitasatospora sp. NPDC056731; assembly: GCF_040687675.1. Lineage (NCBI taxonomy): Bacteria > Bacillati > Actinomycetota > Actinomycetes > Kitasatosporales > Streptomycetaceae > Kitasatospora > Kitasatospora sp. NPDC056731. The sequence continues at coordinate 75,556 of NZ_JBFBNR010000035.1, forward strand.
CGGTAGAGCTTGAGGGAGTCCGAGGTGAACTTGCAGTCGGTGAGGAACTCGCCCTCGTCGGCCGAGCCCAGGCAGGCGATCAGCTGGACGCGGTACGGGTCCAGGCGGGTCCCGCTCCAGTAGTCCGGCGAGCCGGCGGTGGGGGAGGCGGGGTGCGAGGAGCCGGACTCGCTGACGGTGAACATCGCGACCGGGTGCGGTCCGGCGCCGGTGTGCTCGGCGGTCTTGGGGAAGTACTTGCGCGCGATGTTCGACGCGCAGCCGGCGTCGAGGTCGGAGATCCGGCTGAGTGCCTTGTCGCTCGCCTTCGGCTCGAAGATCACCCAGTAGACGCCGTACCCGAGGACTCCGACCATCGCCAGCGCGACCACCCGTGCGGCGATCGTCCGCCCCTTGCGCTGGCCGGGTGTCAACTGCCGTGCGGCGCCGGTGGCGGCGCGCTTCCTGGTCGCCACGGCGTAGGCGATGAAGAGGATCGGGGACGCCGCCACGACGGCGAACAGCACACCGATCGGGGCGTTTCCGCCGTTGAACGCGATCATCGAGAAGATCACCGAGATCGCGGCGAGCAGGACTATCAGCTTGGCCATGAACATGCCCTCCCACAGGTCGACAGCAGCCGCGAGACTACCGCTGCCGGGGCGGGGCGCGGGCGCCCGTACCCGGTCCGGACGCGCCCCCGGGGCCCGGCCGCCGTCGCCGCCCCGGTGTTCCGCCGGAATTCCACCCGCATTTCCGCACCATCGGTGATTTTCTTCTCCACCCCTTTCCGGAGCTCTTTCGAAGTCGATTTCCGGGGGTGGTGGAGCCGGGGTCGAGAGGTGCTGGAAAGGGCTTTCCGGCGGGGGTGCGGTGTGTTGTGGTGGGGTGGTGGAGGAGCCGGGCCGCACCCCCGTGGCGGCCCGGACCGGGCGGACAGCCGCTGGTGGGTGGCGTAGACGCTCGCGCATGGATGTGAGTGCGGTGGCTATGGTTCGCCGACTCGGGGTGGATTTGAATGGTGCCATGACGACGAACCGACCGGGCTCGCAGAGCGGTAGGGGCCCGCGGATCGCGTCGGACCTCCCGGGCGCCGCCGGCGCCTTCGGGGGGTCGGTTCCGTCAGTTTCCTCCGTCTCTCCGAATGAGGTGCTCGTGATGGCTCGTCAGGGTGTTGTGGATCTTCCGGTCGGTGCTGGTGTGGTGCTGGTGGTGGGTGGGACGGGTAAGACCGGTCGGCGGGTGGCGGAGCGGTTGTCGGGGTTGGGGTACGGGGTGCGGGTGGGGTCGCGGTCGGGGGCGGTGGCGTTCGACTGGCATGACGAGGGGACGTGGGAGGCGGCGCTGGAGGGGGTGAGTGCGGCGTATCTGACGTACTACCCGGATCTGGCGTTTCCGGGGGCGGTGGAGGCGGTGGGGGCGTTCGCGCGGCTGGCGGCGCGGCGTGGTGTGGGGCGGCTGGTGCTGCTGTCGGGGCGTGGTGAGGAGGCGGC
>NZ_JBFBNR010000036.1:0-76368 GCF_040687675.1 Kitasatospora sp. NPDC056731
ACTCTTGGGACATGCTCGGACGGGTGCTGGCGTGCCCGGACGTCGGGCGTACCTCGCACCTCGCTATCGAATTGGCGGCAGCGGGCCGCCGTAACCCCTCTTCCTCGGCGGCCGCGACGGACCACCACCCCACCCACTCGTGAGACGGACCACCACCACCCACTCGTGAGGGAACAACAGCCGTGACCAGTTGCCAGGAACCCGAGAACGGGCCGACCGCGAAGGGGGGCCGGGCCCGTCCGGCGCAACCGGTAATCCCACGTCCACGGCCTCCCGTCAGCTGGTTCTCCGGCACCGAGTCTGCCCGCCTCGTCTCGCGGCGCGCCAGTGATCCCGCCATGTCCGGATCGTGAAGTTCTCACACTCCCGTCCGGTGGGATCCCGGGTTGTCCGGTTGGCCGCTCCAGGGGACGAACTTGTTCGTTACGAACATGTTCGTTACCGTGGAGGGGCGGGCGGCGAACCCGCGCCGACCGACACGGACCGATACCGACCCAAGGAATGGCCATGACCGTCCAGCACGTTCCCGTCGCCGTCATCGGAGCCGGGCTCGGGGGCCTCGTGCTCGCCCGGGTCCTGCACGTCCACGGCATCCGGGCCGCCGTCTTCGACCTGGAGCCCTCGCCCGAGGCCCGCACCCAGGGCGGCCTGCTCGACATCCACGACGACTCCGGCCAGCGGGCCCTGCACGACGCCGGGCTGCACGACCGGTTCCTGGCCCTGGTCCACGCGGGCGGCGAGGCCCTGCGGGTGGTGGGGCCGGACGGAGCCGTCCGGCTGGAGCAGGAGGACGACGGCACCGGCGGCCGCCCCGAGGTCGACCGGGGCCGCCTGCGCGACCTGTTGCTGGACTCCCTGCCCGCCGGCACCGTGCACTGGGGCCGGAAGGTGGTCCGCACCCACGCGCTGGGCGACGGCCGCCACCAGGTCGCCTTCGCCGACGGCACGGCCGTCACCACGGACCTGCTGGTCGGGGCGGACGGCGCGTGGTCCCGGATCCGGCCGCTGCTGTCCGACGCCCGGCCCGCCTACACCGGGATCTCCTTCGTCGAGGCCGACCTGCACGACGCGGACACCCGGCACCCCGAGGCGGCCGCCCTGGTCGGCGGCGGGTTCTTCCTCTCCGTGGCCGAGGGTCGCGGCTTCCTCGCCCACCGCGAGGGCGACGGCAGCATCCACGTCTACACCGCCGTCCGGGCCGGCGAGGACTGGCTGGACGGCATCGACACCACCGCCCCCGACACCGCCAAGGCGGCCGTGCTGGCCGGCTTCGACGGCTGGGCCGACGGCCTGCGGGCCCTGCTCGCCGACGCCGACGGCGACCTGGTCGCGCGCCGGATCCACGCCCTGCCCGTCGGCCACCGCTGGGACCGCACCCCCGGCGTCACCCTGCTCGGCGACGCCGCCCACCTGATGTCCCCGTTCGCCGGCGAGGGCGCCAACCTCGCCATGCTCGACGGCGCCGAACTCGGCAAGGCCCTCGCCCACCACCCCGGCGACCCCGAGGCCGCCCTGACCGCCTACGAGCGCGCCCTCTTCCCGCGCAGCGAGGCCTCGGCCGCCGCCTCCGCCGCCAGCCTGGAGCTGATGTTCGGCCCCGACGGCCTCCAGGGCCTGCTCGACCAGTTCACCGCCCCGGCCCAGCCCGCCCCGGACCAGCCCGCCCCGGCGGGCACACCCTCGGCGAACTAGTTCGTCACGAACACGGTCGCTAGGCTGGCCGGTATGACGAGCTCCCCCTCCCGACCCCGCAGCCGCCGCGAGCGGCCGGCGAAGCCCGCGCTGAGCCACGAGGCGATCGTCGCCGCCGCCGTACGGGTGCTGGAGGCGGAGGGCCTGCCACGGGTGACCATGCGGCGGCTGGCCCAGGAGCTGGACACCGGGCCTGCCTCGCTGTACGTGTACGTGGCCAACGCCGCGGAACTGCACGCCGCGATCCTGGAGGAGTTCCTCGGGGAGGTGGACCTGAGCCCGGTGACGGCGGCCGGGGACTGGCGCGAGCGGTTGGCCGCCGTCCTCAACTCCTGTACCGGGGTGCTGTTCCGGCACCCTGCGCTCGCCCACGCCGCACTGGTGGCGAGGCCGTCCGGGCCGCACTACCTGGCCCTGGTGGAGGCGGTCCTGGCCCTGCTGCACGAGGGCGGGGTGCCGGACGGGCAGGCGGCCTGGGGCGTGGACGTGCTGCTCCAGGTGGCCACCGCCACCGCCGCCGAGCAGTCCGCCCGGCAGGGCGAGCAGGCGGAGCGGGAACACGGCGCGCTCACCGACGCGCTCCGCGCGGCGCCCGCCGCCGCCTACCCGAGGATCGCCGCACTCGGGGACGACCTGGTGTCCGGGGCGCCGGAGGACCGGCTGTCCTGGATGTTCCGGGTGGTCGTCAACGGCACGCGCACGACGCCCCGACCCGCCTGAGCCCAGGCGCCGAGCGCAGACCGGTCCGGGCTCAGGCGCCCGCCGCGGCCGCCTCGGCGAGGGCGTCCAGGACCGGGCGGATCAGCGGGTGCCCGTCGGCGCCGGCCCGGACGGCGGCGAAGACCCGGCGGGTGGCGAGTTCGCTGTCCACCGGCCGGACGGCGATCCGGCCGAGGTCGACGCCGCGCAACGCCGAGCGCGGCACGAGGGCGACGCCGGCGCCCGCCGAGGCGAGGGCGACGACGGCCCGGAAGTCGTCGGAGGAGTGCACCAGGCGCGGCTGGAAGCCGGCGTGCTCGCAGGCCAGCAGGACGACGTCGTGGCAGGGGTTGCCCGGGTAGGGGCCGATCCACCGCTCGTCGGCGAGGGCCGCGACGGCGAGCGGACCGCCGTCGGCGGCCAGCGGGTGGCCGAGCGGCAGCACCGCCTCGAACGGCTCGGCGTACAGCGGGACGCGGGTGAGCCGGGCGTCGTCGGCGCGCGGGGCGCCCCGGTACTCGACGGCCACCGCGAGGTCGGCCCGGCCGTCGAGGACCATCGGCAGGCTGGCGTCGCCCTCCGCGTCCAGCACCTTGAGCCGCACCCCGGGCGCCTGCGCGGCCAGCAGCCCGATCGCCGGGGCGAGGACGAGCGCGATGCCGGTGGCGAAGGAGGCGACGGTGACCTCGCCGGAGACGCCCGCGCTGTAGGCGGCGAGGTCGGCCTCGGCGCGCTCCAGCTGGGCGAGCACGGCGTCGGCGTGGCCGAGCAGGATCTCCCCGGCGGCGGTCAGCCGCACCCCGCGGCCCTCGCGGGCGAGCAGGTGGTGGCCGGTCTCCTGTTCCAGGGCGGCCAGCTGCTGGGAGACGGCGGAAGGGGTCAGGTAGAGGGCGGCCGCCGCGGCGGTCACGGTGCGGTGGTCCGCCACGGCCCGCAGGGTCCGCAGCCGTCGGGCGTCGATCACGGACCAATTCTGCCAGCGTGCCGGGACGATCCGGACCGGGCCCGGAGCCGGGGCGGGGTCCGGGCCTGGATTCGGGCCGGGGCCGCGTAAGGGGCGATACGACCGGTGGCGTATTTCCGGACGAGATCGCCTCGCCCGGTTGACCACCCGGCCCGGGCGGCGATTGGCTCTTCCCGAGCCGGGCCACGGGGGTGACGAGGGCCCGGCGCCGTCATCAGGGGAGGATGTCCATGACCACCGCACGAACCCGCCGTTGGCTGGCCCGCACCGCCGGCGTCCTGGTGGCCGCCGCCGTGGCCGGGGCCGCGATGCCCGCCGCCGAGGCCCGGCCGCTCAAGGGCGACACCTCCCGGGTGAGCGAGGGGCCCAAGGGCGAGCAGCTCGACGGCACCTCGTCCGCGCTCGGGCTGAGCGCCGACGGCCGCTCCGCGCTGTTCACCTCGACCGCGACCAACCTGCTGCCCGGGGCCGGCACCCCGAACTCGAACGAGGTCTACGTGCGGGACCTGCGCAACGGACACGTCGAGCGGGTCAGCGTCGCCGCCGACGGCTCCAAGCTGGACGCCGCCACCAACCAGGCCGCGATCAGCGGCGACGGCCGGTACGTGGCGTTCAGCACCGCCGCCACCAACGTGCTGCCCGGCCAGCCGAAGCACGGCAGCGACGTCTTCGTCCACGACCGCTGGACCGGCCGCACCGAGCTGATCACCGCCGCCGGCCCGGCGAGCACCGACGACCAGAGCATCCGCACCGCCGACAGCCCCACCCTCAGCTGGGACGGCCGCTTCGTCGCCTACGCCTCCAGCCGCACCGACCTCGCCCCGGGCGTGAAACGCGGCAAGAACAACATCTACGTCACCGACCGCTGGACGCACACCACCCGGCTGGTCACCTCCGGCACGGAGGGCGAGGGCGCCGACAACAACTCCTTCAGTCCGACGATCAGTGCGGACGGCTCGACGGTCGGCTTCGGCTCCCGGGCCGGGAACCTGCTCCCGGGCACTCCGGCCCCGACCCCGACCACCGACCCGACGCCCGGGGCCGGGGCACCCCAGCTGGCCGGGCCCAAGTTCTACCCGTACTACGTCTGGAAGGCCGGCACCGGCAAGATCGCCGGCGCCAGCCTGGACGACACCGGGGCCCTGAGCGACGGCGGCCGCGACGGCCGGCTCAGCCCGGACGGCCGCTACGCGATCTACAGCCTCCCGGTGTTCATCGGCGGGGCCCCCGCCCCGGCCCACGGCATCCGGATGGACGTGTACGTCCACGAGCTGGCCACCGGCAAGATCACCAAGGTCAACACCGACCTGCCGGGCACCACCGCCAAGTGGTCCTCGTCCGGTGGCGTCATGACGCTCGACGACCGCTGGGTCTACTTCGACTCCGCCGCCGAGAACCTCGTCCCCGACGACACCAACTCCGCCAGTGACGTGTTCCGCCGCGACCTGTGGACCGGGCGGATCGAGCGGATCAGCCTCACCCGGAGCGGCGGGCAGAGCACCGCCTCCTCCTACGGCCCGTACGTGGACGCCACCGGCGACACGGTGATCTTCGACGCCTCGGACGGCGACCTGGTGCCGGGTGACACCAACACCTTCCTGGACGTCTTCCTGCGCCGCCCGTGACGTCCTGACTCTCCTGCCGCATACGTCCGTTGACGTATTTTCGGCCGAGATCACCCGTGGGCGTTGACCACCGGCCCTCCCGACGATTGGCTCTCCCGAAAGCCCGTCGCCGGGAGGGAGCCCGGCCGGGCGATCCCCGGGGAGGCAGACGTCATGACACGCAGCACCCGTACCACCCGCAACCGGTGGCTGGCCGGCGGCGGCAGCATTCTCGCGGCCACCGCCGTACTCGCCGTGACCGCCGCACCCGCCCAGGCCGACCGGGCCGACCGGGCGCCGCGCGGCACCGTCCAGGTCAGCGTCGGGGTGAACGGCGCCGCGCCGGACAACCAGTCGTGGAGCCAGGCGATCAGCGCCAACGGCCGCTACGCCCTGTTCACCTCCTGGGCCACGAACCTGGTGTCCCAGCCCGCGAAGAGCGCCCGCGACGCCTACGTCCGCGACCTGAGGACCGGCCGCACCGAGCGGATCAACCTGGCCGCCGACGGCAGCGCGCTGAACGGCTTCACCGACAACGTCGCGATCAACGCCGACGGCCGCTACGTCGCCTTCGACAGCGACGCCGAGAACGTGGTGCCCGGCATGCAGGTCCAGGGGCGCGACGAGGTGTACGTCCGCGACCGGAAGACCGGCCGCACCGAGCTGATCAGCGGCGGACTCACCGGCACCGACACCGACAAGTTCCACGCCTCCTACGCGCCCTCGATCAGCGCGAACGGCCGCTACGTGGTCTTCGGCTCCAGCCGCAAGGACCTCGTCCCCGACCTCCAGGGCGGCGACCCCTCGCTGGCCAGGCCTTACACCTGGGACTACAACATCTACGTCACCGACCGCTGGACGGGGAAGACCAAGCTGGTGACCCGCGGCGTGGACGGCAAGCCGGGCGACGGCATGTCCCTCCACCCGACGATCAGCGCGGACGGCCGCACCATCGGCTTCACCTCCATGGCCGACAACCTGCTGCCCGCCGACCAGACCCCCGCCCCGGCCGCCGGGGGCGCCGCCGCCCCCGCCGACGTGGAGCTGGCCCCGGGCATCGCCCCGGCCCTGCCCCGCAGCGCACAGAAGGGCCTGGCCCCGAACCTGGCCCGGCCGGTGACCGCCCCCTACTACACCTACGACGTGGAGTCCGGCCGGATCTCCGCCGCCAGCCTCGACCTCGACGGCAAGCTCGGCGCCCCGAGCTTCGGCGCGACGATCAGCCCCGACGGGCGGCGCGCGATCTACGCCCTGCCCGAGCCCGGCGGGTCGACCGGCGGCCACCGGTTCCACACCGTGCTGTACGTCCGGGACCTCGGGAAGGGCACCGTGACGAAGATCAGCGGCGGCCTGCCCGGCACCACCTCGGTCGGCTCCTCCGACCACGCCCGGATCACCACCGACAACCGCTGGGTCTACTTCGCCTCCGCCGCCGACAACCTGGTGGCGGGCCCGCAGCACCCGGGCTGGGACGTCTACCGGCACGACCTGCGCACCGGCCGCACCGAGCGGGTCGCCACCGCCGCGGACGGCTCGCTCGGCAACGGCTCCTCGGCCGACCCGGTCGTGGACGCCCGCGGCCGCACGGTGGTGTTCAGCTCGACCAGCGGCAACCTGCTCGCCGGCACCGGCGGCCCGGCGACCACCGACTCCCAGGTCTTCGCCCGCGCCACCGCGCACCACGGCCACGGCGACGTCCAGGGCGACGACCAGGACCAGGACCAAGGCCAGGACAGCGACGACTGACCGTCAACCACCGCTCGCACCGTGAACCGCGTACGGGGGCGGGACGTCGGCCGGGCCGGCGTCCCGCCCCCGAAGCGGGAGGGTGGGGCAGATGGTTGGTGGGCCATGCGGTGGGGGCGGATCGATGCGCCCCCACCGCACGACGATGGTGAGCCCGCGGGCCGGTCCGGTTCCGAGCGGACCGGCCCGCGGGCAGCTCATGGGGCTGCCGGCTTACTCAGCGCCGGACAGGGCCTACTCGCCCAGCGCGGCGCGCGCGTCGACGAAGGCGGCGACGGCGCGCTCGACGTCCTCGGTGGAGTGCGCGGCGGACAGCTGCACCCGGATCCGGGCCTGGCCGTGCGGGACCACCGGGAACGAGAAGCCGATCACGTACACGCCGCGCTCCAGCAGCAGTTCGGCGAGCCGGCCGGCCTTGGCCGCGTCGCCGATCATCACCGGGGCGATCGGGTGGTCGCCCGGCAGGATCTCGAAGCCGGCCTCGGTCATCCTGCTGCGGAACAGCGCCGTGTTGGCCGCCAGCCGCTCGCGCAGCTCGTTGGACTGCTCGACCAGGTCGAGCACCTTCAGCGAGGCCGCCGCGATCACCGGGGCGAGCGAGTTGGAGAACAGGTACGGGCGGGAGCGCTGGCGCAGCAGGGCGACGATCTCCCGGCGGGCGGCGACGTAGCCGCCGGAGGCGCCGCCGAGCGCCTTGCCGAGGGTGCCGGTGATGATGTCCACGCGGTCCATCACGCCGTGCAGTTCGGGGGTGCCGCGGCCGCCGGGGCCGACGAAGCCGACGGCGTGCGAGTCGTCGACCATGACCATGGCGTCGTAGCGGTCGGCCAGGTCGCAGATCTCGCGCAGCGGGGCGACGTAGCCGTCCATCGAGAACACGCCGTCGGTGACGATCAGGCGGCGGCGGGCGTCCTGGGTCTCCTTGAGCTGCTGCTCCAGGTCGGCCAGGTCGCGGTTGGCGTAGCGGTGGCGGCGGGCCTTGCTGAGGCGGATGCCGTCGATGATGCTCGCGTGGTTGAGCGCGTCGGAGATGACGGCGTCGCGGTCGTCGAGCAGGGTCTCGAAGACGCCGCCGTTGGCGTCGAAGCAGGAGGAGTACAGGATGGTGTCCTCCTGGCCCAGGAAGGCCGAGAGCCGGTCCTCCAGCGCCTTGTGGACGTCCTGGGTGCCGCAGATGAAGCGCACCGAGGCCATGCCGTAGCCCCAGCGGTCCAGCGCGTCCTTGGCGGCGGCGAGCACCTCGGGGTGGTCGGCCAGGCCGAGGTAGTTGTTGGCGCAGAAGTTCAGCACCTCACCGGGGCGGCCGCCGCCGGTGACGGTGACCGCGGCGCTCTGCGGGGTGCCGATGACCCGCTCGGGCTTGAAGAGCCCGGCCTCGCGGATCTCGTCGAGGGTGATGGCGATGTCGGCGCGCACGTTGTCGAACACTGCGGACTCCTAACGAGGACGAACGGGGGGGCTCAGGCGGTCCAGTCGAGGATGATCTTGCCGCAGCGGCCGCTGGCGGCCTCGTCGAAGGCGGCCGCGAAGTCGTCGGCGGCGTACCGGCCGGTGATCACCGGGGCGAGGTCCAGCCCGCCCTCCAGCAGCACGGACATCGCGTACCAGGTCTCGAACATCTCGCGGCCGTAGATGCCCTTGATGGTGAGCATCGAGGTGACGACCGAGGCCCAGTCGATCGGGAACTGCTCGGCGGGCAGGCCGAGCACGGCGATCTTCCCGCCGTGGGTCATGTTGGCGATCATCGACTGCATCGCCTCGGGGCGGCCGGACATCTCCAGGCCGACGTCGAAGCCCTCGCGCAGGCCGAGCTTCTGCTGGCCCTCCTCGATGGTGTGCTCGGCGACGTTCAGCGCCAGCGTGACGCCGACCTCCCGGGCCAGGTCGAGGCGGTACGGGGAGACGTCGGTGATCATCACGTTGCGGGCGCCGGCGTGCTTGGCGACGGCAGCGGCCATGATGCCGATCGGGCCCGCGCCGGTGATCAGCACGTCCTCGCCGACCAGCGGGAAGGAGAGCGCGGTGTGGACGGCGTTGCCGAACGGGTCGAAGATCGCGGCCACGTCCAGGTCGACCGGCACCCGGTGCACCCAGACGTTGGAGGCGGGCAGGGCCACGTACTCGGCGAAGGCGCCGTCCCGGCCGACGCCGAGGCCGACCGTGTTGCGGCACAGGTGGCGGCGGCCGGCCTGGCAGTTGCGGCACTTGCCGCAGACCAGGTGGCCCTCGCCGCTGACCCGGTCGCCGACCGCGATGTCCGCGACGCCGGCGCCGATCTCGGCGACCTCGCCGACGAACTCGTGGCCGAGCACCAGCGGGGTCGTGATGGTCTGCTGGGCCCAGCCGTCCCAGTTGCGGATGTGCAGGTCGGTGCCGCAGATGCCGGTCCGCAGCACCTTGATCAGCACCTCGCCGGGGCCGATCTCCGGCTTCGGGACGTCCACCAGCCAGAGCCCGGGCTCGGCCTTCTGCTTGACGAGTGCCTTCACGGGCGACGGCTCCTGACGTGCGAGTGGGGCGGCCTTCGCGGGTGGGCAGGCCGAGTGGCCCCGGTGTGGCCGTTCCTGGCGGACGCGTTCCGGGCAGGCAGCAATCTGCCTGGTGAGAGCGGGTTCGGTCCATCGAGGAATTCTTAAGGGCGGCCACAGCTGGGCTAAACGATCGTGCCCGAGCTGGGGCCGGGGGCGGGTGCGGCATGCCGGTGCTCACCTGTTCGGCCGAGCGCGAGCCCGCTTCCGCGACACCAATCCCCCAGTGGGCAGCGGTCCTTGACAACACGGGAGGCGATGTGCGCCAGCCGGCCGGGGCAGTCGGCTGACCGCTGGGTCCGTTCGGGTCAGCCCCGCGGCGGCCGACGCGCGGGGCCGCACCGGCGGTGCTTACGGTGGCGGCGCTCCCCCGTCGGCCTCGTGGAGCAGCGCTCCGGGGCCGTCCGCCGCAGAGAGGCGCCTCGACCTATGACCACGATCCGACGGCCACACCCGGCCGCGTCCCGTTCCACCCGCCGAGCGGCCTGCGCCGCCCTGGTGCTGACCGGCCTGCTCGCGACCGCGGCCTGCTCCGGCGGGTCGCCGCCGAACCGGCCGGCCGGCGGCGCGGCCCTCACCGCCGAGCCGGCCGCGCTCAGCCCGTCCGCATCGGGCTCGGGCGCGGCCAGCGGCTCGGCCGGCGCGGTGGTGCCGCTGACCCCCGACGTCGCCAACCAGCTGGACGCCGCGATCAAGCAGGTGCTGGGCCAGACCTCCACCCCCGGCGTGATCGTCGGGATCACCACCCCCGACGGCAGCTACCAGCGGGCCTTCGGCCAGGCCGACAAGTCCGGCACCCCGATGTCGCCCGATCTGAACATGCGGATCGGCAGCGTGACCAAGACCTTCACGGCGACCGGCGTGCTGCGGCTGGTCGACCAGGGCAAGGTGGGCCTGGACGACCCGGTCTCCAAGTACGTGGACGGCGTGCCCGGCGGCGACAACATCACCATCCGCCAGCTCGCCGGGATGCGCAGCGGCCTGTTCCCGTACACCTCCGACCCGGACTTCGTGAACGCGCTGATCAGCGACCCGAACCGGGTGTTCACGCCCGACCAGCTGCTCGCCTACGGGTACAAGCACCCGGCGAACTTCCCGCCGGGCAGCAAGTTCCAGTACAGCAACAGCAACTACATCCTGCTCGGCAAGGTCATCGAGAAGGCCGGCGGGGAGCCCGTGGGCCAGTTCCTCAAGGACCAGGTGTTCAGCCAGGCCGGGCTGAACGGGACGGTCTTCCCGACCGACGCGACCTTCCCCGACCCGCACGCCCGCGGCTACACCGACCAGACGCCCAACGGCCATACCACGGACGCCACCGACTGGAACCCGTCCTGGGCCTGGTCGGCCGGGGCGGTCATCTCCAACCTCACCGACCTGCAGAACTGGGCGAAGTCCCTGGCCACCGGCTCCCTGCTGAAGCAGGACACCCAGTCCCAGCGGTTGAAGACCCAGCCGACCGGCGACCCCGGCGTCGGCTACGGCCTCGGGCTGTTCAACAACAACGGGTGGATCGGGCACAACGGCTCGCTGCCCGGTTACGAGACCGTGGCGGTGTACCTGCCGCAGTCCCAGGCCACCCTGGTGATCCTGCTCAACACCGATGTGCCGTACCGGGGTTCGGAGCCGTCCTCGCTGTTCGCGAAGGCGATCACGCAGATCGTCTCGCCGAAGAACGTCTACTCGATCCCGCCGATGAACACGGCCTCGCCGTCGGCCTCGTCCTCGGGGTCCGCGTCGCCGTCGCCGTCGCTCTCGCCCTCTGGATCGGGGTCGGCCTCGTCCCCGGCCTCGCCCGGCGCCCCGGGGTCCCCCTCCGGCGCGCCGACCACGGTCAACGCCTGAGCGCCAGACCGCCTGAACGTCTGAACGTCTGAACGCCAGACCCGCCGGAGGCCCGGCCCGGATCACCGGGCCGGGCCTCCGGCGCGCCGTCAGCTGCCCAGCACGCGGGCCAGATCGTAGGAGACGGGCTCCTCCAGCTGCGCGTAGGTGCAGCTCTCCGGCGTGCGGTCCGACCGCCAGCGGCGGAACTGCGCGGTGTGCCGGAAGCGGGTGCCCTCCATGTGGTCGTAGGCGACCTCGACCACCCGCTCGGGGCGCAGCGCGACCCAGGAGAGGTCCTTGCCACCGGTCCACCGGCTGACCGCGCCCGGCAGCCGGCCCTCGGCGTGCGCCGCCTCGTCCGCCCAGCCGCCCCACGGGTGGCGGGAGAGGTCGGTCATCCGCAACGGGGCGAGTTCCTCGGCGAGTTCGCGGCGGCGGGCCATCGAGAACGCGGCGCAGACGCCGACGTGCTGGAGCCGGCCCTCGGCGTCGTTGATGCCGAGCAGCAGCGAGCCGACCACCGGGCCGCTCTTGTGCTCGCGGTAGCCGGCCACCACGCAGTCGGCGGTGCGCTCGTGCTTGATCTTGAACATGGTCCGTTCGCCCGGCCGGTACGGCTGGTCCAGCGGCTTGGCCACCACGCCGTCCAGCCCGGCGCCCTCGTACTCGGCGAACCAGGTCTGCGCCACGTCCCGGTCGGTGGAGGCGGGGGCGGTGAACACCGGGTCGCGGGCGGCGCCGAGCGCCGTCTCCAGGGCCGCGCGGCGCACCGACAGCGGCTCGTCCAGCAGCGGGGCGTCACCGAGCGCGAGCAGGTCGAAGGCGATGAAGGAGGCGGGCGTCCGCTCCGCCAGCAGCCGCACCCGGCTGGCCGCCGGATGGATGCGCTCCAGCAGTTCCTCGAACCGCAGCCGGCCGTCCCGGGCGATCACCACCTCGCCGTCCAGCACGCAGCGCGGCGGCAGCTCCCGCCGCAGCGCGGCGACCAGCTCGGGGAAGTACCTGGTCAGCGGTTTGCCGGTGCGGCTGCCGAGCTCCACCTCGTCGCCGTCGCGGAACACGATCGTCCGGAAGCCGTCCCACTTGGCCTCGTACTGCATCCCCGGCGGGATCTTCGCCACCGACTTGGCGAGCATCGGCGCCACCGGCGGCATCACGGGCAGGTCCATGGCTCCGATCCTCGCGCGCACGGCCGGAAGACGCGCGACGAAAGGGCACACGAGGATCGGGCGCGCGACGAGAAGGCCCGCGACGAAGAGGGCCCGCGACGAAAAGGCGCGCGCGGGGCACGGCGCCCTTAGCGTGAGGGGCATGGGCTCAGCCGTGGAACTGGATGTCGCCGGGCGCAGCGTCCGGCTGTCGAACCCGGACAAGGTGTACTACCCCGAGCGCGGCTTCACCAAGCTGGACGTCGCGCAGTACTACCTGGCCGTCGCCGACGGGGTGCTGCGCGGACTGCGCGACCGGCCCACCACCCTGCAGCGCTTCCCGGACGGCGTGGACGGCGAGTTCTTCTACCAGAAACGCGCCCCCAAGGGCCTGCCGGACTGGCTGCCCACCGCCCGGATCAACTTCCCCAGCGGCCGCTCCGCCGACGAGATCTGCCCCACCGAGCCGGCCGCCGTGCTGTGGGCCGCCAACCTCGGCTGCCTCACCTTCCACCCCTGGCCGGTCCGCCGCTCCGACACCGAGCACGTCGACGAGCTGCGCATCGACCTCGACCCGCAGCCCGGCACCGACTTCCACGACGCCGTCCGCATCGCCCACGAACTGCGCGCCCTGCTGGAGGAGTACGGGCTGCGCGGCTGGCCCAAGTCCTCCGGCGGGCGCGGCCTGCACGTGTACGTCCCGCTGGTGCCCGAGTGGACCTTCACCGACGGCCGGCACGCGGTGATCGCCCTCGGCCGGGTGCTGGAGCAGCGCATGCCCGGGCAGGTCACCACCGCCTGGTGGAAGGAGGAGCGCGGCGAGCGGATCTTCGTCGACTACAACCAGATGGCCCGCGACCGCACCATCGCCTCCGCCTACTCCCTGCGCGCCCGCCCGCGCGCCACCGCCTCGACCCCGCTGCGCTGGGAGGAGCTCGACGACGCCTCCCCCGAGGACTTCGACCTGCGCACCGTCCCCGCCCGCTTCGCCGAACTCGGCGACCTGAACGCCGAGATGGACGGCCGGGCGTACCGGCTGGACGGCCTGCTGGAGCTGTACGACAAGCAGCTGCGCGACGAGGGCCTCGGCGAGCTCCCGTACCCGCCCGACCACCCCAAGGCGGCCGGCGAGCCGACCAGGGTGCAGCCGAGCCGGGCCCGGAAAGCGTAGGGCGTGTCTTCACACCCCCGTCATAGCCAGCACGAACCAGAGGACGCCGCCCAGCACCACCAGGGTGAACAGCAGGACGCCCCCGACCGCGCCGGAGAGCAGCAGCCCCCGGCCGACCCGCCGCTCGCGCAGGCCGACGCCGGTCAGCAGCACGCCCGCCACCCCCGGTGCCAGGGCCAGTGCCAGCAGCATCACCGTCCGCGCGACCTCGGCGTCCGACACCAGGTGGCACTCGTCGCCCTCGCACACCGCCCAGACGTCCTCGCCGACCGGCGCGCCCGCCCACATCCGGGCGTGCCCGTGCACCGGGCCGCCGCCGTCCGGGCGGAACGCGCCCCGGCAGTCCGAAGGGGGTGGGCCGTCCTCGTACGCCGGGATCAGACACCGCTCCGCCCGGAACGTCCCGGGCACCCCCACCAGGCCCGCCGCCTGCCCGAACTGCCGCACCGGCCCGCCCACCAGCCACCCGGCCAGCCACACCAGCAGCACCCCGGCCGCCACCGGCCCCCACCGCCGCACCGCCACCCCCATCGGCTCACCCCCGCTGGGGTGACGCCACCGACGGCCGGACGGTTGCACGGGCGGCCAAGCAGGCGACCAAGCGGGCGGCAGGGCGGCAGGGCGGCAGGGCGGCAGGGCGGCCAGGCAGCCGGCCGCCGCGCGCCCCTCCCGGCAGGTGTCAGCCGACCCGGGCGCCCTCCGGCGCCAGCTCGGCGATGATCCGGACCGCCTCCGCGAGCTGCGCGTCCGTCAGGTCCCCGCGCGCGGTGAGCCGCAGCCGGGACACCCCGTCCGGGACGGACGGCGGGCGGAAGCAGCCGACGGCGAGCCCGGCCCGCCGGCAGTCGGCGGCCCAGGCGACGGCGGCCTCCGCGCCCGGGGCGCGCACCGACACCACGGCCGCGTCCGGCTCGCAGGCCCGGAGCCCAGCGGCGGTCAGCCGGGCCGCGAGGCCGCGGGCCACCTCGCGGGTGCGGTCGGCGCGGTGCGGCTCGGCGCGCAGCAGGCGCAGCGCGGCGAGGGCGGCGGCGACGGCGGCCGGGGCGAGGCCGGTGTCGAAGATGAAGGTGCGGGCGGTCTCGGTGAGGTGGCGGATCACCCGGCGCGGCCCGAGCACGGCGCCGCCCTGCGAGCCGAGCGACTTGGAGAGCGTGACGGTGGCAACGGTGTCCGGCTGCCCGGCGAGCCCGGCCGCCGCGAGCGCCCCGGCGCCGCCGGGGCCGAGGACGCCCAGCCCGTGCGCGTCGTCGACCAGCAGCGCGGCGCCGTGCGCCCGAGCGGCGGCGGACAGCCCGGCCAGCGGGGCGGCGTCGCCGTCCACCGAGAACACCGAGTCGCTGACCACCAGCGCCCGCCGCTGCGTCCGGCGCTCCAGCGCCTCCCGGACGGCCTGCGGGTCGCTGTGCGGGGCCCGGTGGACGTCGGCGCGGGCGAGCCGGCAGCCGTCGATGAGCGAGGCGTGGTTGTAGGCGTCCGACACGATCAGCGTGTCCGGGTCGGTGAGTGCGGTCAGCGCGGCCAGGTTGGCGGTGTACCCGGAGGAGAACACCAGCGCCGCCTCGACCCCGCAGAACGCGGCGAGCTCCTCCTCCAGTTCGGTGTGCAGCGCGGTCGTCCCGGTCACCAGCCGCGACCCGGTCGACCCTCCGCCCCAGCGCAGCGCCGCCTCGGCGGCCGCCTGCGTCACCGCCGGGTGCCTGGTCAGCCCCAGGTAGTCGTTCCCGGCCAGGTCGAGCACCGGGTCCTGCGCCACGCGGCTGCGCAGCCGGCGGGTCAGCCCGGCCTCGGCCCGCAGCTCGGCGGCCTCGTCGAGCCAGTCGAAGACGGCCGCCGGGGCCAGGTCGGTGGTGTGCGTTCCGGACGCGAGCGGTTGGACCATGCCCGGCACTCTGGCACGGCCCCGCCGCCGCGATCAATGGGCGGCCGCGCACAGCTTCGCGGCCGCCGGTGCAGCGATCCGGACAGTCCCGGGGCGGGTGCCGGCGGAGGGCGGGCTTTGCCGGGGGTGGCGGCGAGCAGGCAAGATAGCCGGGTGACCCTCCTTGATCTGATGCCGAAGCCCGCCACGCCCGATGCGCTGTACGAGACCTTCGCCGCGTGGGCGGAGGAGCGCGGGATCACGCTGTACCCGGCGCAGGAGGAGGCGCTGATCGAGCTGGTGTCGGGGAACAACGTCATCCTGGCGACGCCGACCGGGTCGGGCAAGAGCCTGGTGGCGGCGGGCGCACACTTCGCGGCGCTGGCGGAGGGGAAGCGGACGTTCTACACGGCGCCGATCAAGGCGCTGGTGTCGGAGAAGTTCTTCGACCTGGTCAAGATGTTCGGCACCGAGCAGGTCGGCATGATGACCGGCGACGCGAGCGTGAACCCGACCGCGCCGATCATCTGCTGCACGGCCGAGGTGCTGGCGCAGATCGCGCTGCGCGACGGGCTCCGGGCGGACGTCGGCCAGGTGGTCATGGACGAGTTCCACTTCTACGCGGAGCCGGACCGCGGCTGGGCCTGGCAGATCCCACTGCTGGAGCTGCCGCAGGCACAGTTCCTGCTGATGTCGGCGACGCTCGGCGACGTGCGCCGCTTCGAGGAGGACCTGACCCGCCGGACGAGCCGCCCGACGACGGTGGTGCGCAACACGACCCGCCCGGTGCCGCTGTTCTACGAGTACCGCCGCACCACGATGCACGACACCCTGGAGGAGCTGCTGCAGACCGGCCAGGCGCCGGTCTACGTGGTGCACTTCACGCAGAAGGAGGCGGTGGACCGGGCGCAGTCGCTGATGAGCATCAACATGTGCTCGAAGGCGGAGAAGGACGCCATCGCCGACCTGATCGGCGGTTTCCGCTTCACCACCAAGTTCGGCCGCAACCTGTCCCGTTTCGTGCGCCACGGCATCGGCGTGCACCACGCGGGCATGCTGCCGAAGTACCGCCGACTGGTCGAACGCCTCGCCCAGGCCGGCCTGTTGAAGGTGATCTGCGGGACGGACACGCTCGGTGTCGGCGTCAACGTGCCGATCCGCACGGTGCTGTTCACCGCCCTGTCGAAGTACGACGGGCAGCGGGTGCGGATCCTGCGCGCCCGGGAGTTCCACCAGATCGCCGGGCGGGCCGGCCGGGCCGGCTTCGACACCGTCGGACAGGTGGTGGCGCAGGCGCCCGAGCACGTGATCGAGAACGACAAGGCGATCGCCAAGGCCGGGGACGACCCGAAGAAGAAGCGCAAGGTGGTGCGCAAGAAGGCCCCAGAGGGCTTCGTCGGCTGGACCGAGGAGACCTTCGACAAGCTGATCGGCGCCGACCCGGAGCCGCTGGTCTCCCGGTTCAAGGTGAGCCACGCGATGCTGCTGTCGGTGATCGGCCGCCCCGGCAACGCCTTCGAGGCGATGCGCAAGCTCCTCACCGACAACCACGAGGACCGCGCGGCGCAGCGCCGGCACATCCGCACCGCGATCGCGATCTACCGCTCCCTGCTGCAGGGCGGCGTGGTCGAGCGGCTGCCGGAGCCGGACGCCGAGGGCCGGATCGTGCGCCTGACGCTCGACCTCCAGGAGAACTTCGCGCTCAACCAGCCGCTCTCCACCTTCGCCCTGGCCTCCTTCGAGCTCCTCGACCCGACCTCGCCCTCGTACGCGATGGACGTGATCTCGGTGGTCGAGGCGACCCTCGACGACCCGCGCCAGATCCTCGCCGCACAGCAGAACAAGGCGCGCGGCGAGGCCATCGGCGAGATGAAGCGCGACGGGATCGAGTACGAGGAGCGGATGGAGCGGCTCCAGGAGATCACCTACCCGAAGCCGCTGGAGGAACTGCTCACCCACGCGTACGAGGTGTACCGCCGGGCGCACCCGTGGATCGGCGACCACGAGCTGCGGCCGAAGTCGGTGGTCCGCGACCTGTACGAGCGGGCGATGACCTTCTCGGACTACGTCGGCTTCTACGAGCTGGCGCGCACCGAGGGCATCGTGCTGCGCTACCTGGCGGGCGCGTTCAAGGCGCTGGAGCAGACCGTCCCCGAGGACGTGAAGACCGACGACCTGAAGGACGTCATCGCCTGGCTCGGCGAACTGGTCCGCCAGGTCGACTCCAGCCTGCTGGACGAGTGGGAGCAGCTGGCCAACCCGACGGACCCGCAGGCCCCCGAGGTGACGCTGGACGACAAGCCGGCGCCGGTGACGGCGAACGCGCGGGCGTTCCGGGTGCTGGTGCGCAACGAGCTGTTCCGCCGGGTCGAGCTGTGCGCGCTGGAGCACTACGCGGAGCTCGCCGAGCTGGACGGCTCGTACGGCTGGGACGCGGACCGCTGGGCGGACGCCATGGACGGGTACTGGGAGGAGTACGACGACCTCGGCACGGGCCCGAACGCGCGCGGCCCCAAGATGCTGATCATCGAGGAGGAGGACTCCGCCTGGAAGGTCCGGCAGATCTTCGACGACCCGGAGGGCGACCACGACTGGGGCATCAGCGCCGAGGTCGACCTGTACGGCTCGGACGAGGAGGGCCGGGCGGTGCTGCGGGTCACCGCGGTGGACCGGCTGGGCGGCTGACGGACCGTCAACCCCCGCTTGCGGAGTCGCCGGCCCCCCGGAGCGGGGGGCCGGCCCGGCGTCACATCCAGACGAACGGCGCGCCCGCCGCGTAGGAGAGCGCGCGGGTCGCCTCCTCCAGGGTCTGCTCGGTGGTGAGCGCCGGGCCCGACGGCGTCGAGGCCGGGGTGGACTGGGTGCCGGGGCCGGGCGTGCGGGCGTCGCTGAGCCGGGAGCTCGCCACCGTCACGTAGTGCCCGACCGCCTCGACCCGCGGCTCGGCCGACTTGGGCCCGCCGGAGGACGGCGCGGGGGCGGCGTTGGTGTCCGGAAGGATGAAGGCGAGCGCGCCGGGCTTGCCGCGCAGGGTGTCGGCGGCCCGGGTGGCGGCGGCCTGGTCGCCGAAGCGCAGGACGGTGACACTGCTGAGCACCGGGCGGTCCTGGCCGGTGAAGCTGACGGTCAGGTAGGCCTGGCAGCCGGTGTCCTTGAGCAGTTCCTGGGTGCGGTCCTGCAGCACCTCGGTGCAGTTGCCGCCCTGCCGGATGGCGCCACGCCGGGCCTTGTACCCGGCGACCTCGACCGGCCGCTGGGCGGGGAAGAGGCTGTCGGCATTGAGGCCCTCGGGGTCGGTGCGCGGCGGCGGGGTCCCCACCACCGGCGGCGTCCTGGCCGCGTCCTTGGTGGACGGGCCGAGCCCGGGTATGTAGTCGCCGGGCATCGGGCGGGTGATGATCCATCCGCCGGCGGCCACCACCCCCACCACGACGACCCAGCCCACGGCCCGGCGGGCCGTCAGCCGCCTGCCCCTGCCGCCGACCCGACTGCCGCTCAAGTCCGCGCCCGCGCCGGCGGGGGCCCCGCCGGTCCGCCGCACTGCCTGGCCGTTCTGGCCCTCTCCCGGAGTCGGGGTGCGCTCCCCCTGCGTGGTCATGGCGCAGATTCTAAGCAACCGTCGGGTGGCGTGGATCACGGGGTGGGGGGTTGCCGGTCACCGCCGCGTGCCGGCGCCCGCGACCGTCCGGCGCGCGGCCCGGCGACCGCCCTGCGCCGGTCTCCCCGGCCCTTCGCCGCGACCACGCCCTACCGGCCGGTAACCTCCGATTCGCACCGGCGTCAAGCTTGTGACCAGCGACGACACCGTGAGCTTCGACACTGTGGCAAGTGGCACATCCTTCCGCCGATCTTCTGGCGGGTTCCCTCTGGCGCCATTCAAGCGCCACCAGGCAGGATCGGCCCCATGGATCTGCTCGATACCCTCACCGCCAAGGGCCTGCGCGGCGAAGTCCCGACCCGCGAGGAGGCGCTGGCCGTCCTCGCCACCACCGACGACGAGCTGCTGGACGTCGTCGCCGCGGCCGGCAAGGTCCGCCGGAGGTGGTTCGGCCGGCGCGTGAAGCTCAACTACCTGGTGAACCTCAAGAGCGGGCTCTGCCCGGAGGACTGCAACTACTGCTCGCAGCGGCTGGGCTCCAAGGCCGAGATCCTCAAGTACACCTGGCTCAAGCCCGACCAGGCCGCCGACGCGGCCCGCGCCGGGGTGGCCGGCGGCGCCAAGCGCGTGTGCCTGGTCGCCAGCGGCCGCGGCCCCACGGACCGCGACATCGACCGGGTCACCGACACCATGGCCGCCATCAAGGACGCCGACCCCGAGGTCGAGATCTGCGTCTGCCTCGGCCTGCTCTCCGACAACCAGGCGGAGCGGCTGAAGGCGGCCGGCGCCGACGCCTACAACCACAACCTCAACACCTCCGAGAAGACCTACGGCGACATCACCACCACCCACACCTACGCGGACCGGGTGGACACCGTGCAGAAGGCGCACGGCGCGGGCCTGTCCGCCTGCTCCGGCCTGATCGCCGGCATGGGCGAGAGCGACGAGGACCTGGTCGACGTGGTGTTCGCGCTGCGCGAGCTGGGCTCGGACTCCGTCCCGGTCAACTTCCTGATCCCGTTCGAGGGCACCCCGCTCGCCAAGGAGTGGAACCTCAGCCCGCAGCGCTGCCTGCGCATCCTGGCGATGGTCCGCTTCGTCAACCCGGACACCGAGGTGCGGATCGCCGGCGGCCGCGAGGTGCACCTGCGCTCGATGCAGCCGCTCGGCCTGCACGTCGCCAACTCGATCTTCCTCGGCGACTACCTGACCAGCGAGGGCCAGGCCGGGCAGACCGACCTCGACATGATCAAGGACGCCGGGTTCGAGGTCGAGGGCGCCGGCGAGGCCACCCTGCCCCGCCACCGCGCGGACGTCGCGGCGGCCTCCTCCTGCGGCACCGCGGCCTCGGCCTGCGGCAGCGGCGGCGGCTGCGGCCCGTGCGGCGGGCACGCGCACGCGCCGGCCGACGCCCCCGTCGCGGCCGACGCCGCCGACGCCTCGGACGGGGAGCTGCGCAGCGATCTCGTCAAGGTCCGGCTGCGCGGCGCCGGCACCGAACTCGCGCCCAATGCCTGATAGTTCTGGAGACTGACGCATCATGCCCCAGCTGTCCGCGGACACGCTGCTCACCCTCGACCGCGCCCACGTCTGGCACCCGTACGGGCCGATGCCCGGCACCGCCACCCCGTACGTGGTCGAATCCGCCTCGGGAGTCCGGCTGCGCCTCGCCGAGCCCGTCGCGGGCGGGCAGCGCGAGCTCGTCGACGGGATGTCGTCCTGGTGGGCGGCCATCCACGGATACCGGCACCCGGTGCTGGACGAGGCCGTGCGCGAGCAGCTGGGGCGGATGAGCCACGTCATGTTCGGCGGGCTCACCCACGAGCCCGCCGTCCGGCTGGCGGCGACGCTGGTCGAGATCACGCCCGAGCCGCTGCAGCACGTCTTCCTCGCCGACTCGGGCTCGGTGGCCGTCGAGGTCGCGCTGAAGATGTGCCTCCAGTACTGGCAGTCCACCGGCCGCCCGGCCAAGCGCCGGCTGCTGACCTGGCGCGGCGGGTACCACGGCGACACCTTCCACCCGATGTCCGTCTGCGATCCGGACGGCGGCATGCACCACCTGTGGGGCGGGGTGCTGCCCGGGCAGCTGTTCGCCCCGCAGCCGCCGTCCGGGTTCGACGCCCCGCTCGACGCCGGGTACGCGGCCGAGTTCGAGGAGCTGATGGCCCGGCACGCCGACGAGCTGGCCGCCGTCATCGTCGAACCGGTGGTGCAGGGCGCCGGCGGGATGCAGTTCCACTCCCCCGCCTACCTGCGGATGCTGCGCGAACTCTGCGACCGGTACGGGGTGCTGCTCGTCTTCGACGAGATCGCCACCGGATTCGGCCGCAGCGGCGCGCTGTTCGCCGCCGACCACGCGGGCGTCTCGCCGGACGTGATGTGCCTGGGCAAGGCGCTCACCGGCGGCTACCTGACCCTCGCCGCCGCGCTGTGCACCGGCGAGATCGCCGACGGCATCAGCCGCGGCGAGATGCCGGTGCTCGCGCACGGGCCGACCTTCATGGGCAACCCGCTGGCCTGCGCGGCCGCCAACGCCTCGCTGGAGCTGCTGCTGAGCCAGGACTGGGCGGTCGGGATCAAGCGCATCGAGGCCGGACTGGCCGACGGGCTCGCGGCCGCCGCCGACCTCCCGGGCGTCCGGGACGTCCGGGTCCAGGGCGCCATCGGCGTCGTCCAGTTGGACCACCCGGTCAACGTCCCGGCGGCCACCGAGGCGGCCGCCCGGGCCGGCGTCTGGCTGCGCCCCTTCCGGGACCTGATCTACACCATGCCCCCCTACGTGACGGAGGACGAGGACGTGGCACGCATCGCCGACGCCGTGACCGCTGCGGCGGTGGCCGGATGAGCGCGCGGATCCTGTTCATGACGGGCACCAACACCGAGGTCGGCAAGACGGTCGCCACGGCGGCGGTCGCCTCGGCCGCGCTGCAGGCCGGTCTGCGGGTCGCGGTGCTCAAGCCCGGGCAGACCGGGATCGCCCCCGGCGAACCCGGCGACGCCGCCGAAGTCCAGCGCCTGGCCGGTGACCTGACGGTCAGTGAGCTGGTCCGCTACCCGGAGCCACTGGCGCCCGCCACCGCCGCCCGGCGGGCCGGGATGCCCTTCCTCTCCCCCGCCGAGGTGACCGACGCCGTCGCCGAACTGGCCGCCGGGCACGACCTGGTGCTGGTCGAGGGCGCGGGCGGGCTGCTCGTCCGCTACGACGACGAGGGCCGCACGCTCGCCGACCAGGCGCGGGCCGTCCTGGACGCCGGGCTGCCGGCCGAGGTCCTGCTCGTCGCCTCCGCCGGGCTGGGCACACTGAACATCGTCGCGCTCTCCGCGGAGGCCCTGGCCGCCCGCCGGCTGCCGCTCACGGGCGTGCTCGTCGGCTCCTGGCCCACCGCCCCCGGGCTCGCCGAGCGCTGCAACCTCGCCGACCTGCCGCGCTCGGCCGGCGCCCCGCTGCTCGGCGCCCTGCCGGAACGCGCCGCAGCCGCCGCGGACTTCGCCGCCCTCGCCCTCGCCTCGCTGGCCCCCGAGCTGGGCGGCACCTGGAACGCGGAGCACTTCACGCGCACCCATCGGCCCGAATAGGCCCGGCTTCGCTCGAAGGTGTGATTCCGGCGCCCGAACCCTGGGTTCGGACGCTACGGGCTCAATACCGTTCCTCCTATGACAGACGGGATGACGGTAGACGAGTCTCTTCGGGCCCTGGCCGCCCTGGAAGCTGCGTGGAAGGACGACGACGAGGCGCTGTCCGCCCTCGCCGCGGGCGGTGCGGACGAGCGGTCGCTCCCGGCGCTGGTCGCCGCGTACGGCGAG
The DNA here is from genome assembly GCF_040687675.1 of Kitasatospora sp. NPDC056731. NCBI lineage: Bacteria > Bacillati > Actinomycetota > Actinomycetes > Kitasatosporales > Streptomycetaceae > Kitasatospora > Kitasatospora sp. NPDC056731. The sequence continues at coordinate 22,637 of NZ_JBFBNR010000036.1, forward strand.
CACGCGATGGACACCCTGATGGCCCTGGCCTTCGGCCTGCGGTCCACCATGAGCGACGAGGAGCTCGCCGAACTCTCCGACGCGGTGAGCTCCAACATCGGCGCCCGGATGAGCGCCCTGCTCACCCAGGCCCTGAAGACCTGGGGCACCCTCGCGCCCCGGGACGACCTGGCGGTGACCAAGGCCATCGCCCACGCGGTGATCGACTCCATGCGCGCCGTGACCGAGGACCCGAGCCAGACCGAGGTCCTCCCCCTGCTGGCCACCTTCCGCACCTACGCCCTCAACGGCGCCTGACACCGGAACTTCGGCGCGGGCTTCGAGACCCCTCGAAGCCCGCGCCGTCATGCCTGCACCCTCATCCACCCTGCGGCGAGCGCGAATCCACCCGTCGAGAAGGCGATGAAGACGAGGACGCACACCAAGGCACTCGCCTCGGTGGGAACACACTCAGGAATCGCGAGGAAAACCACACCCGCGAGCGCGAAACTCCCGATGGTGATGGCACCGGAGGCGATTACGGTCGCATTCCCCTGCGGAGGACGACGACCAGCCGCTCGATGACGTCCGGCCGGGCGGCCCCGAGGTCGATCAGGATGACTCCGGTGGCTTTGGCCGAAAGCCAGTCGATGCCGAGGGAGGGCAGTTTGACCTCGGCGGCGTGCAGGACGGCCTGGAGGTCGTCGAGGATGTCGGCCGCGGTGCGACGGTCCTCGGCCGTGATCTTGTCGATCATGCTGCTCATGGGGCATCGCACTCTTCGCTGTTCGTGATCCAACGCGCTTCGGTGTCCCACTCCACGCCGCCGCCGAGGGGCCGGAGGAAGGCCAGCCCGTGCTGCCACCCCATGAAGACGGCCCAGCACCCGGAGCGGACGTCGTAGACCCGCTCGCCGACAACCGTCGGCCGGTAGGGCTCGGACGGCGGCGCCACCCGTCGCACGGGCGGCGCCGCCGGGGCGATGGCGCCACTGCCCATCCGCGCCTCGGGAACGGAATCGCCGCACTGCGGGCACCGGCAGGGCGGAAAGTTCCGCCGCAGGATGATGCTTTCGCCAGATTGAACGTTCGTCATATCCACCGAATAACTCCTCTCTGTTGCTAACTCCTCACCAAGAGTGGCCAATCGCGGCTAGCATCGGAAGAGCTTCACTTTGACAGCGCATACTGTGGAAATGGGTGGTTACCATGCCTCAGCGGGAAGTTGACCCAACCTCATCTCCGAACGCAGCCATCGGCGTCCAGCTCCGGCGCTTCCGCAAGGCGAGAGGGCTCACTCAGATCGAGCTCGGGCGGCGGACCAACTACAGCGATTCACTCATCTCCATGATCGAGAACGGAGACCGTCCCGCGCCGCTGAACCTCGTCCGGCGATGCGACAAGGAACTCGACACCTGCGAGGCGCTTGAGCTCTTGTACTGGACCGCCAAGAGCACCACCTTGATCGGCGGGTACCTCGCGTACATCGAGCACGAGGCCAAGGCCACCGCCTTCAAGATCTTCCAGCTGAACGTCATCCCGGGACTGCTCCAGACGCGGGGCTACGCATCGGCGCTCATCAACGCCGCAGCCCAACGAGGTGAGATCCCCGAGGACAAAGTCATCGAACGCCTGAATGTCCGCATGGCACGGCAGGCCTTGCTGTACCGCGAACCGCCTCCCTCCATCCACATCGTCATGGAGGAGAGCTGTCTGCGAACCGTTGGCGGCCCCTTCGTCATGGCCGAGCAGCTTCGCCGGCTTGAGAGCGTGGCCGGCCTTCCGCACGTCATGCTGCAGATCGCGCCGTCCAGCCTCGGTGAAGGCCTCCCGGCGACCACGCCGTTCACGCTGCTGACCCGCCCGGACGAGAAGTGGATGGCCTACCTCGAAACCATCCAGCGGGGCTACGTCGAACGCGAGGACGAGAACAAGATCCGCTCCCTCACAAGGACTTACCATTGGCTCCAGGCCCAAGCCCTCTCGTGCGAGGACTCGTTGGCCCTCATCCGCGCCCGTCTCAAGGAGTTCCACGCCATGTTCCCCATCGCGACGGTCAAGCCCACGTCCTGGCTGAAGTCCTCGTACAGCAACGGTGGCGGCGAGTGCATCGAGGTCGCACCCGGGCTCACCGGCATCCTCCCCGTCCGCGACAGCAAGGACCCCGAGGGCCCTCGACTCGCCTTCGGCGCCGACGCCTGGCGGTCCTTCATCACCGGCGTCAAGTCCGGCGACTTCGGCACCGTCTGAGATCCAGGCCGCCGGGTGACGTTGTCGTTGCGCAGGTGGAAGGCCTGGCCGCCAGGCAAGTCGGCCGGGTCCGCGAGGTGTCAAGCCCTTCTCTTCGAACCCTGCTCGATATACCGTACATAACGCTTGTTACGTACCGGGCAGGTCAGCGTAGCGAAGCGCCTCGCATCCACCACCCTCACCTGGAGAGTCTGCTGTGACCGAACCCGCCGAGACCATCAAGTACCGCAAGAACGGCCTCACCCGCGGCGTCACGGACGAGCTCGCCGAGAACATGAAGCAGGGCTGGGCCGACACCGAGCGCCTCGCCCTGGAGCCGATCCCGCAGGCCGCGCACACCGCCCGCCGCCGCGCCGAGCTGTCCGCGGCCTTCCCCGGCGAGCGCCTGGTGGTCCCGTCCGGCAACCCGAAGGTACGGGCCAACGACACCGACTACCCGTTCCGCCCGTCCTCCGACTACGTCTACCTGACCGGCGACCAGTCCCAGGACGCCGTACTGGTCCTGGAGCCCACCGGCGACACCGGCCACCGGGCTGTGCTCTACCTGCGCGACCGCTCCCGGACCGACAACGGCGAGTTCTGGCTGGACAACCACGGCGAGCTGTGGGACGGCCGCCGCAACAGCCTGACCGAGAACGAGCAGCTGCTCGGCCTGCCCTGCCGGGACGTCCGCACCGTCCGGGCGGACCTGGGCGCCGCCACCGGCCCGGTGCGCGTGCTGCGCCGCCACGACGCGGGCGTGGAGCAGTCCCTCCAGGGCCGGGCCGTCGCCGAGCGGGACGCGGAGTTCGAGGTCTTCCTGTCCGGCCAGCGCCTGGTCAAGGACGAGTTCGAGATCGCCGAGCTGCGCTTCGCCTGCGAGGCCACCGCCCGCGGCTTCGAGGACGTGGTGCGGATCCTCGGCACCGACACCGAGACCCCCGAGCGGCTGATCGAGGGCACCTTCTTCGTCCGCGCCCGGATCGAGGGCAACGACATCGGCTACGGCAGCATCGCCGCGGCCGGCCCGCACGCCACCACCCTGCACTGGGTGCGCAACAACGGCCACGCCAAGCCCGGCGACCTCCTGCTGCTCGACGCCGGCGTGGAGACCAACCGCCTGTACACCGCCGACGTCACCCGCACCCTCCCGGTCAGCGGCCGCTTCACCGACCTGCAACGCAAGGTCTACGACGCGGTGTTCGCGGCGCAGGAGGCCGGCATCGCCGCGGTGAAGCCCGGCGCCGACTTCCGCGACTTCCACCACGCCGCCCAGCGCGAGCTCGCCGAACACCTCACCTCCTGGGGCCTGTTCGGCGACCTCACCGCCGACAAGGTGTACGAGCTGGGCCTGCACCGCCGCTTCACCCTGGCCGGCACCGGCCACATGCTCGGCATCGACGTCCACGACTGCGCCCACTCGCGCACCGAGGAGCACGTCGACGGCCCGCTGAAGCCGGGCATGGTGCTCACCGTCGAGCCGGGCATCTACTTCCAGCAGAACGACCTGACGGTGCCCGAGGAGTACCGCGGCATCGGCGTCCGGATCGAGGACGACATCCTGGTCACCGAGGACGGCAACGAGAACCTGTCGGCCGGCCTCCCCCGCACCTCCACCGAGGTCGAGGCCTGGCTCGCCGAACTGCGCGGCTGAGCCGCGACACGGCCGTGCGGCACCCGGGAACGCCCGGGTGCCGCACGGTACCGGCTACTTCAGCTTCCCCAGCGCCGTCCCCACCCGCTGGACGGCGGCGACGACGTCCTCGGGCTGGCGGGCGGTGAAGCAGAGGCGGAAGAAGCCGGGTGCCGGGTTGTGCATGGTGCCGCCGGGCAGCAGGGTGACCTCGGTGGGCTCGGCCATGAGGTACTTGAACAGCCACTCCTCCTTCGGGTCGAGTCCGCTCGGCCGGGCGAGCGGCAGCCCGGCCACCTCCTCCTGGCCGACTCCGGGGCGCTTGCCCAGGTACTTGGAGAGGTCGAGCCAGAAGAACTGGGCGGCGTTGTCGCCGGGCCGGTGCACGTAGTCGATCTTGGCGGCGTCCAGGGCGCCCTTGACCCTGTCGAAGCTCGTCTTGAGCAGCGTGCGGTACTCCCGCATCGCGTAGGTGGTGTAGAGCTCGCCGCCGGAGCCGTTGGCGGGGGCGCTCAGCAGGTCCTGGATGACGTAGGTCTTCAGCGAGTCGAAGGGGCTGAACCAGGGCAGCGGGTGGGTCGGTTCGGCCGGGTCGTTGTTGCCGAGCATGGTGTTGCGCACGGCGAGGTTCCGGGAGATCACGAAGCCGGTGCGGAAGCCGGACAGGCCGAAGTCCTTGGCGAAGCCCCAGACCACGTGGATCCGGTCGGGCTGCTCCTGGTACGCCTTCAGGGCCAGCGCGCTGGTGAACTTCGTGGTGCTGCTGTCGAGTTGGGAGTGACAGTAGATCTCGTCCGAGATGATGTGCAGGTCGGTGTGGTGGAGCGCCCACCCGTAGATCTCGTCCAGCAGGGCCCGCGAGTAGTTCACGCCCAGCGGGTTGTGCGGGTTGGTGAGGACGAGCAGGCGCGGCGTGTGGCCGGCCGCCTTCCGGTCCTCGTAGGCCTTCTGGATCAGGGGCAGGGTGAGCCGGTACCGGTCCTCCCCCGTGGTCGGCAGGTTCACCGGGACGCACTTGAGCCTGGGCCGCTCCTGGAAGGACCAGTTGAAGCCCTGCCAGTACGGCGCGGGGATCAGCACCTCGTCGCCGTCCTTGAGCGGCGGGCCGACCGGGTCGGCGCCCTTGAGCGCGAAGGCGATGCACTCCAGCGCGGAGGAGACCCCGGCCACGCCGAACACGTCGCCCTCGTCGACCTCGGCGCCGAGCGCCAGGGTGAGCAGCTTGGCGACCGGCCGGCGCACCTCCAAGGTCCCGGCCGGGTCGATGTACTGGATGTACCGCTCGGGGATCAGCTGGATGTTGTCGAAGACCTTCTTCTTCATCGAGTGGTGGTAGAGCAGGACGTTCTCGGCGACGGACAGGTTGACCGCCTTGGGGGACGCCACGTGCTGGTGGAAGTAGGCGAGGGCCTGCTCCAGGTCGGTCATCCGGGTGAGCTGTTCGGCGGCCGCCTCGGGAGAGGCGAGGGTGCGGGTGTCGTCGGTCATGGCAGTCCTTCTCCGGGCTTCGCGGGGTGGGCTGGGCGGCGTGCCGGAACATGGTCGTTCGCACACGCATCGGCCCCAGCGGACCACGCTCCGGGCACGGCCGCCAGCGCTCGGCGCCCGTCCGGACGGGGGCGGGATCAGGCGGTCAGCGGCTTGACCCAGCGGCTCCACTCCGGTTCGGGACGGTAACCGGCGGCCTGCCAAGTGCGGTGGCCGAGGGCGTCCGCAGCCTGGACGGACGGGCCGTCAGCCCAGCTGCCACACCGTGGTGGTCTTGACGGCGGTGTCCTCCAGGTCGGCGACGACCGGCACCTGGTAGGCGGCGAGCGCGGTGAACCGCTCCCGGGGCAGGTAGGCCCGGCCGGGGTCGCCGACGATGACGGTGGCGCCGCGCGCGGCGGCCCGTTCCAGGAAGGGCAGGAAGCGGGCGGCCATGGCCCGTTCGTAGAAGACGTCACCGGCGAGCACCACGTCGGCCGGGGCGCCGTCGCCGTCCACCAGGTCCACCAGGGCGGCCTCCACGCGCACGCCGTTGGCCTCGGCGTTGAGGCCGATGGCAGCCACCGCGTAGGCGTCGATCTCGGCGGCGCGCACGGACGCGGCGCCGCTCAGTGCGGCCGCGACGCCGACCACCCCGCCCCCGGCGGCCACGTCGAGCACCGCCCGCCCGGCCACCAGCTCGGGGTGGTCCAGCACATGGCGGGCGACGGCCACCCCGCCCGCCCAGGCGAACGCCCAGAACGGCGGCGGCAGTCCGACCTCCCCCCGCGCCCGCTCGGTGGTCTCCCACAGGGTGATCGCGTCCTCGGCCATGTGCAGGCCGACCTCGGGGACGAACGGGACGGGCTTCAGCTCGGTCTCGCGCCGGATGAAGGCGAGGTCGGCCTCCGACTGGTGGGTCTCCGGTTGATCGGCCTCCGGCTGGTCGGTCTCCGCTTGATCGGTCTCCGACGGGTGGGTCTCCGACGGGTGGGTCTCCGGCTGGTCGGTCTCCGGCTTGAGAGTGCGCAGCTCACTCGACATCTCCGCAGCATAGGGCCCGCGCGGGGGTGCTCACGCCCGCCCGGCCGCCGTCCGGACGCGCCGGGCGAGCGAGCCGGCACCCGCCGCAGCTACTGGAGGCCGGCCGCGGAGCAGGCGGCGGCGTAGTCCGGCGTGCAGATCTGGGCGACGGTGTAGAGGCCGTCGGCGACCACGGTGGCCTTGACGTTGTCCTTGGTGAGCGCGACCGGGGCGATCAGGCCGGTCGGCACCTTGTCGCTGCTGCCGCTGGTCACCGTGGTCGGCACGAGGGCGCCGCCGATTTCCTGGCCATAGGCCAGGTCGACGGCCAGTTGCGCGGCCACGTCGGCCTCCGACTTGAGGGGCTTGTAGACCGACATGGCCTGGGCGCCCGCCAGGATCCTTTGCACGCCGTCGAGTTGGAAGTCCTGGCCGGTCAGCGGGACACTCAGGCCGGACGCCTCGGAATCGGCCGCGTTGGAGCCGACCGCGTTGGGGGCGGTAGCGCTGGGGTCGGCCGCGTTGGGGTCGGCCGCGTTGGGGGCGGTAGCGCTGGGGTCGGCCGCGTTGGAGCCGACCGCGCTGGGATCGGCTGGCGAGTCGTTGGTCGTGATCGTCTCGCCGCCATCCGCCTTGCCGTCCACCGCCGCCGCCGCGGCCTGGCCCCGCAGTTCGCCGACCTTGCGGTTGTCGAAGGACACGTAGGCGTCGACCGGCCCCTGGGCGAGGCGGTCGTAGGCGACCACCCTGACGCCCGCGTCGTGCGCCTTCTGGATCGACGCCTGGATCGACTTGGCGTCCACCGCGTCCAGGATCAGCACCTTGGCGCCCTTCTTCACGGCGGCGTCGATCTGGGTCTGCTGGACGGCGGCGTCCTGGCCGGCGTTGTAGTAGTCGATCTGCGCGTCCGGCGCCAGCTCCTTGATCTTCTTCTCGATCAGCGGCCGGTCGAACTGCTCGTAGCGGGTGGTCCTGGCCTCCGGCAGCAGCAGGGCTATCCGCCCGGCTCCCCTCCCGGCCGCGGCCGGGAGGGGAGCCGGTCCGCCGCCGGAGCCGCCGCTGGACGACTGCGACGCGCTGTCGCAGGACGCCGCGCCCAGGCCGAGGGAAATCGCTGCGGTCACCGCGAGGACGCGGCGCAGCCCGATGCTCATGAGGATGCCTTTCCGATTGGTTGGGTCCACCCCTCTTTCGTTCGAGTCTGGGAACCTTCGGCCGCGACCACGATCCCGGTGCGCCGAATGGGTCTCAGGCCTCCGTCAGCGGGTGTCCGTCAAAAGGCGTCCGCGAGGCGGAGGCTGGCGCGACGGCAGGCCCCGGGGCGGGGGCCAGTGGGTCGGGGGCCGGCGGGGCGGCGGCCAGCGGAAGGGTTGCTGTGAGCCGGGCCCCGGACGGCGTCGGGGTGACGGCCAGGGTGCCGCCGTGGTGGCGGGCGATGTCGCGGGCGATCGGCAGGCCCAGGCCGCTGCCGCCCTCGTCGCGGCTGCGGGCGTCGTCGAGGCGGGTGAAGCGTTCGAAGACGCGCTCACGGTCGGCGGGCGGGATGCCCGGGCCGTCGTCCTCGATGTCCAGGACGGCCAGGCCCCGGGCGCGGTCGGCGGCGAGCCGGACGTGGACGGCGCCCGCCGCGTGCCGGTCGGCGTTGTCGAGCAGGTTGGTGAGCAGCCGGCCGAGCCAGAGCGGGATGCCTTCGACGGCCACCAGGGGGGCCAGGTCGGTGGTGCGCCGGTGCGGGCCGGCCGGGCGGCCGAGCACGGTGGCGGCGACCAGCGCGGTGAGGTCGATCCGCTGCCGGGGCCGGTCCTCGGCGCCGCCGCCCGCGTCGAGCCGGGCGAGCAGCAGCAGGTCGGTGGCGAGGCTCTGCAGCCGGTCGGTGTCCTGGAGCGCGCCGTGCACCAGTTCGGCCCGGACGGCCGGGTCGGGGTGGGTGTGGGCGACCTCCAGTTGGGTGCGCAGCACCGCGAGCGGGCTGCGCAGTTCGTGCGAGGCGTCGGCGATGAACTGTCGCTGGCGCCGTCCGGAGGCCTCCAGCCGGTCGAGCATCGCGTTCATGGTGGCGGCCAGGCGGGCGATCTCGTCGGCGGTTCCGGGCTCGGGGACGCGCCGGTGCAGGTCCCGCCCGGTGATCGCGTCGACCTCGGCGCGGATGGCCTCCACCGGCCGCAGCGCGTGCCCGGTCACCCGCCAGGTGACGACCACGCCGATGAGCAGCAGCAGCGGGCAGGCGACGGCGAGCGCGGCCTGGGTGGTGTCGAGGGCCTCGTCGGCGGCGCGCAGCGAGGCGCCCGCGTAGACGGTGACCGGCCCGCCCGGGGTGTCGGCGGTGACGGCGGTGAGCCGCTGGCGGTGGTGGTCGTACAGCGGGTCGACGTCGTCGGTGGTGCGCGAGCCGGTGCGGTGGGCGGCGGTGAGGGCGGTCCGGCCGGCCAGGTTGGGGCTGGCGGCGAGGACGGTGCCGTGGGCGTCGACGGCCTGGAGGAAGTCGGTGCCGTGGCCGGCGTGCAGGACGGGCGTCAGCCGCCCTTGGACGGCGAGTTGGGCGACGGACTCGGCCTGCTGCCGGGTGGCGGAGGCGGCGGAGGCGACCAGGTCGGCGTGCAGGGCGGTCAGCAGTCCGGCGCCGGCCAGGGCCAGGGCTGCGGCGAGCACCGTACCGGCGGCGGCGGTGGCCCGGGCGCGCACGGACCGGGGGACGAAGCCGCGCAGCGGGCGCGGGAGCCCGGGGCGGCGCGGCGGGGTGGGGAGGCGGCGCAGCACTGCGAGGAGCCGGGGCGGGCGCGGGCGCATCTCAGCCGCCGTCGGGGGCGAGCCGGTAGCCGGCGCCGCGCATGGTCTGGAGGGCGGCGCGGCCGAACGGGGCGTCGATCTTGCGCCGCAGGGCGTGGATGTGGACCTCGACGATGCTCGGGTCGGCGTCGTGGTCGGCGTCCCAGACGTGGTCGAGGATCTCCCGTTTGGAGACCACCGTTCCGGCGCGCGCGGCCAGGCACTCCAGGATCGCGAACTCGCGGGCGGTCAGCTGGGTGGGGTGGCCGGCCCGGACGCAGGTGCGGGCGTTGGCGTCGAGGACCAGGTCGCCGAGGGTGTGCAGGCGCGGGCGCCGCTGGTCGACCCGGCGGTGCAGGGCGCGCAGCCGGGCGAGCAGCACGACGAAGGAGAACGGCTTGGACAGGTAGTCGTCGGCGCCGGTGTCCAGGGCCTCCGCCTCGTCCCATTCGCCGTCCTTGGCGGTGAGCATCAGGATCCCGGCCCGGCAGCCGCTCGCGCGCAGCCGGGCGCAGACCCGGTAGCCGTTGAGGCCGGGCAGCATGATGTCGAGGACGATCACGTCGTAGGGGTGGCGGTCGGCGAGGGCGAGGCCTTCGGGCCCGTTGTGGGCGGTGTCGACGGTGTGGCCGTCGGCCTCCAGGCCGCGGCGCAGCGCGGTGGCCATCCGGCGTTCGTCCTCGACGACGAGTATGTGCATCCGTTCAGGGTGCCAGGTGGTTCCGCGCGGTCCGTCGGCGGCTTAAGCGGGGGTTCAGGAACGGTCCGCCATGATCGCCGGGCGCGCCCGGGGGGATCCGGGCGCGCTGAGCAGCCAAGGCAAGGAGAACGCCCGATGAGCGACGCCACGTCGTCCACCACCCCGCTCCCGGAGAACCCGGAAGGCCCGGCGGACCCGGCGGGCCCGGCGGGCCCGGCGGGCCCGGCGGGCCCGGCGGGCCCGGAGCAGGCTTCGCAGGCGCAGCAGCCGCAGTCGAAGCGGCCCCGGGCGGCGCGGCTGCGCGGTTGGGCGGGCGGCCGGGAGCGCCGGATCGCCGCCGGGGTGGCCGCCGTCGCGCTGATCGGCGCGGGCGGGCTGGTGGCGCTGGCGGTCGCGCACGAGGAGCACGGGCGCGGGGAGCACCGCGGGCTGAGCCGGGCCGAGGGCGGCTCGTCCGACGAGCACGGCGGCGGCAACGGCGACCGCAGCGCGCACGACGGGACCGACGGAACCGCCAGGAGCGCCCGGAGCGACCGGAGCGAGGGACACGCCAAGCGCGGCCGGACCGCCCCCGCCCCGCTCCCCTCCCTCGCCGCCTCGACCGCACTGGAGAAGGCGCAGGGCGCCGTCCCCGGCGGGCGGGCCGAGTCGCTGCGGCGCGTCGCCCAGCAGGGCGGCTCCGCCGCCTGGGCCGTGGTGGTCGTGGGCCCGGACGGCGTGCGTCACCTGGTGACCGTGGACGGCACCAGCGGTGAGCTGACCGGGAACACGGTCGTCGACGGGTCCGGGCGCTGACGTGGCCCGGCACGCGACGACGATCCGGCACGCGACGACGGCCCGGGCTGCGACGATGACCCGGGTCGCGGCCCGCCCGGACGCCCTGGCCGGGGGCACCCCAGCCGAGGGAGCCCCGGTGGGGGCCAGCAAGGTCCCGGCGGTGGACGGCTGGTTCTGGCTGGTGAAGGTGCTGACCACCGGCATGGGCGAGACCCTGTCGGACTTCCTGGCGCACACCGTCGGCCCGGTGCCGGCGGTTGCGGCGGCCGGGCTGTTGCTCGCCGTGGCGCTGCTGGTCCAGTTGCGGCTGCGCCGCTGCGTGCCCGGGGTGTACTGGGCGGTGGTGGTGCTGGTCAGCGTGTTCGGCACGATGGTCGCCGATGTCGCGCACGTCGCGCTGGGCGTGCCGTACGCGGTGTCGGCGGGCGGGCTGGCGGTGGCGCTGGCCGCGCTGTTCGTGCTCTGGCACCGGGTGGAGGGCTCGCTGGCGATCGACCGGGTGACCGGGCTGCGCCGGGAGCTGTTCTACTGGGCCGCGGTGCTGCTGACCTTCGCCCTGGGCACGGCGCTGGGCGATCTGACGGCGGCCACGCTGCACACCGGGTACCTGCTGGCCGGTCTGGGCTTCGCCGTGCTGATCGCCGTCCCGGCGGTGGCGGCGCGGGCCCGCTGGGTAGGCCCGGTGGCCGGGTTCTGGTGGGCGTACGTGCTGACCCGTCCGCTGGGTGCCTCGTTCGCGGACTGGCTGGGCGTGGGCGCCGACCGGGGCGGCCTCGGGCTGGGCACCGGCCCGGTGAGCCTGGCGCTGGCGGTGCTGATGGTGGCCGCCCTCGGCCTGGCGGCCCGGGCGCGCCGGCGGCGGAGGGCGGCTGGACGCTCCGCCGCCTGACCGTCTACATTGCTGTAGACGCCGGAGGCGTAGGGCATCACCCCCCGGACAGCCCTACGCCTCCGGCCTCGCAGGCCCCACGCCCCCGGGCCCCAGGCGTCCAGGGCCGTGGGCCCCCTCAGGCCTCACCCCCGCTCGTCGACCACCCGCCGGATCTTCCCGACCGAGCGTTCCAGCGCGTACGGCTCCACCACCTCGACCGCGACCGTGACGCCCACCCCGTCCTTCACCGCCCGGACGATCGCCTCCCGCGCCGCCGCCCGCTGCTCGGCCGGGGCGTCCGGCCTCGCCTCGACCCGGACGGTCATGTGGTCCAGCCGCCCCTGCCGGGTGAGCCGCAGCTGGAAGTGCGGCGCGACGCCCGGGGTCCGCAGCAGCACCTCCTCGATCTGGGTCGGGAAGACGTTCACCCCGCGCAGGATGATCATGTCGTCGCTGCGCCCGGTGACCTTCTCCATCCGCCGGAAGGCCGGCCGCGCGGTGCCGGGCAGCAGCCGGCTGAGGTCGCGGGTGCGGTAGCGGATGACCGGCAGCGCCTCCTTGGTGAGCGAGGTGAAGACCAGCTCACCGCCCTCGCCGTCGGGCAGCACCTGGTCGGTGAACGGGTCCACGATCTCCGGGTAGAAGTGGTCCTCCCAGATGTGCAGCCCGTCCTTGGTCTCCACGCACTCCTGCGCCACGCCGGGGCCGACCACCTCGGAGAGGCCGTAGATGTCGACGGCGTGCAGGTCGAGCCGGTCCTCGATCTCGCGCCGCATCTCCTCCGTCCACGGCTCGGCGCCGAAGATGCCGATGCGCAGCGAGGTGCTGCGCGGGTCGACGCCCTGCTTCTCGAACTCGTCGAGCAGGGTGAGCAGGTAGGAGGGGGTGACCATGATGATCTCGGGACGGAAGTCCTGGATCAGCTGCACCTGCCGGGCCGTCATGCCGCCGGAGGCCGGGATGACGGTGCAGCCGGCCCGCTCGGCGCCGTAGTGCGCGCCCAGCCCGCCGGTGAACAGCCCGTAGCCGTACGCGATGTGCACCTTGTGCCCGGGCCTGCCGCCGGCCGCGCGGATCGACCGGGCGACCACGTCGGCCCACATCGACAGGTCGTGCTCGGTGTAGCCGACGACGGCCGGGCGCCCGGTGGTGCCGCTGGAGGCGTGGATCCGGCGGACCTGCTCCATCGGGACGGCGAACATGCCGAACGGGTAGCCCTCGCGCAAGTCGGCCTTGGTGGTGAAGGGGAAGCGGGCGAGGTCGGCCAGGGTGCGGCAGTCCTCGGGGCCGACGCCGGCCGCGTCGAACTTGCGGCGGTACAGCTCGACGTTGTCGTACGCGTGGCGCAGGGTGGCCCGGAGGCGGGTGAGCTGGTGGGCGCGCAGCTCGTCGACGCCCATCCGCTCGCCGGCGTCCAGCAGCGCGGGCGGAATCGGCTCACCCAGGCGCCGGGCGGGCTTTTCGCCACGGCCGGGCTCTTCACCGCAGGCGGGCTCTTCGCCGTACGGGCGCGGGGCGGGTGCGCTGCCGGTCATCGTCGCTCCTCCGCAGGTCGGCCAGGACGGGCGCACCGACCGATCGTTCGGTCAGGGCGACCCTCACGCCAAGTAACCCAGCGCCCGTACCGGCTGTCAAGGGGTCGCACGCCGGATCCGGAATGCGAAGTTCCGACCACTTCGGGTGGAGATCGGGCGTCCACCTTGGCTAGCCGATATGAAAATCATTACGGAAGTTTGACCCGTGCACGGCATCACCCGGCCCGACCACGTGGTTCAGTAGTGCGGTTTCTCCCCCGCACCCCGGAGTGATCACCGTGCCCACGACTCCCGCCCTGGTCAGCGCGCTGCGCGAACTCGGCGACCGACCCGCCGTCGTCGCCGACGGGCGCGCGATCAGCGGCATCGGCCTGCTGCTCGGCGTCTCCCCGCCGGGCGGCCTGCCCCGGGCCCTCGCCCAGCACGTCGCCGCCCACGCCGCGCTGCCGCCCTCCGCCGCCCGCACCGCCGAACAGCGGCTGCGGCACTGGGCGGGCGTCCTCGGCCCGCCGCCCATCCGGCACACCGTGCTCCACCCCGCCACCGACCTCGCCGTCGAACTCGCCCTCGCCACCCTGCTCGCCGGCGGCACCGTCCACTGCGGCGACCCCCGGCAGGACCCCGAGCAGCAGCTCGTCGACCTCGCCGCCAGCGCCACCACCCACCTCAGCCTGCCCTCCACCCTGCTGTGGCGCCTCAGCCGCCGCCCCGACCTCGCCGACCACGACCTTGGCGCCCTGCGGCTCGTCCTGCACGTCGGCCCCGAACCCCGGCAGGACGACGTGTACGCCGCCGTCGACGCGCTCGGCGCCGTCCTCGCCCACGTCCGCGCCCCGCACAGCCACGCCGAAACCGCCGACCGGCGACTGCGCACCGCCGCCGACGCCGCCGACGCCATCGCCTGGAAACACGCCATAGGCGTCACCGCCGAACAGGTCCAGGCCTTCGGCACCCACCTCGACCACGCCGTCCTGTCCGCACTGCTGCTGACCCTCCAGCAGAGCGGCGTCCTCACCGACCCCGGGCGCGGGCACACCGAGGCCGAGATCCTCACCGCCGCCCTCGTCACCCCCGCCCAGCGGCCCCGGGTCGGCCGCTGGCTCGACGCACTCACCCGACACGGCCTGATCACCCGGCACGACGACGTCCACTACGGCCGACCCGAACTCACCGCGGCCGAGGTCCGGGAGGCCTGGCGGCCCGCCGTCGAGACCTGGAACGACGGGCTCGGCCCGGTCGCCGCCCTGGACCGGATCCGGCGCGGCGCACTACGGCTGCCCCGGCTGATCACCGGCGAGGAGCCACCCCGCCCGGCCGCCGCCCCGATCCGCTGGACGGCCGCCCGCGGCTACCTCGGCGCCGCCCTCGGCGCGCTGGTCCGCGGCCTCGCCGAGACCCACGACGGGCCACAGCCGCTGCGCATCCTCGAACTCGGCCAGGACGACGCCGACTCCACCGTCACCCGGGCCCTCGCCACCCGGCCCCGCCCCGGCGCCGACCACCACCAGCTGCCCGACGGCGGCCGCTACGACCTCGTCGTCGCCACCGCGACCGGCCACCCGGACACCGCCGTCCCGGAGCTGGTCGACCTGCTCGCGCCCGGCGGGCAGCTGCTGCTGCTCGCGCCCACCGGCGAACAGCTCGACCTGCTGATCACGGGGGACGCCGAGGCCGGCGCCGACTCCCCGGCCTCCCCTGCCGCCGCGGTCTCCGCCGCCCCCGCCTTCCCGGCGCTCCCCGCCGAGCGTTGGCGGGCCGCCCTCACCGCCGCCGGCTGCCCGACCGTCCTCGCGCTGCCCGAGGACGGGCACCCGATGGGACTGCTCGGGCAGCGGCTGTTCGCGGCGCGGATGCCCTGAGCTGCCGCTACCATCGGGCCGTGCCCGACTCCCCCGTGCAGTTCCTGCGGCGCTTGCCGTCCTTGCGCCCCTTCCAGCCCCAGCGGCGGCCGCGGTCGCTCCGGTCCAAGGCCTCCCTGGCCTCCCTGTCATCCCTGGCCTCCGTCTGCTCCATCGCCTCCGTCGGGTCCGTCGGCTCGGTGCTGTCGATCGGCTCGGCCGGCTCCGTCCTCTCGATCGGGTCGGCCGGCAGCGTCCTCTCGGTCGGGTCCGCCGGCAGCGTCCTGTCCCTCGGGTCGGCCGGCTCCGTGCTCAGCGCCCTGTCGGCCGGCTCCCGGCTGAGCCTCGGCTCGCTGCTCTCCGCCCGTTCCCGCTGGTCGGTACGGTCCCGGCGGCCCGGCGGCGGGCGGCCCGTGGCCGGGCCGTGAAGCCCGGGTCGCGCACCACCACCCGATGCGTACCATTTCGATACCGAAGCCTGGATGAGCTGCAAGGATTCTCGCCCACCGGGCCCACCCCCGGGTAGGCTCCGCTTGTCCTCCGGCCCTGGCGCAGGCGGCCCCGCGCCGCCGTGCCGCGTTCCGGGGGTGGCACACCCCCCGCGGGCCATTCGGTGGGCACCGCGCACTCGACACCGCGCGCCAGGGCAGTCGCGCGAACGGCGAAGGGCATCGCATTGGCGGATCGGCTCACCGGAGGAGACTCCTCGCTGCTGCGGCGGATCAACGCGGCGGTCACGCTTCGGGCGCTGCGGACCGGCCACTCCGTGACCCTCACTCAGCTCGTCGGCGAGACCGGGCTCTCCCGCCCGACCGTCGAGGGCGTCATCGAGGGTCTGGTCGAAACCGGGCTGGTCGCCGAGGTCGACCAGCCCAAGGAGGACGGCCAGCCCGGCACCGGCCGGCGCGGCCGACCGGCCCGCTGGTTCCGCTTCCGCGCCGAGGCCGGGCACATCCTCGGCATCGAGGTCGGCGTGCACGACATCCGCGTCATCCTCGCCGACCTCACCGGCGAGGTGGTGGGCAGTCACTTCAAGCCGGTCGACGAGACCCTGGACGCCGAGGACCGGCTCGCCGCCGTCCGCACCGCCGTCGCCGAGGTCCTGCGCAAGGCCGGCATCTCCCGCGACAACCTCTGGGCCGTCGGCATCGGCACCCCCGGCATCGTCGACCGCGACGGCACCATCCAACTCGGCACCGCCATGCCCGGCTGGACCGGTCTCGACCTCGGCGCCCGGCTGCGGCGTTCCTTCCGCTGCCCCGTCCTGATCGAGAACGACGCCAACCTCGCCGCCATCGCCGAACACTGGCAGGGCGCGGCGGTCGGCGCCGGCGACGTCGTCTTCGTCATGGCCGGCCTCAGCCCCGGCGCCGGCTCCCTCATCAACGGCAGGCTGCACCGCGGCTACGGCGGGGCGGCCGGCGAGATCGGCGCCCTCCACCTGCTCGGCCAGGAGGTCACCCCCGAGCGGCTCCTCTCCACCACCGGCAAGCCGCTCAACCCGCTCGACGAGGCCGCCGTCGCCCGCGTCCTGCGGCTCGCGCGGGAGGGCGACGAGGTGGCGAAGGTCGCCATGGACCGCTTCCTCACCCGCCTGGTCCAGGGCGTCGCCGCGCTCGTCCTGGCCATCGACCCGCAGCTCGTCGTGATCGGCGGCTGGGCGGCCGGCCTCGACGGCGTCCTGGAACCGCTGCGCGAGCGCCTCGCCCAGTTCACCCTCCGCGCCCCCGAGGTGGCGCTCGCCGCGCTCGGCTCCGAGGTCGTGGCGATGGGCGCGCTGCGCGTCGCCCTCGACCACGTCGAGGACCAGCTGTTCGCCGTCGACCCGCCGACCACCGGCAACGGCCGCGCCTGACGGGCCCGGACCTCAGCCCGGGACCGGTCCCGGGCTGAGGTCCGAACTCAGCTCCGCCCGGGCAAATCCGCCCGCACAACGACCGAGGCCCGGACGCCGGTCGGGCGTTCGGGCCTCGGTCTGAGGGTGTCGGAAAAGTGGTTCAGGAGGCGGTGCGGACCTCGGCCGCAGCGCCGACCGGGGTGACCTCGACCAGCCCGGTCGAGCCGAAGGTCAGCTTGCAGGTGTCGGCCCGGTAGGTGGCGACGGCGAGCGCCACCAGGCGGCCGGCCGACGCGTACTGGGTGGTCATCACCAGCACCGGCGAGCCGGGCGGGCGCTCCAGCAGGGCGCCCTCGGCGGCCTCGGCGACACCCAGCTCGACCGCGCGGGACTCGCCGTCCACCTCCAGCCGCTCCAGCTGGCGCAGCACCGAGCGGGCCCGGTCGCTCTCGGCCCGGAAGCCGGGCAGGTGCGGCAGCGCGGCGGCCGGGACGTGCAGCGACTCGGTGGCCACCGCCCGGCCCTCCACCAGGCGAACCCGGCGGACGGTGTGCACGGTGGCGCCCTCGGCGATGCCGAGGCCCTTGGCCAGCTGCGCCGGGGCGGGGGCGGTGGTGCAGTCGACCGTCCGCCAGGCCTGGTTGCGGCCGACGCCGGGCCAGCCCTCCTCCTGCCGGTTGACCGGGACGCCGACCCGCGGGGCGGCGATCAGGGTGCCGATCCCCCGGCGGCGCACCAGGCGGCCCTCCAGCTCCAGCTGGTCGAGGGCCTGCCGCAGGGTTGCCCGGGCGACCCCGAAGCGGGCGGAGAGCTCGCGCTCGTTGGGCAGGACCTGGCCGGTGGAGAACTCCGAGTCGATGGCCCGCAGCAGCACCGTGCGCAGGTGCCAGTACTTCGGTTCCGGCACCGCCGAAAGCTGTCCAGTCGTCCCCACCGTGTCCTCCACCCTGCTTGTCCACCCTGCGGTAAGGAGGTCGGATCCCGGGCCCGCTGTCCGCGGATGCGGCAGGTGGGAGAGCGGGCTTTTATCCGTCCTTCTTTATTAAAGGTCTTTGCAGTAAGCGACCCTAGGTGCATCGTCCGGAGATGGTCAAGACCAATGGCGCGGCTTGGTGCGACTGTCGCACACATTCATGCCGCGTTCACGTCATCCCACGGCTGGTGCGCGTCACGCTTCGGCGCAGGCCCCGGCACTCGGTAGGCTGCCCGGGTGATCGTGGTGACGAGTGTGAACGTGAACGGAATCCGGGCGGCAGCCAAGAAGGGCTTCGTCGAGTGGCTGGCCGGCACCGAGGCGGACGTGGTCTGCCTCCAGGAGGTGCGCTCCGAGCCGGAGCAACTGCCCGTCGAACTGCGCGACCTCGACGGCTGGCACGCGGTCTGGGCCCCCTCCGTCGCCAAGGGCCGGGCCGGCGTCGCCGTCCTGTCCCGCCAGGAGCCGCAGCGGACCGTCATCGGATTCGGGTCCGAGGAGTTCGACAACACGGGCAGGTACGTCGAAATCGACCTGCCCGGGCTGACCGTCGCCAGCCTCTACCTCCCCTCCGGCGAGGTCGGCACCGAACGCCAGGACGAGAAGGAACGCTTCATGGCGGAATTCCTCGTCCACCTCACCACCCTCCGCACCCGCGCAGCCGCCGACGGCCGCGAGGTCGTCGTCTGCGGCGACTGGAACATCGCCCACCGCCCCGAAGACCTCAAGAACTGGAAGGCCAACCAGAAGTCCGCCGGCTTCCTCCCCGAAGAACGCGCCTGGCTCTCCCGCGTCTACGACGAAGCCGGCTACGTCGACGTCGTCCGCACCCTCCACCCCGACCGCACCGGCCCCTACTCCTGGTGGTCCTACCGCGGCCGCGCCTTCGACAACGACTCCGGCTGGCGCATCGACCTCCAGGTCGCCACCCCCACCCTCGCTGCCAAGGCCGTCGAGGCCTACGTCGAGCGGGCCGCCACCCACACCGAGCGCTGGTCCGACCACGCACCGGTCACGGCAGTGTTCGATCTGAACAACTAGGCAGCAGAAACTGGTAGTTCGACAGAATCAAGAGGCGGCCCCGACGCGGGGCATTCCACACGTCGGGGCTTCCTCTCGGTAGCAAATACGCCAGCGGCGAAGGAAGTCGCACGGCACTCCCGGAGTGGATTTTGGCCGCAACGGCCAGCGCGGATCCGCGGCGACCGGCCGAACCGGCACGGCCCCCGCTCGTACCCGGGCCCGGCTGACCGGCGGCAGCCGGCTCTTCGCGCTCCAGGCTGGCGACCCTTATCGCCCGCCCGGTCGGCGGCACCGAGCGGGCGGAGGGCAAGGGTCGCCAGCCGCCGATGGCCGTCACCCCCGCTGGGTGACGGCCACCGAACAGGGCTCACACCGTGGTCACTAGCACGACCACGGCGTGGTGACGTGGCCCGTCACGGTGTCCACCGCCACCGTCCTGCCCTCGCTGGGAATGCAGAAGTAGTAGGTGGGATGCGGGTTCTGCACGACGGGCTCATTGAGGTACAGGGGCTTGAACGCGCCGGTGTGCCCGGCCTTGACGGCCAGATCGTGGGCCTGGACCTCCGTCATGGTGAACGGGGAGATGGCCTGGATCCCGATCGGGACGCTCCACGGCTGCGTGCTCTGGTACTGACCGGTGGTCGAGTACTTGTACTCGAAGGACGGCTCCGAGCCCTTGGCCCGGAAGCGGATCCACCAGGCCTGGACGTCATTGGGGTTGGTCGTGGGTGTCAGCAGGACGGCGTCCGCGTCGTAGAACTGCGAGCCGGGGTGCTCCTGCTGCGCCTTCACCTTGGCCTCCCGCACGATCTGTGTGAGCGGGAGATGGGGTGCCGCGCTGGCGGTGGACGGGGCGATCGGCAGCAGCGACAGGGCCGTGGCGGTCACGGCGAGCCCGATCCGTGCCCGAAGGCGGTGGCGTGATGTCCGGCACCCGTTCAGTGCGGGTGTCGCGGGCGTGCGGGCGGTGCGCGTGGTGTTCATGTCCTTCATCTCCTTCGACCCGGACCCTGCGTGGTCACGGTGGAAGTCGACTGCCGGGTTCGGCGTGAGCGGTGGCCGACGGGCGAGAGGTCCTCGGCCGGGCTCCGCGGGGATGCAGCCTCCCGGGGTCCAACGGTAGGAGGGTCTCCGGGCGCCGTCTCCTGGCCGTCATCCTCGCTGAGCCGAACAGGCGAACCTCTCACCCGGAGCGATGCCCGTCCGGGGTTTCGCCGCGCGGTCCCGGCCGGTGGGCCCGACACTGTGCCGCTCCTTGATCATCGCTGACTGTTACAAGGTGGTGACACGATCTTCTCGAAGTAGGCGTCCCAGCCGACGAGCCTGTAGATCGTCCTTCAGGCTGCGCTCCACCCACTCCAGGGCGATGTAGTACCGCTCCACCCACTCCAGGGCGATGTAGTACCGCTCCAGAACCGGGTCCCAGCCCGACTCCAGCATCCGCACGATATGAGGGTGCTCGACAGCTTTGAGTGCGGCGGTCTCCCGTTCCAGGAAGACCTTGATGATTTCGTCGTCGCGCCGCTTGAGTAACTTGATCGCCGCGAACTGCCTGTCACTGTCGCTATTTGCCGTGTCGACGGCCTTTCGCACCTTCGACAGACCGCCGCTGCGCGCGCTGTCTCCCACCAGCAGGAAGCGATCGTTGATCACATGCGGTCCCACACATGCTCCTCGTCCAGCACCGGCGTCAACTACCGGTCCGACCATCCTGCCAGCCCAGGACTCCTCGGTTGGATGATTCGGCAGATCCGGGCTTGATCGTGGCCAACTCCTCGATGACTACAGTGCCCGACGCTCGACCAACTCATCGCTTATCTTCGGCTTGTTGGGGAGAGCTGTAGCCGAGGCCGTGGTCGACGGCATCGGAGGCAGCCAATCCGGTGGCCCGGAGGGTGGCCACTTCGGAGTGTCAGGGTGGCCCACTCGTGGTCGAGGGCATCCACGGCGGTGCTACCAGCAGCCAACGGTAGAGGCTAGCGCCGTAGCCGCTCCCCCGCACGGAAGCGGCCCGTCGAATCTGTCGATGACGGCCGCCAGTTGCTCGTCCGCTTCGCGATCTACGCCGACCTTCCAGCGCGGTCCAGCTTCGATACTCGTGCTTCGATTTCGGCGGGCAGGTACCAGCCTTCGATGGTGGGTGTCATGTAGAGGCGGGCCTTGAGGCCGAGGAGGAGTTGGCGGCGCCTTTCCTGGTCGGCTTGGGTCCAGGCATCGGCGAAGGTCTGGCCGGTCTCGACTTCCACCCAGGCGGAGGGGCGTTGCGGGAGGGCGGCGAGCCGGCGGCGTTCGTCGACGAGGACTTCGAGGGCTTCGTCCTCGCGCGCTGACCCCAGCCCGCCGGCTACGCACCCGCCCGGCCGCAGTCCGGCCGGGCGGGCCCCGGCACCGGCGTCGCACCAGCCCTGTCCGCCGACGCAACGGTGGTGGGCCACCCGGCAGCCGCAGGCCGGCGGTGCGGACGGGTTCCTGTTCTGCCGCTACCCGGAAGCGGCAACAACGTCCTGCCGCTCCCCGGTGACTGCGGTGCCAGGAGCGGTGGTGGTGACGCTGCCACCCCCGGTGGGCAGCCACAGCCCAGCGGTACGGGGCGGTGCACGCCGCGTCCGGTGGCACGGACTTCGGCCCGGCGGCCGGTGAGCTGCCCCCAGTCGCCGCCCCGCCCTCCGGGTTCTCGGTGCCGTCGACGAAGCCCAGCAGGTTGCGGTCGTCGAAGTCGCGGAAGCCGTGCACGGAGTCTACGCACCACCGGGGAAGTCCCCTTCAGGTCCACCATCCCAGCCGGTGAGGCGTCAGCCTGTGGACGGGAGGTTCCCACCTGCGGTGACCATGCCTGTCTCATAGGCGATGACGACCATCTGGGCCCGGTCATGGGCGTGGAGCTTGGCCAGCAGCCGCCGGACGTGTGTCTTGACGGTCGCGATGCTCAGCCCCAGATGCTCGGCGATCACGTGGTTGGGCAGTCCCCGGGCCACCAATCGGAGGACTTCCCGTTCCCGTGGGGTCACACCCGCCAGCTCCCGGGCGAGTCGCGGGCGCGGCTCGTGGCGTCCGGCGAACTCGCGGATCAGACGGCGGGTGACCGCGGGCGCGAGCAGGGCGTCGCCGGAGGCGACCACCCGTAGGGCTGTCAGCAGGTCGGCGGGGAGGATGTCCTTCAGGATGAATCCGCTGGCTCCGCCGCGGAGTGCCGCGTACACGTACTCGTCCAGGTCGAACGTGGTGAGGACCAGCACACGGGTGCCGACGGCGTCCGGGTCCGCGCAGATGCGCCGGGTGGCCTCCAGACCGTCCATGCCCGGCATCCGGATGTCCATCAACACGACGTCGGGCCGCAGCCGCAGGGCGAGTTCGACGGCCTGCTCGCCGCTGACGGCCTCGCCCGCGACGGTGAGGTCCGGCACGCTCTCGATGAGCAGGCGGAAGCCCGCCCGCAACAGCGCCTGGTCATCGGCGATCAGAACCTGGACCGGCCGGTTCACCGTGCTGCCTCCGATCCGCAGGGCAGCCGCGCATGCACCCGGAATCCGCCCGTCGCCAGGGGGCCGGCGGAGAGGGTCCCGCCGCACATGGCCGCCCGCTCCCGCATCCCGATGAGTCCGTGCCCGCCGCCAGGACGCCGGGACGGGAGCCGGGACGGCGCGTCGTTGACGACCTCGATCTCGACCGCCTCGGGACCCATCCGGGACAGCTTCACCCGGCAGTCCGCCGATCCCGCGTGCCTGACGACATTGGTGAGGGCTTCCTGAACGATCCGGTAGACCGCCAGTTCCACACCCGGGGGGAGCGGTGGATCCGGGTCGACGGACAGCTCCACGCGCGGGCCCGCGCCGGCCGCGAGCGCGGGCAGGTCCGCCAGACCGGAGGCGGACCCCAACTCGGCTCCGTCACCGGGTGATCGCAGAACGCCGAGCATGCGGCGCATCTCGGTGAGCGCCGTCCGGCCCGCCGTCCCGACCAGTGCGAGGGTCCGCTCGGCCTCCTGCGGGTTGGTGGAGGCCACCGCACGGGCCACCTCGGCCCGTACCGCGATGACAGTCAGATGATGGGCCACCACGTCGTGGAGTTCGCGGGCGATCCGCAGGCGCTCGTCCGTCACGGCCTGCCGGGCGGCGAGTTCCGCGTACGACCGCTGCTCTCTCAGCGCGGTGCCCACCAGCCAGGGCAGGGTCATCATCAAAAACGCGAAGACGACGCCCCACGCTACCCCGGAGGCCGGGACCGGTCGCGGTACGAGGGCCATGGCCGCCGCGACGGCGCCCAGCGAGCAGCCGAGCGCCGTCGCGGACCGGCGCCCCGGTTCCCGCGCCGCCACCGTGTACAGGGCGGCCCCGACCGGGACCCAGGACTCCTCCCATCCGGTGAACGCCATGGCGAAGACCGCTCCGGCCAGGACCGTGTACAGAACCCGGACGGGCCGTCTACGCCGTACCGCGACCGGCAGCCAGACCACCGCCGCCACGGCTCCCGCGCCCCAGCCACCGCTACGCGTCTCGCTCGCGCCGAACGCCAGGGCGAGGAGCACGGCCGCGACCGTGTCCACGCCGTGCCACTGTCCGTCCCGCAGACGTCTGGCCACCAGCGGCCGTGACTCCCCGTCGCCCATGCCGGCCACGCTATCCAAACGGGGCCCGGGGCCCGTCAGCCCGGAGGACGTCATCCCACGGGCTGAGTCATCCGCGCGGCCGATGCCCGTCGTACCCTCCTGGGCTGACACCGGGTTACTCCCCGGGGGCGAAGCCGCCGGGCTCATCGGACGGAACAGTGGAGCCATGAATCGGAGAACACTGCTGTCCTCGTGCGCCGGACTGGCCGCCGCCATGATCCCGGGTCCGCTCGCGCCGGTGGCCGCCGCGCGACCGGGGCAGGAGGAACCCGTGCGGTTCCAGCTGCCCGCCCCGAACGGACCGTACCCGCTGGGTACGATCGCGCTGCACCTGGCCGACACCGCGCGGCCGGACCCCTGGGTGCCCTCCCGCCCCTGCCGTGAGCTGATGATCAGCATCTGGTACCCCGCCCGCGGCTGCGCGGCCCGTCCCACCGTTCCCTGGATGCCTCCGGCGGCGGCCGACCGGTACCTGGCCCTCGTCGGCCTGCCTCCCGGCCGGGTACGGCTGGGAGGCACCCACGGCCACGAGGGCGCTCCCGTCGGCGGCCCACCAGGCCCCCTGCCCGTCGTGCTCTACTCTCCCGGCGCCAACGCGTCACGGTCGTTCGGCACCGGCGTCGTGGAAGACCTCGCCAGTCACGGCTTTCTGGTGGTCACCGTCGACCACACCTACGACGCGGCGGCGGTCGCCTTCCCCGGCGGACGCGTCGAGACGAATCCGCCGGGCGGGATCAGCGACTACGCCAAGGCCCTCGCGGTCCGTACCGCCGACATCCGCTTCGTCCTGGACCGGCTCGCCGTCCTCCGCGCGGGCGGCCACCCCGGCGTCTGCCGCACCCCGCTGCCCCCCGGCCTGCGCGGGGCGCCCGACCTGCGGCGCGTCGGGATGCTCGGCCACTCCCTGGGCGGCGCCACCACCGCCGCGACGATGCTCACCGACGGACGGATCACGGCGGGCATGAGCCTGGACGGGGGCGCGGCCGGCCCGGTGGTAGACGCCGGGCTCGACCGTCCGTTCCTGGTCGTGGACACCCCGGGCAAGGGCAGCATGGAGAACAACCCCGCCCTGCGCGCGTTCTGGTCGCGTCTGCGCGGCTGGCGCCTGCACCTGACCGTACGGGGAGCCGCGCACCAGTCGTTCGGCGACGACGAGCTGATCCTGCCGCTGATCGCCCCTCTCCTGGGCATGCCACCGGCCGACCTGGAGGACGAGGTCGGGACGATTCCCGGGCACCGGGCACAGGCGTTCCAACGCGCCTACCCGCGAGCCTTCTTCGACCTCCACCTCCGCGACCAGGGGCGGCTGCTCGACGGTCCCTCCCCCGACTTCCCCGAGGTCGACTACGCCCGGTGAACACCTTGGCGCCGGTCCCGCCCGTCTGGGCTCCGAGGTACGACGCCGGGGCGTTCACCGGGCGGGGTCCAGCGAGGGAGGGTCGTCGGTACCCGGCTCCGGCATATCGCCCTGGCCGGCGTACGACCGCATCGTCGGGCTCGTCCTGGACCAGATCGCCATCGACGGGTCGATCACCAAAGCACCCGGAGGCGGAGAAGCTGCCGGACGCTCACCGGTCGACCGGGGCAAACAGGGCCTCAAACGCTCGGGGATGACAGACGGGCACGGCATCCCGCTGGGCCGCGTCCTGGCCGGAGCGAACTGCCATGACTCGCCGCTGCTCGCCCCGACCCTGGATCTTCCGGACAGCCTGGGCCCGCTGCCCGACGACATCACCGTGCACCGGATCGACGTCATCAACGCCTTCTTCGACCTCACGGATGCCGTCATCACCGTGCATAGCCTCATTCGCCGCGCCCGGACCACCCACCGCAGGGACGACCGCCCCACCCGGCGACCACGACCCCACACCCATCTGCGCGAGTTCTCACCAGCTCCAGCGGAGCACCAAAGGAGAACGGGCTGTATCCCTTGAACTACCCGAGCCCTGGCGGCCGTCGGCGGCGGTCGGTTACGGCATTGCCGCGAATGCCTCCCGATGGTCGCGTACCCACTGCTCGAACGTGCCCGCCGGCCGGCCGAGCACCCGCGGCACGTGGTCGGTGACGTACGCCGCACCGCCGGCGCGTGCCCAGCCGATGCCGGTGACCATCCCGGCCGGCAACTGGTCGAGCGCATTCGTGTCGGTGATCCTGACCGGCCGTTCCAGCACGCCCTCCAGGATCGCCGCCTGGTCTGCGGACGTCAGCAGTTCCGGCCCGGTCAGGTCGTACCGCTGCCCGTCGTGCGCGTCGCCGGTCATGGCGGCGACGGCGACCGCCGCCACGTCCCTCGGGTCGACGACGGCCTGCCGGGAGTCGCCGGTCAGGTTCGGGATCGGTTCTCCGGCCTGGATCAGGGTCCGGTACCACAAGAGGTTCGAGGCGAAGCTCGGCGGGCGCAGCATCGTCCACACGAGCCCGCCGGCCTCGATCGCCTCCTCCGCGGCGAGGTGCCACGCGCCGACGGTCGCCCCGTCGAACCGCTCGCCGCTGCCAATGGCCGAGCGGCTTCCCTGTTCGCCGGATGGCCCCTGGCGCTCTGTTTTCGCCGGCTCCGGCCGGCGCGCCTTCCCGGTCGGCCGCCACCTGGCCGGCGTCCGGCTCCCCGGACCTCACCCTGCCACCCCGGTGGGCCACGACCTGGTGGCGCCGCCGCGGGCGGGACAGGAGCGAGCCGCTCACTCCCGTGATCGGCAGCCCGGCCGGGCGGCGATGGCCGCTCAAGGCTTGATGCCGATCCCCAGGCGCTTCAACTTGGCCAGTCTGTCCACGACCCTCTGCATCCTGACGACCTGGGTACTCCGCTGCTCCGGCTCCTGGGCGGAGGAGGGAATACTGGACGCCACCGCCCGGAATGGTCGAGGTCGTCTCCCCCACCACGGCGAGCATCCTTGCGAAGTCGTACAGCATGTCCTCGCGACGGTTCAAGTACTCCGCCACGCTCCGGTAGTCGACCCAGTGCGTCCTCCCGCCGACCCGCCCGATGACGTGCACGTCATAGCGGTCCTTCGCCACCCAGGAGGGCTGGTAGACCGGCGCCCCGACCGCATCCACTTTGTGGCCGGCCGTGATGGCCACCCACTTGCCGTCCCGGATGACGGTCGCCCGCAGGGCGCCCGGCCCAGGACAACGCGGCCGATCGGCAGGACGGATGAGAGGCCTCACGCTGGTCGACGAGCTGGCCAAGCCCACCGGGGACGCCGACTCTCGGCTCACTGACGCGGGGCCGGAAACATCTCGTACGACCGGCGCCCCGGAAGCGATCACTCCGCCGCGAAGGCGGTGGAGGCCTGTGTCGAGCGCGCCGCCACCCATGCCGGTCGCTGGTCCGACCCCGCGCCCTTCGCCCGAACTCCCTTGGCAGGAGGGCGATCCAGCCTCGCGGCATGCGAAGGCCATGCGCACCAGGGCGGTGGACGCGCGGACCACCCGCGCCTACGGCCTGCGACCCACGACCCGGCCGCGACCCGCCTCGGCCCGGTAACCACCGGGGGCGGCCTCGCCGTCGAGCTGTTCGAGCGCAGAACGACGGCGCAGGCGCACACCCCGACCACGACGGAATCCAGCCGACGCCTCGGCATGGCATCGGACCAGAAGGTAGTATCGGTTTCCACACTGACTGAATATCAAGTGCACGCTATTCATTGGACATTGCTGTCGGGGGCGTCAGCCGACCCCTCAGGTGGGGGGTTGCGCCGAGTCGCGCCCCCCTGCGCCCCACCCTCCGCACCGGAACCGACCACCGAAACCGGTAAGAACCCAGAAGGCGTCCATTGGTTACCATCGCAGACTCCGAGCTCGACGTCTTTCCACTCTGCCTCGGCGGCAGCGTCTTCGGATGGACCGTCGACGAGCGGACATCCTTCCGCGTCCTCGACGCCTACGCCGCCGCGGGCGGGAACTTCATCGACACCGCCGACTCCTATTCCCAGTGGGCCCCCGGAAACACCGGCGGGGAGTCCGAGTCCATCCTCGGCAACTGGCTGGCCGCGCGCGGTCAGCGGGACCGTTTCGTCATCGCCACCAAGGTAGGCCGACTGAACGGACTGTCCGGGCTCACGGCGAAGGTCGTTCACCAGGCCGTGGAGGAATCCCTGCGCCGTCTGCGGACGGATCATATCGACCTCTACTACACGCACGCGGACGACCCGGAAACGCCCCTCGAAGAGACCCTCGCCGCACTCGACACACTGATCGTGGCAGGGAAGGTGCGCCATATCGGCGCCTCGAACATCAGCGGTCCCAGGCTGGCTGAATCCCTTGAGGTTTCGAAGCGTTCGGGGCTCGCCTCGTACGTGGCGGTCCAGCCTCCCTACAACCTCATGGAACGCGAGCCCTTCGAGAGCGGGATCGCCCCGGTCTGCGAGCGCGAGGGCGTCTCCTGCGTCCCGTACTTCGCCCTGGCGCAGGGCTTCCTGACGGGCAAGTACCGCGAAGGCGCACCCGCCGTTCCCAGCGTCCGCAGCGACGCGGCACGACCGTACGGCGAAACGCCCCGCGGCCGCACGGTGCTCCGGACGCTGGACACGATCGCCTCCGAGCACGACACCGCCCCCGCCGCGGTGGCCCTGGCCTGGCTGAGGGCGCAGCCCCATGTCGTCGCTCCGCTCGCCAGCAGCAGGACGCCCGAGCAGCTCGCCGAACTGACCCCGGGAGCGACCCTGGAACTCTCCCCGGCCGAGGTTCACTCGCTGGACCTCGCTTCACGGACCACCGCGGCGGACCACCATGCGCATGTCGGCTGAAGGAGGAGGAGCCGCCGTGACCCTCACCCCCCACACCGCCCTGATCGGATTCGACGCCGTCAAGTCGTTCATCTCGGTAGCGCGCGATGAATACGAGGCCTGTACCCCGCAGGAACCACCCTCCTGTTTCGCCCTCCTGCTCGGCACCGTCGACGACGGTGTCGCGGCCATCACCTCGGTCCAGTTCGCGACCAACGTCCGTGCCACCGACCCGATGGCGCTCGAAGAGTTCTCGAGCTCCATAGAGCCGTGCTTCGGAAGCGCCTACCGAAACCCCCGCCGGGGATTCTGGTGCAGCTCGCAGGATCTGCTTCGTATTCACCGGCAGGCGGACCGTGACGGGGCCGAGATCCTGGGCTCCATCCATCTGCATCCCGACTGGCACCGGATCGGCCCACCCGAAGAGCGAGGGCTGCGAATAAGCGAGGAGCCGACACCGATGGACCGCTACATGCTCGACAACAGTCGGTACCCGGTGAACATGATCTGCTATCTGGAATCCGGCCCACAGGGGGTTTCCGCCGCACTCGCGGCATGGGGCCCTCCTCCCGAGGAGGAGGTCGCGGCGCCATGCCCCCGCCTCCTTCTGAGGTTCAGCGCGTCCTGAGAACGGCAGGCTCACCCCTCGCCACCGGCGGGACTCCGCCCCGGTCACGCTCGCGGATGTGACCGGGGCGGGGCCGCCCGTCCACCCCTGGGTGAGTACCGCCGGAACGGGGCCGTCGGGGCGGACGGTGGTGCTGTAGGCGGCGCTGGTGGGGGTGGAGGAACAGCCCGGTCGGCGTGGTCGCGGTGGCGTCATGCCCGGCGACCGGCAGGGTGACCCGCTCGTCCCGGATGAACGTGTCGTGCCGGAGCATCATGGCCCCGATCCGGGGGCCCGAGACCGTACCGCCCGCTGCCTGGGGGCCGACGAGTCAACCGTCCGCACGAGGCCAGCGACGTCCGGGCGCTCGAAGGCACGCTCACGCGTGCCTTCGAGCGCCAGGACTCCGGGCCGGCTTACAGCAGGGTGGCCTCGGCGGTGCCAATGGCCTGGGGCACCGCCAGAATCGCGCCGTCGACGTAGTCGATGCCGGCCTCGGCCGCCCACTCGGCGGTCTCCCGGGCCTGGGTGGAGCTCGCCATGGTCAAGTTGACCAGGGTGCGGCCGGCCAGGGAGGAGGCGGCCGGGTCCAGCAACCTGTGCACGGCGTCGTAGTCCGAGACACGGACGACGACCAGCGGGCTCGCCTCGAGCGCGCTCCTGACCGAGCCGGCGAGGGGCGCGCCCTTGGCGACGAGCTGCTCGGCCTTGCCGGCCGAGCGGTTCCAGACGGTCGTCGGGTGGCCCTTGTCCAGGAAGACCGCGGCCGACGCCTGGCCCATCACCCGCGGTGGACGGTGCACGGCCTGCCCGCCGGACCCGACGTCACGGCCGAGGCCCCGGGCGACCTGCTGGACGTCCTCCTCGCCTTCGGCGAGCCGCCCGGCCCGGTGGGCCGCCGCTGCGAACGGTGGTCCCGTGCAAGCGCATTGGCCGGGTAGGACGAGTTGGACGGGCCGACCGGCCGGTCACCAGCCGTCGGTGAGCCGGAAGGCGTGGGAGAAGGAGGCTCCGCCCGTGTTCATCCATTCATCGAGGACGCCGTAGGTGTCGTTGCGGGCGATGAGGTCGGCACGGCCGGTGCCCCGGAAGTCTCCGGCAACCGTCTGCGAGAACGGACCCCACCCGTCGGTGACGAGCACGCGGCCGGCGAAGGTACCGTCCCCGTTACCGGGCCACATGTACAGGTTGCCCGTCGCGTCCTCCCTCGCCATCAGGTCCGCGTGACCGGTCCCCCGGAAGTCACCGGCAACCGTCTGCGAGAACGGACCCCACCCGTCGGTGACGAGCACGCGGCCGGCGAAGGTACCGTCCCCATTGCCGGGCCACATGTACAGGTTGCCCGTCGCGTCCTCCCTCGCCATCAGGTCCGCGTGACCGGTCCCCCGGAAGTCACCGGCGACCGTCTGCGAGAACGGACCCCACCCGTCGGTGACGAGCACGCGGCCGGCGAAGGTACCGTCCCCGTTACCGGGCCACATGTACAGGTTGCCCGTCGCGTCCTCCCTCGCCATCAGGTCCGCGTGACCGGTCCCCCGGAAATCGCCGGCGGTGGTCTGGGAGAACGCGCCCCAGCCGGCCGTCAGGTCGGTCCTGGCCGTGAAGGACCCGTCTCCCAGCCCCGCCCACTCGTACAGGTGCCCGTCCGATTCGTCTCGGGCGACGAGGTCGCCGATGCCCTTGCCGTGGAAGGCTCCGGCCGTCGTCTGGGAGAAGGTGTGGGAGGGGCTGGTCGGGGCGGGCCGCGGGGCGAGGACCTCGGCGAGGGCCGTGTTCCCGTTGGTGGTGAAGTGCAGGTGGTCGGAGGAGACGTAACCGGCGAATGCGGCGCTCGGGTTGAGCGGGTCGCGGGTCGCCCGGTCGAAGTCGTGGAAGCCGTCGATAGCCGTCGTCGTGCGGATCCAGTCGTTGACACACTGGCGCACCCGGTCCCGGGCGGCGGTGTAGTCGGTGTAGCCCTGGAAGGCGGGGATGGTGGCAACGGTGAAGCGCAGCCCGGCCGCGTGCGCGCGTGAGGCCAGCTGCTGGATCCCCGACTCGAGCGCGGAGTCGGAGGCGTCGTCCATCGTGATGTCATTGATGCCCTCGTAGAGCACGACGCTCCGCACTCCGGTCTGGGAGAGGACGTCCCGGTCGAAGCGGTTGAGCGCGCTCTGACCGAAGCCGACGCGTCCTCCCGTCCCGTCGGTGAGGATCCGGTTGCCGGAGATGCCCTTGTTGACGATGCCCTCGGGCGTCGGTCGGGCGCTGAGGGCGCGCCCGTAGTCATCGGCCCAGCGGGTGTTGGAGTCCTGGTTGGTGTGCCCGCCGTCCACCTGCGAGTCGCCGAGGGCGACCACCGTCCCGTCGCTGCCGGCGGCCGTGACGTCCAGGCCGCCGAGGAAGGCCCAGTAGGCGTACGGGGTGGAGAGGTTGGCGCCGCCCGTGTCCTGGGTGCGGTCGGCACCGTCGCCGGGGGCGGAGGTGTAGGAGGTGGTGAGCGTGTACGGGTGGTAGGGCGCGGTGGTGACCCCGTCGGGCAGCCAGAGGCTGACCAGCAGGTTCTCGTCTGCGGTGACCGGGAAGGCGACGGGGTCGCTGTAGACCTCGCCGCCGGGTGGGACGACGGTCCGGCCCGAACCGCCGAACGTCAGGGTGGCCGGCGTGGCCGCCGCCGTGGCCGGATTCCCGTTCCGGGCGGAAGCCCTGTCCTGGGCCGCGACGGTGACGTGCCCGATGGTCACCGGGTCCGGGCTGAAGGTGTTCACCAGGTGAATCCGGGCGGAGCTGCCGCCGATGCTGGTGTGGACGACCATGCGCAGGGTCTGCTGCCCCGTCACGCCCGAGGATGCCGACGGTCCTGCCAGGCTCATGGCGGTACCCCAACTCCCCGTCCAGGCCGAGGACTCGGGGCGCGCCACGCCCGGGGCCGACGGGAGCGCGGCGGGGACCGGCCCGCAGCCGACGGCCGCGTTCGCCGGGGCCGCGGGCGGCAGGGCGGCGAACGCGCCGAGGACGACGGCGGCTGCCGTCATGGCGGACGGGCGACCCCGCAGTGGGCGGTGGGTGACGTGCACAGGAGTCCTTTCGCCGGGTACGGAAAACCATTCCCGCATGGCTCGGGTGACGAAGAAATGGTGGCGATCCGTTTCCCGAAGGAGGAGGTCCGAGAATGGCCGAGAAATCTCGGAGCCCGCTCGCCATCCATCATGCAATCACCGCCGGTCCGGATTTCGCCAGGAGGAACATCAGGCGGAAACCATGGGGAAGTTCCAGCAGAAACCGCGCTGTACAGGCAAGATCGGCGAGAAAAAGACGGAGTGGCTTGATTGCACGTCAGTTGACTGTCGCGCCTGACGGGATTTGCGATATACCGTCTCGGGCACTTCCCGCCCTACAATCCGCCAATCTCCTCCTGGCGTGATCACCTGCCGACCTCGAATCTCGAATGAGGGGAAATCACATGGCAATCGGACGACGGCAACTCCTCACCTCCCTCGCGCTGACCGCCCTCGCCGCACCCGTCCTGGCCAAGGGGACCGCGACCCGCGCCTCCGCGGCCACGGGTACGGGTACGGGTACGGCCGCACGTATGGCCGCCGGCTCCGGGCCGCTGTTCATGCAGGTCGTCGCCCACGAGGACGACGACATCCTGTTCATGAACCCGGACCTGTCCAACGCCCTCGGCAACGGCACACCGTCCGTCACGGTGTTCGTCACCGCCGGGAACATCACCGGTGACCCGTGCGTGGGCGGCTGCTGGGACCCCGCCGGCGACCCACTGCGCACCTGGAACCGCCAGATGGGCGCCGTCAACGCCTACTCCCGGATGACCGGGGTCGGCGACAACGACCCGGCGACCGACGAGGTCGGGCACTGGACGGTCGAGGCGTGGACGGTCGCGGGCAAGCAGGTCGAGCGGTACATGCTCAAGGACCGGCCGGTGCACCTGATCTTCCTCAACCTGCACGACGCCGGGCTCGCCAACGTGCTGAACGGCGGCACCGACACCACGGTCGTCCCGAAGGACAGCCCACTGTCCGGGCCGTCGACCTACACGGCGGCGGACGTCGTCGAGGTGCTGCGGCAGATCATGGTGACGTACCAGCCGACCGTGCTCCGGGCCCAGGACGAACTCCCGGACACCCGCTACAAGGACGACCACTCGGACCACATCTCCGCCGCGAAGTTCGCGGGCGTGGCGGCGAGCCAGTACGGCGGCTCGCTGATCCAGGTGAACTACCGGGACTACAACATCAGCGACTGCCCGGTGAACCTCGACCCGGCGACGGTCGGCGCCAAGGGCGTGTTCGTCTCCGAGTACGCCAGCCACGACCACTCGGGGAACTACGAAACCGCCTGGTTCTCCCGGATGTACTACCGCTGGTCGCGGGGCACCTCCTGGGTCGGACTCAACCAGGACGGCCGGCCGCAGGTCTTCGTCGTCCGGGCGGGCTCCCTCTACACGTACTGGCGCCAGGGGGACGGCAGTTGGGGAGGCCCGGCACGGTTCGCCGACCCGGGCGGGCGACTGGCGCCGGGCATCGCCGTCGGCACCAACGCCGACGGCCGGATGGAGGTCTTCGCCCGCCGCCTCACCGACCACCACATCGTCTCCGTCCCGCAGACCACGCCCAACGGCGTGTGGCGGGACAGCTGGGCCGACCTCGGCAACCCCAACGCCGGGCTCGACAACGCGGGCCAGGTCGGCGTGCCCGCGGTGGTCGCCTCCCAGGACAGCCGGCTGGAGCTCTTCGTCAAGAACGGCGGCGGCGGCCTCAGCAGCATCCGGCAGACCAGCCCGAACGGCGCCTGGACGACCACCTGGGATGACCTGCACGGCACCGACATCCAGGACCCGGTCACCGCGATCCGCAACGGCGTCGGAAGGATCGAGGTCTTCGCCAGCACCCGCGACGGGGTCGTCAACTGGTGGCAGACCGCTCCGAACGACGCCATCAACGGCCCAGGCCCGATCCCGAACTCCCGGCCGGCCAGCCCGCCCAAGGCCGCGCTCGACCAGGACGGCCGCATCGAACTCGCCTACCGCGAGGCCGGCACCGGCGCGATGCTCGTCAGCTACCAGACCCAGCCCGGCGGACCGTGGAGCCAGTCCCCGGGCAACCTCGGCGGCCACGCAGGAGTGGGCGAGCCGGCGATGGCCAACCTCGGCGGGCGGGTCGTCCTGTTCGAGCGCAACGGCGGCGGCGGCGTGAGCACCACCGCCCAGACCGCCCCGAACGCCGGCTACGGCGCCTGGCAGGACCTCGGCGGCACCGTCCTCGACTACCCGACCGCGCTCGTCGACGGCGGCGGTGTCCTGTACGTGTTCGCCATCGGCACGGACGGCCGCGTCTACTACCGCACGGGCACGACGCCCACCAACCTCGGCGGCTGGCGGGGCATGCCCCTGTGACCGCCGGTTCCGTCGGCCGGTCGGACACCCTCCCGACCGGCCGACGGGCCGGGCCCGTGGGAGCGCCGGTGGAAGCGCCGGTGGGAGCGCCGGTGGGAGCGCTCTCACGCCGTGTAGGATGGCCACTCCCGAGAGTGAGCCACACCGGAGTGTGATCATGACCCGAACTGACAGGCCGGGCCCCGGAAGCGCCCGGTCTGCCGCGCGACCGACGGTGGAGGACGTGGCCGCCCGCGCGGGAGTCAGCCGGGGAACGGTGTCCCGGGTCATCAACGGTTCGCCCAAGGTGAGCGCCAGGGCGAGGGAGGCCGTGGAGCACGCCGTCGCCGAGCTCGGCTACGTACCCAACCAGGCGGCACGGTCCCTGGTGACCTCGCGCACCGACGTCGTCGCCCTGGTCGTCCCGGAGAGCCTGGCGCGGCTGAGGTCGGAGCCGTACTTCGCGGACGTCATCACCGGGATCTCTGACGAACTCGCGTCGACCGACCTTCAGTTGCTGCTGACCCTGGTCCGCAACGAGGACGAGCGCGAGCGTCTGACGCGCTACCTCACCGCGCGTCGGGTCGACGGGGTGCTCCTGGTCTCGGTGCGCCAGGACGACCTGTTGCCCGACCTGCTCGAACAGCTCGGGATGCCGGCCGTACTGGGCGGTCGCCGGTCCGAGCGCGAATCGCTGAGCTACGTCCACGCCGACAACGCCGGCGGGGCCCGGGCGGCCGTCCGGCACCTGGTCGGGCGCGGCCGCACCAGAGTGGCCACCATCACGGGGCCGCTCGCCATGGAGGCGGCCGGGGCACGCCTGGCGGGGTACCGGGAGGCGCTCACGGAGGCCGGCCTCGCTCCGGAGGACGCGCTCGTCGCCCACGGCGACTTCACCGAGGCGGGCGGCTACGCGGCGATGTGCGAGCTCCTGGCCGAAATGCCCACCCTCGATGCCGTGTTCTGCGCCTCCGACCTGATGGCCGTGGGCGCGTTCCGGGCGCTGCGCGAGGCCGGGCGGCGCGTGCCGGGAGACGTGGCCGTCGTCGGCTTCGACGACTCCGTCATCGCCCGTAGCACCGAGCCGCCCCTCACCAGTGTTCGCCAACCGACCGAGGCGATGGGGCGGTTGATGGTTCAGCTGCTGCTCGAGGAGATCGCCGAACCCGGGCGGCCGCGTCGCCAGGTGATCCTTCCGACCGAACTGACGGTCCGCGCCTCGGCCTGACGGCCTCGGACGGCTTCGAACTGAACGGCCGTCACGTTCCGTTGTTCCGGTATGAGCCACTGCCGCGTGTCGCGGCTGACCTGGGCATGAGGTGCTGCTACGCTCCCGATGGGTGGGTGTGGGAGCGCTCCCACGCGCCAAGATTCTGGGGGTGACGTGTCGAAGGCACAACAAGGGGATTCGGCATTCGGGGGCATGCTGAGGACGCTTCGTCGTGAAGTGGGATTCACGCATGAGGAACTCGCCCGGCGTTCCCAGGTCAGTGTGAGGACGATCAGCGACATCGAGCGGGGCCGGGTGCGCCGACCACAGCGCCGCTCCGTCCAGCAGCTCGCGGAGGCGCTCGGCCTGGGGACCTCGCGATTGGAATGGTTTCTCCGTGCCGCGCGAGCCGTTCCCGGCAGCGGGCTCGATCAGCCGGACGGGAGCCGTCGCGAGACGCCGGCCGCCGGGGAGGTGGACGAACAGCCGTCCGCGGTGGTCGTGATGGTCCTGCCGTTGACCGCGATCGGCGAGAGCGGTCCGTGCTGTCGGCGCCGCCGACGCTGTCCGAAACCCCGCCCGGCCGGGCCCCGACACCTGCGCCGGGCCGGTTGACGGCCGTCGCGTGCGGCGGGCAGGCGCCGGCGGCCACACGTCCGCCACGAGGACGCCGAACGCGTACGCCCGCCCCACCAGCGCCGTCCGGTTGGGGACGTGCCACCGGCGGTGGGGTGGGCGGTGTCGGAGGCATGTCGGGCGGGTGTGGGCCGCTTCGGCATGCGGGTGCCGGGGTGGACTCTGGCGAGGTTTCATCCTCTGGGTGCGGCGCGGAAGTGTGACGGGCGGTGCCTGGCGCTGCGTGATCCTGTGGGGACGAACGGTAGGTGGATTTGATTCAACTTTCGGGCGTCGTAGTTCGTCTACCCGGAGAGCTGAAGCAGGCGGGTGCCGGGGCCGTATGTGCTGTTCATTGCTTGTTTATTCCCAGAAGCCAGAGTCATTACTGATCTTCCTGACTCGGGCGGCCGGACGGTGCCTGGCAGGCAACTCTGGAGAACGTACATCATGCCGCGCAAGCCACTTGGGACCCTGGTCGCCGCCGCTGGGGCGAGCGTCGGGCTCACGCTCGTCACACCGGCCCGGACCTCCGTCGCCGTCGCCATGGGGTGGGATGTGTCAGCGGAATCAGCACACCGATCGTGCGTACACCGACCCGGGCGTGGTGATGGGCGGCGCCTTCTCGGAATCGACTTCGTGAAGTCGCCGATCGACGAGGCTGGAAAGAGCGCCGAAGTTCGGGGAAACCAGGCCGAGTTGCATGAGGGCCTGTCCAGGATGCCGCGACGGCTCGCCGTGAGCGAGTGCACCATCAGCATCTTCTGGTGAGACGAGGGCTTCCGGGGTCGACCACCGACCCGGGCAGAGGCGGTCGCCGAGGCGTCGCGTCACAGTCGAGGCCGGGACACGGATGCGAGCCGGACAGAACCGGAGACTCCGCTTCCCGCCGTCCGTCTGACCGGCATTCTCCGAACGGCCACGCCGTTCCCGTACGTCAACACAGATAAGGCGACCGGCCCTCACCCCGGTCGTACCACCGGTCGACCGGGTTGCCTCCCCCACAGGCCTGAACCGGCCGACCGCGCCAGCGCGTTCGCATCCTGTTACCCCCACGAAGAAGGAGGGTTTCCACATGACCGAGATTTCCACGCTTGCCGTCGTACGCTGCCTCGGCGGCTTTTCACTGGACTTGGGGGGACTCCCGGTCAGACGCTGGCGGGCCGGCAAAGCGCGCACACTGTTCCTTTACCTCCTCATCAACCGGGGCCGCACGGTCGACCGCGACGAACTGCACGCCGCGCTGTGGCCCGACCGCACCCGGGCGGCGGGCTCCAGTTCCCTCAAGGTCGCCAAGCACGCGGTGCACCAGATACTCAGCGGGCAGCAGGCCGCGGAGGAGCAGCCGGCCGCGGAGATCGTCTGCAGCGAGTACGGGTACTCCCTCAAACTCCATGACGCCTGGCTGGACTTCGAGGAGTTGGAGCAGCTGTGCAACGAAGGGCACCGGGCGGCGGCCCGAAGTGATCCGCGCGCGGCCGCGGAGTACTACCGCAGGGCGCTGGATCTTCACACCGGGGACTTCCTGCCCGGTGAGACCGCCGACTGGGCCAGGGAGCAGCGGGACTGGGTACGGTCCCTCGCGCTGGGGGCGGCGGACTTCCTCCTCCAGGAGGCACTGGACCGGGGCGAGTTGCCGAAGGTCATCGACATGTGCCGCCGCACGCTGGACATCGACCCGTATCAGGAGGACGTCTACCGGACCCTGATCCAAGTTCACGGTGACCTGGGCCAGTTAGGGCAGGCCAGGTCCTGGTACAAGCTGTGCCGGGCCCGGATGTCGGATGGTCTGGACATCGATGTCAGCCCTGACACCCAGCGACTTCTGGAGCGGGTTCTGCGCACCCAGGACGCGTCCGCCCGGACTGTGGACCAGACCCCCGGCCCACGCGTAACCAATGCATAACCCACGCATAACCAGCTCATAACCAGCGCATAACCGCCCTGTCTAGACTCCGAAAACCGCGACCGGTCAAGGAGATTGGGGTAACCGTGCTGGAGACGAACCAGGGTTCCGTTCTTTCGGTGGAGAATCCCGGTGTTGGTGCCTCAGCCGATGCCGGGCCCCTGATCGTCGGCATCGGGGGCACCGTCCGCTCCGGTTCCTCGACGGAACGGGCGGTCCGGGCGGTACTCGCGGCCTCGGCGGCGGCGGGGGCCCGGACCCTGCTGTTGGGTGCCGAGGAGCTTCAACTGCCGCTCTACGCACCGGGGGAGTCACTGCGCACCCCGGCGGCCCGGCGGCTGGTCGAGGCCGTCGCCCTCGCCGACGGCCTGGTGATCGGCACGCCCGCCTACCACGGGGGCGTTTCCGGTCTGGTGAAGAACGCCCTCGACTACCTGGAGGACCTGCGCGAGGACGCGCGCCCGTATCTGCACGGCCGCGCCGTCGGCTGTGTCGTCACCGCACGCGGGACGCAGGCCGCTTCGACGCTGGCGGGGCTGCGCTCCGTCGTGCACGCCCTGAGGGGCTGGCCCACTCCCCTGGGAGTGGCCATCAACACGGAGAGCGTCACCCTGGCGTCCGGCGACAGCACCGGCGACAGCACCGACGACCCGCATCTCACCGCGCAACTGGCCACCGTCGGACGGCAAGTGGTCGAGTTCGCCCGGATGCGCACGCCGGTCGGCTGAGCGCCCGGGGCCTGCCGCCGACCGCGGCCGCCCGCCGTACGTCCCCCGTACGTCCCCCGTCACGATTCCCGCCCACCCCTTTGGTTCCGGCTGCCCTGACACCGGATCCTTCGCATCCGCATTCCCACGTCCGACCGTGATTCCGAATGGAGCGCGCCATGGAAGACACCGCGAAGTCCACCGCGAAGTCCACAGAGCCCGAGCAGACCACCGAGGGGACCGAAGCCCCCCAAGCGGAAACCGCCGGGGCCGAAACCGCCGAGGACACCGAACTGGACGCGCTGGACGAGCTGGACGACGTCGACTTCGACCTCGACGAGGTCGAGAACAAGATCGCGCCGCTCGCCCTCGCCACCACCGAGCCCTCGCGATGGTGACGCGGGCGGCCGAGGTGAGCCGCGCATCCACCGCCTCCGTCCTGGTCGACGTGAACACCGGACCGGCCGCCTCGTACACGGGGCTGCGGGCGGGCATCGACGCCCTGCGCGCCGAGGGCGCCGACTTCACCGGGCTCGCGGCCGGGCACCCGTCCGAATGGGCGGAGCTCTTCCCCGCCGAGACCGCGCCCGGCACCGCGCCGCTGGAGGAGATCGCGCTCGCGCCGTCCGAGCGGCGGCTGCACCGGGAGAGCGAGCAGGTCTACCGCGTGCTGACGGTGGCCGCGACCGCCCTGTGCACGGGCACCGCGCAGTTGGGCAGGCCCCTGCTGCTCAGTGGGATGGGCGGCACCGACCTGTCCTCGCTGCGCGGTTTCATGCGGGCCTTCGAGCACGCGCAGCTCGTCGAGGGCGCCGAACTGCTGCTGGACGCGCCGACGTCCGTGCGCGAGCCGGTCGGCCGGTACGCCGACTACCGCGGGGAGCGGGTGCGCTGTCTGCGCCGCATGGGGCTGCCGGTCACCGAGGGCGACCTGGCCGTGGACCTCAGTACGGCTCCCGACGCCGGCTTCGAGCCGGTGTCCGAGGAGGGCGAACTGTTCCTGCGGGCGAGGGACTCCGAGGGCTCCGCCGTGGACCGGGTGGCCGCCGCACTGGCCTACTGCCGCCGGGCGTTCTTCTCCACGAACTGGGAGGGCATGGCGGTCGTCGCCGACGAGGCGATCGGGCTGCTCGCCGGCATCCCCGAGTCGGGCGTACCCGGGCTGCTCGCCAAGGCGGAGCGCGAGGAGGAGCTCGTCCACGCCATCGAGTTCGAGACGGCGATCCTGCGCGGCACCGCCGACGTACGCGGTTTCCTGCTCAAGGTGCTCGGCATCCAGGCGGGCTTCCGCGGGGACCAGGACACGGCCCTCGCCTGCTTCCGGGCCATCCGGGAGGACGCCGCCGGCCTGTCCCCGGAGCTGCGCGCCCAGTCGCACCTGTACTCCGCGCTCACCCTGTCCAAGCGCAAGAACCGGCTGGCGGAGGCGGTCGCCGAGGTCGAGCAGGGCTTCGAGGTCGTCGGGGAACGTCCGGGCGAGCCCGAGAGCGTACGCCGCGAGCGCGGCTGGCTGCACAACCTGCGCGGGCTGACCCTGTTCGCGGAGCGGCGTCTGGG
Source organism: Kitasatospora sp. NPDC056731 (assembly GCF_040687675.1). Classification (NCBI taxonomy): domain Bacteria; kingdom Bacillati; phylum Actinomycetota; class Actinomycetes; order Kitasatosporales; family Streptomycetaceae; genus Kitasatospora; species Kitasatospora sp. NPDC056731. The sequence continues at coordinate 62,593 of NZ_JBFBNR010000036.1, forward strand.
GGCGGCCTTCGAGCACGAGAAGCAGGCGCTGGCCTGCATGGCGGGCCTGACCGACGCCAGTGCCGCGCATCTGCGGATCAACCTGTACTCGAACATCAGCGTGCTCCAGGAGAAGGCGGGCAAGCACGCCTCGGCCCTGGCGACCTGGGAGAAGTTCAAGCAGGCCGCCGGCTCGTCGAACGCGGGCTTCCGCAAGCACCACGCGTACCGCAGCGCCGGGCTGCGGCTGCTCGTCGGCGAGCGGGACGCCGCCCTGGCGGACCTGGACACCACGCTGGTGAACGCGGCCGAGCTGGGTGACCGCTTCCACGAGACCGAGGTGCGTCTCGAACTGGGCATGCTGCACGCCTCCGGCGGTGACGCGAGGACGGGCGCCGAGCAGTACGAGCGCGCCGAGGCCGCGGCGCGGCTGCTGGGCGACCCGTACCGCATCGCGCTGGCCCAGGCGGGTCGGGTGATGACGACCGGCTCCGTGACCGCGGCCGGGTCGGTGGCGGCCATGGCGCCGCTGAGCCTCACCCGTCCCGGTGCGGCGGACGCCCTCGCCAAGGCCGTCGCCGACGGCGGTGACCTGCAAGGGCTGCTGCCCAGGCCGCGGACCAAGCTCAACCGCCCGTTCGACCTGATCAACTTTCAGGACTGAGGCCATGACGGACCATGCGACCCAGGGGGAGACGGGACAGCGGGCCAGGTGGCAGCTCTACGATCGGCTGCTGCTGCGCAGGGCGGGCTTCGGTATCGGCCTGCTGACCGCTCTCGGTGACGGGCCGGCGGGTGCCGCGGCCGCGGAGTACCGGGAGGCGGTGGCGCGGTTCGAGCAGAGCCGCGCCCGGCTCCAGGAGGCGATCGCCAAGGCCGTCACCGGCGCCGACCGCGAGCGGGACCGGGCCGGACTGCGCGAACTGTCGAAGCTGCGCGGCCGGGTGGGCCGCCGGCTGCCGGTGGAGCACGACCCGCGCGGCGGCGACGTGGCACCGGCCGTGGCATCGGCGGTGGCATCGGCCGTGGCATCGGCCGTGGCATCGGCGGTGGCATCGGCGGTCGACGGCTACCGCGCGGCGCACTCCGCTCAGCAGCAGGCGGGCGAGCGGCTGACCACCGCCCTGGGTGAGGAGGTGCTGCGGCGGCCGGAGCGGGTCCGCGACGTGCTCCGCGACGAGCGGGTGTGCGACGCCCTGCTCCAGCTGTCGCCGTCCTTCCACACCGAGGCGGTGCGCTGGGTCGACGGCTGGCAGCAGCAGGACAGTACGACGGGCCGCAACCGCGCCAAGGACCGGTCCTTCTACCGCCGCGTCTACCTGTACGGCCAGCGGCTCGGCGCGAAGAACGAGACGACCAGCTTCTTCGGTCCGCTGGTGCACGGCCGGGTCGACCGTGGGGCCGAGGGCACCGTCCTCGGCCCCGAGACGGCCTGCGGCTACCACCTCCTGGAGGCGCAGACCGCGTTCTGGGCGGTATGCGAGCTGGCCAAGCTCATCGGCACGGACCCGCAGGTGCGGGACCGCCCGCCGGTGGCCTGGATACCGTCCTGCCGCCGGACACCGGGCGAGGTGCCGGGCGGGGTGCCGAGCGGGGCACCGGGGTCGGGGACGGCGCCGGGATCGGGGACGATCCAGTCCGCCGACGGCCGCCGGATCACCCTGTCCGGGGTGCGGTGGCAGCTCGCCGAGGCCGTCGACGGGCGGCGTTCCCCCGCCGAACTGGCGGCGCTGGCGGGACTCGACCTCGCGCAGACGCGCCGGGTCCTGGACCGGCTGCGGCAGGCGGGGGCCGTCCGGCTCTGGCCCGAGCCGCCGTCCACCGCGGCACGGCCGCTGGACTGGCTGGTCTCCTGGGCCGACCGCTACGCGGAGGACACCGCCTGGCCGGCACGGCTGCGGGAACTGCGCGACCTGGGCGACGCCTACGCGGCGGCCGACGGCCACCGTGCCCGGGCGGTCGCGCTGGAGCGCGTCGAGGAGTGCTTCACCCGGCTCACCGAGGTCGACGCACGTCGCGCCGGCGGCCGGATGTACGCGGACCGGCTGGTGGTGTCCCTGGACGCCAAGGGCGACCAGAGCCCGGTGGTGGTCGGTGGCGACGTGGCCGGGCGCTGGGAGTCCGAGCTCAGCCCGGTGCTGGACGTGGCCGCCCGCTACGGCGAGCTCCAGCAGCACGCGGCGGCCGAGCTGTGCGCGGGGATCCTGCGTGAGGCGGGCGGCGGCGCCATGCCGTACGACGAGCTGATCCGCCGGATGCGCGCCTCGGTCGAGGCGGGCGGTCTGGACCGGCTCGCCGGGCCGCTGATCGGGTTCAAGCGGGACTACGCGGCGCTGGTGGAGTCCGCCGTGCAGGGCCAGGAGGCCCGGCTCTCCCCCGCCGAGCTCGCGGGGTTCGCGCCCGAGCCCGGCCGGCCCCGCTTCGTCAGCCCGGACCTGATGCTGGAGAGCCGGGAGGACGGCGGCGAGCTGCTGGTGCTGGGCGAGCTGCACCCGTACGTCTTCGCCTGGGGTTCACAGGGGCTGTTCAGCGACGAACAGGACCGGATGCTGGGCGACTTCGAGGCGGGTCTCGAACCGTGGGGCGGCCCCGAGCGGCTGGCCACGGTGATCCGCCGCAGGCGCCACAAGGGCCTGGTGGCCGACTGGTTCCCGGGCCGCTTCATCGAGATCACCTCGGTGGCCACCGACGACCGGGAGCGGACCGTGCCGCTGACCGACCTGACCGTCGTCCTGGTGGACGGCACGCCCCGGCTGCGCACCCCGGACGGGGAACTGACCCTGTACGCCGGCGAGGACGACCACGTGCACCTGCGGGCCTTCGCCGCACCCGGAGTGGGGCTGCCGCTGGTGCGGATCGGGGACTTCGCGCCGAGGATCGTGGTCGGCGACCTGCTCGTGCAGCGGGCCCGCTGGTGGTTCGACCGGGCCGACCTCGGGGTCGACGCGGCGCGCGACCCCGCCGCCGCCTTCCTCGCCGTCCAGTCGCTGCGGGCCCGGCACGGAGTGCCCCGGTTCTGCTTCGCCTCCCTCGCGCACGAGCCGAAACCGGTCGGGATCGACCTGGACAGTCCGCTGGCCGTCGACGCACTGGTGGCGATGGTGCTGGCCGGTGACAGCGCGACGGTGTCGCTGGCCGAGATGAGGCCGGCGCCGGACGCGCTGTGGCTGCGCCACGGCGGGGCCCCCGTGACCTCGGAGTTCCGGATCGCCATGAAGCGAGCATCGTCATGACCCACCGATCCGACCGATCCGACCAAGCCGACCGATCCGACCTGTCGCCACAGGAATCGACGGCGCGGCGGCACGGCTGGGAGCTGCTGCCCACGGTCGTCCTGCGCAGCGCCGGGTTCCCCTGGCAGATGGTCGAGCGACTGGCCTGCGAACGGACCCGTCTGCTCATCGAGGAGCTGTTCGCCCTGGAGGCCCGGTCGGCCGACGTGGCGTCACGGCTGCACCCGGTGGGCCGGCTGTCCCGGGGCCAGCAGGCCAAGTTGCGCGGTCTGCGGCCGCTGCCCGCGTCGGACAACCTGCCCGCCGACTGGCTGGCCGAGTGGAACGCCGCGGCAGAGCAGGTGAGCGCGGTGCGGGAGCGGCTCGCCGCCACCGTCGAGGCCGACACGGCGGCGGTCGACGAGGCGCTCGCCGCCGTCCGCACCGATCCGCGGGTCAACGACGCCATCGTCTGCTCGTCGCCCGCCGTCCACCGCGATCTCGCACGGGGTGCGGCCGGCGGCCGGATCCGGCGCCAACTCGCCTCCTACGCACAGCGGCTGGCGTCCAAGAGCGAGACGATGAGCTTCTTCGGGCCCATCAACTACGGCAGGCTCAGCCCCGGCTCCGACGCCGCCACGGCGCTGGACTGGGAGGGCCACACCGCGATCCCGGTCCGCCAGGCGCACACCGCGGCCCGGGTCAACGACGCCGTGCAAGGCCTGCTGCTGGGCGATCCGGCGCTGGCCGAGCGGCTGGCGCCGGTGCGCAAGACGATGACGGGGCCGCCCCGCGGCACGGGCGTCGACGCGGCGCTGCTACGGGAGGCCGACGGCGTACGGACGGTGGCCCAGATCGCGTCCGGGTGCGGTGCCGGCGCCCTGGAGGCGGTGGAGGCGTTCGCGGCCGCCGTGGCAAAGGGGACGCTGACGCACACCCTGTGCCCGCCGGCGACCGTGGTCGACCCGCTGCGCTGGACCCTGGAACGCATCGACGCCTCGGACACCGAGACGGCCGCCCGCGCGGCCGGGGTGCGGGCCCTGCTGGTGAAGGTGCTCGCACTGCTCGACGGCTACCCGTCGGCGCCGCCCGAGCAGAAGCTGACCGTCCAGGCCGAACTGGAGGCGCTGCTGCCCGTCGCCGACCGCTCGGCGGAACGCGGCCGCTTCTACAACGACCGGGTCATCATCCACGAGGCCGCCGTCGGCACAGCCCGGCTGGAGGTCCGCGGACCGCTGGCCCGCGACATGTGCGACGCCGTCGCGCCGGTGCTCGACCTGCTGGCCCACGAGGCCGAGGCGACCCGCGTACGCACCAACCGGGCGGTCGCGGCCCGCCTGGGAGCGGGACGCATCCCGCTGCTGCGGGCGCTGCGGGAGTGCGCGGACCTCGCCATCGAGCCGGGCGGAGAGCTCGGCGCCGAACTGAGCCGGGTGATCGAGGCCGAAGGCGCGGACCGGGCCGAAATCGACGTGGCCGGGCTGCTAGGCCCTGTCCGGCCGATCTTGGCGGGCCCGCGACGCCGGGCATCCCGCCTGGACGCACACCCGAATCGCCCAAGTACGGCCCAGTACGAGGACGATCCGGGCGCACGCCCAGCCGGGCGCCCAACGCCGCGGGCTGATCCACCAAGATCGACCGGACAGGACCTAGCCGCACCGCCACCGCCCGCCGCCCCGGTGCTGTGCTCCATCGACGTCCTGATCGCGGCTCCCGACCTGGCCGGATACCAGCCGGGGGTGACCCCGCTCATACTCGGCGACATCCACGACGCGGCGCTGCTCACCCCGTGGGCGTTGCAGTTCCATCCGGACGCCGCGGCGCTGCTCGCCAAGCGGGACGCCGGGGTGCGCAGGGCCCTGGGCGACCAGGTGGCCGTCAACGTGATCTCCCGCCGTACGACCGGGCTGCCGCCGCTGGAGTTCCCCGGGGTGGTGCTCGAACTGGGCGGCATCGCCGGCCCGGACCGGGAACGGATCGGCCTGGACCAGCTGTGGCTGGAGAGCGACGGCGAACGGGTCGTCCTGCGCGGCGACACCCACCCCGGCCGCAGCCTGCTGTTCCACAACGGCGAGCTCGACACCGCCGTGCACACCGCGCTCGCACTGCCCCGGATCCGCCGCCCGGTGCTGCCGGACCTGCCGCACGTGCCGCGGCTGCGCTGGGGCAACGTGGTGTTCTCGCGGCGGCGCTGGGCGCTGCCGAGCGCGGCGCTGCTGGAGGCGCACGGCAGCCAGCGCGACGCCGAGCGGCTGCTCGCCACGGCCCGGCTGCTCCGGGAACGGGGCCTGCCCGACCGCTTCTTCGCGAAGTCACCGGCCGAACGCAAACCGGTGTACGTGGACGCCGCGAGCCCCGAACTGCTCAAGGGCATGGCCCGGCTGGCGGGCACGGCGGAACAGCTCCTGTTGTCCGAGACGCTGCCCGCACCCGAGGACGCCTGGCTGCGGGACGGCGAGCTGCGCTTCGCCTCCGAGCTGCGCTGTGTGTATCTGCGGGGCGGTGGTGAGCGGTGACGCGCCGGGTGGTGCTCCCTCCCCTGTTCGATCCGAGTCTGGAACCGGAGCTCGGGCCGGACGACCAACTGATCGACGTGAACGCGCACTTCGTCGCGCGCCTCGCGGGCACCGGGGCACTCGCCGCGCTGGCCGACGACTACGACCTCGGCAGGCGCGGCGGGGCCGACCCCGCGGAGAACCGGACCAGGGCGCTGTTCGCGCGGGCCGCCGCACTGGTCACCACGCGGGGCGGCCAGGCCGCGGGCCGGCTGCGGGCCATGGGCATGGCGCTGCGGCTGGCGGGCGAGGCCGATCCGGCCCTGCGGCTGGCCGCGGACGACGTGGAACTCGTCGGCGGCACCACCGAGCGCGGGGCCGATGTGGTGCTGGCCGCGCAGCGGACCGAGCTGCTGGGGCCCGAGGCGCGGTGGACACGTGCGGCGGCCCCGGACGGGCGGGTGCACCTGGTGATCGAGACCGACCAGCAACTCCCGGCGGCCGCGGTGCTCCTGGAGGCGCTCGGCCCCGCACGGGTCGTGCTGTGCGGGCGTTTCGCCACCGCGCACCGGGAGGCGCTGCGCGCGCTCGCCCCGTTCTCGGCGGCGGCGGGCTTCGACGACTGGGCCCCGGCCTGGCGGCTGGGCAAGGAGTGGTCGGGGGACGGCACGCCGGTCCGCTGGGTCCGCCGCGCGGCCGACTGGCCGGCCGACGCCCCCTGGGCGGGCTGGCTGGCCCCGGACGAGGCGGCGGCGCTGCCCGCCGAGGCGTGGCGCGAGTGCCGGGGCGCGGCGCTGACCGTGGCACGGCTGGAGTCCTGGGCCGAGGTGACGGGGGCGGACGGCAGCCGTACCGATCTGCGGACCGTCCTGGCCGCGGTGGACGGGGCGCTGCTCCGGGTCGAACTGCTCGTCGGGGCGCCCGGGGTGAGCGCCGAGGAGACGGCCGGCACGGCGCGGAGCCTGCTGTCCGGGCCGGGCCCTCGACTCGCGGGGCTCAGCCCGTTCCGGCTGCCGACGGCCCGGGGCGGCGCGGCACCGCAGGCCTGGGGCGGCGTGCCGCTGATCCGGCACACCGCCCCGGGCAACGACCTGCCCCGCTGGGACCGGTTCAGCGGGCCCGGGACGCTCGACGAAACGGCGCGCACCGCGGCGATCGGCGCACTCAACGCCGAACTCGGCGCCGTGGCCGACCTGTTCCCCGGCCGGTTCGCCTGCTGCGTGCTCGCCGCACCGGACGGGACGGCGGTGTGGGAGCCGTCGGCCGCCGTCGTCGCCGGGGAGGGGCCCGGCCCGGACGGCCAGGGCCCGGGTTCGTTCGTGGTGAACCTGCGGACGGGCAGCGCGTTCCGGCTGCACCCGAAGCTGACCCCGGTCGTGGAGCGGCTCTCGTCCGGCGACACCGCCGTCCTGGACCGGATCAGCGACGGTGCCCGAAGGAAACTGACCGACCGGCTGGTCCAGGCCGGTGTGATGCGGAGGAGCCAGTGAGCCGACAGTGGCGCATCGGGCGGGAGTTCATCCTGCGCCATGCGGGAATGCCGTTCGACTGGCTGGAGGAGCTGGGCGCGCCCCACTCCCTGCTGGAACTCGCGGACGAGCTGCTCGACCGCGAGCGGACCGTCCTGGAGTTGGTGGAGACGCAGTTCAGCGGGCCCCGCGCCGAGTCGCTGCGCTCCGACGTGCTGCGCGGACGGGCGCGGCAGCTGCCGGCGTCGTCCGGCGGGGCGCAGTGGAGCCGGGCGGTGAGCGCCTGGGCCGACGCCTGGGAACGCTACGCGCTCGCCTGCCGACAGGCCGACGACGAGGCCGGAAAGCGGCTGCGGGATCTGCTGGCGGATCCGGGGGTCTCCGAGGCCGTGTTCCTGTCCAACCCGGACGCGTACCGCAACATGCTGCTCCCGCTGCTGGCGTACGAAGGCCCGCTGACCTCGCGCTGGCGCCGGGTGCGCCGGCAGATGTTCACGTACGTGCAGCGGTTCTGCGCGAAGAACGAGACGGTGAGCTTCTTCGGGCCCATGGCGTACGGCACGGTGGGCGAGGGCGAGGGTGCCGTACTGCGCGACGACGTGCCCCGCGTCCGCCGGGTGTTCTTCTCGCACTGGGCGGCGCGTGCGCTGGCCACGGCGATCGCCCGGGACCCCAGGATCCTTCCGCACCTCGCGTTCCACTCCACCGGACGGGGTGACGCGGCGCGGGAGCCGCTGCTGCCGCTCGTGGCCCCGGACGGAACGGTGTTCCGCGACGTGGTGCGCGCCGCCGGGCAGCCGGCCCGCGACGTGGCCAGGACGCTGATGCGGCTGGTGGCCGAGGAGGCCGTCACCATCGGCCTCGGCGGCGGCGACTACGACCTGGAGCCCCTCGCGACGCTGCGGGACCAGCTCTCCGCGCTGCCCGCCTCACCGGCCCGCGAGCTGTGGCTCGGCCGGACAGGAGAACTCTCGTCCCTCATCGGCGAGTTGGCGCAGGCGTCGCTGGAGCGCAAGGCGGCCGCCGTCGCCCGGCTGGAGGAACGGTTCACCGAGTTCACCGGCAGGCCGGCCAGGCGGGGCGCCGGTGCGGCGTACGCCGACCGCGCCGTGTTCTTCGAGGAGTGCGCGTCGCCCTTCGCGCTGACCCTCGGAGCCGGGCTGGTCGGCGACTGGGAGCGGCAGCTCGCCCCCGTGCTGGAGGTGTGCACCGCGCACGGGCAGGCCGCCCAGCGCGCCGCGGCGGCCGCAGTGCGCGACGCCTTCACGGACGGGACCGCAGGAGAAACGGGCCCAACCGGGGCACCGGCCACGGAGTTGGACCTCCTCACGTACGCGACCCGAGCGGCCGCGAGCCGGTCCGACTCGACCAGCACCTTCCAGGCGGCCCACGCACCGGTCTACCCCGGCGCCGACTGGCGGGCCGAGGTCGAGCGGCTGACCGAGGAGGCCGGGGCGCTGGACGGCGACCGGTACGCGGTCATCGACCTGTGCCCCGCGGCGCCGGACGCCGCCGGGCTCGGCGCGGACGCCCCGCTCGTCCTCTCCCGCGCCCACCACCACCTGCTGGTGCGCAGCTGGCTGGGCACCATGCACCCGGATCCGGACCGGCTCGGCGCGGACGCCGCCGCCTGGACGGCCGCGCAGGACGGCACGGTCGTCGGCCTCGACTTCGGGCGCCGCAACAAGGGCTACTACCGCTTCCCCGGCCGCGAGGTCGCGATGCGCCCGCTGACCTGGACCGACCACGACCAGCCGGAGCTGCTGAAGCCGGAGGACCTCACCGTCCACATCGGGCCGCACGACGTCACCCTGCACGATCCGGACGGCAAGGCGGTCAGCGCGTACGTCCCGCTGAGCGACTTCGTCAAGTACGCCCCGATCGCCGCCCTTTCGCATCCGCAGGTGCTCCACCCCACCTTCACCACCGAGGACGCACAGCCCGAAGTGGCCCTGGGATCGGTCGTCCTGCAGCGGTCCCGGTGGCAGGTGCCCACTGCGGCGCTCGCGGCACCGGAGCCCGAAGCGCGGTTCCTCGCGCTACGCAGGCTGGCCCGGGACACCGGAACGCGGTTCGTCTTCTGCCGCAGCGCCCACGAGCGCAAGCCGTACCTGATCGACCTGGCCTCACCGCTCGCGGCGGACCTGATCAGCCATGTGGCGCGCGGCGCCGAGCAGTTGGGCGTGGAGCGGATGGCGCCGGGGCCGGACGAGCTGTGGCTGCGCGACGGCGAGGGCCGGCGCTACACCAGCGAGCTGCGGATGCAGATCATCGGCAGCTGCGGCAGCAGCAACGGCAGCAGGAACAGCAACGGCAGCACCAACAGCGACGGGAGCAGCACGCGATGACGCACACCACGCTCTTCGCCGAGCACTCGCTGCGGATGCGGGCCGACGTGCTCCCGGACGGCACCGTCTCCACCGAGCGGACCTCGGTGCGCGGAATGAGCGTCGAACGGCACCTCGACCGGGGCTTCACCGAGCACCGCTTCGCCGACGGCGACGACCTGCTGGCCTCGGGCGCCGCCGGGGCGGGCCCGGAGGCCGCCGACGCGCTGCGCGAGGTGCAGGAACGGCCGCTGTTCGAGCTGACCCCCGAGCTGCGCGCCGAGCTCGCCGGGATCGCCGCCGAGACCGGCGCGGAGCTGACCCTGGGGGTGGCCCAGCAGCACGTCGCCGCCGGCAGCGCGGACCGCGTCGCCACCACCGAGCGGATCGTCACGACCCTGGAGACCAGGCTGACCGGTGACGACGGCACCGTCCACTCCCGGTCGCTGCTGTGCGCCCCCGCGGGGTCCGACCCAGGCGGGCTGAGGGAGGCGGCCGTGCGGACGGCCGACGCGGTGCGCGAACGCCTCGCACTGCCGCTCGCCACCGAACTCCCGGACGGCGCCGACCTCGTGCTGCTGCCCGGCCTCGCCGGGGCGTTCTTCCACGAGATCGTCGGACACCCGATGGAGGCCGACGTGGTCGCGTCCGGAACGAGCTACCTCGGGGCGCGCGCCGGGCGGCCGGTCGCACCCGCGTGGCTGTCGGTGCTCGACGGCGGTGCGCACGACGGGCCGGGCTACCGCAGCCCGTTCGACGACGAGGGCACCCCGTGCCGCACCCTGCGGCTGATCGACCGCGGCACGGTGGGGCGGCCGATGACCGACCGGGCGCTCGCCGCCCTGCTCGGCGGCGGCCCCGGCACGGGCCACGGGCGCAAACAGAGCTACCGGCATCCGGCGATCCCCCGGATGACCCACACCGTGGCCCTGATCGAGCCCGCGGCCGAGCCGGAACCGCCCCCGGGCGACTGGATCGCCCCGTACGGGCTGCGGCTGGACATGATGAACATCGCCTCGGGCGCCTTCGTCTTCCACGCCCCGTTCTCCCTGCTGCACCGCGTCGACGGCAGCACCGCCCGGCTGGGCCCGCTGACGGTGACCGGTGACGGAGCGCGGGTGCTCGCGGGCCTGCGGCCCTACGAGCACCGGGTCGCCGCCTACCTGCGGGCCACCGGAGGCTGCGGGAAGCTGGGGCAGTACCCGGTGCCGGTGTCGTTCGCCAACGCCGGGTTCCGGCTGCCGGCCGGGCTCGTCGGGCTGCGGGCGGTGGCCCGTGGCTGAGACCAGGACCCGTGCCTCCGGAATCGTCACGCCCACCCGCGGCGCGCCGCGGCTGACCGTCTCGCTCGACACCCTGCGCGTCGAACGGGACGCGACGGGCCGGGTCACCGGCTCCCGGCGGGTCGCCGGGTCGGCGGACCAGGACGCGGGCAAGGAGACCGGGCTGCTGCTCACCGAGGCGGCCGAACGGACGGCGTCGGCCGTCGCCGGGCTCCAGAGCGCGGTGGCGCAGATCCACGAGTGGCATGACGGCGACGGCCTGCCGGTGTCCAGGCGGGCCGAGCTGCTGGCCCGCGTCGAGACCCCCGGCGGTCCCGTGCTGCTCGGCACCAGCGGCCCGGGGGATCCGGCCGGGCTCGTGGAGGCGCTGCCCTGGGACGAACTCGGGGCGCTCTCGGAGCCGTTCGTACCGGCCGACCCGCCGGACGACTGGCGCGAGCGGCCGCTGCTGCTGCGGCCGTCCGCGGCGTCGGTGCTGGTGGCCGGTGCGGCCTTCTCGCTGACCTCGCGCGGAGGGCGCGCGACCGCCGCCCGGCTGGCGGGGCGGCGCATCCTGCCGCAGCTGACCCTGACCGATCTGCCGTCGGCGCCGCCCGGGTCGGCGCTGGACGGGTCGGGGCTGGACGCTTCGGGGCTGAACGAGTCGGGGCTGGACGGGTCGGGGCTGGACGACCGGGGCGACCCGGCGCTGCCCACCGTCCTGGTCGACGGCGGCCGGATCTGCCCGCCGCCCCCGCTCGCCGAGGGCATCGCGCGCGGCCGGGCCGTGTGGGACCACGACACCGGCGGGTTCGGCCCGCCGCCGCTGGCCCGGCTCGAACTCGACGGGCCCCGGGCCGAGGTGCCCCCGGACGCGGTGGAACTCGTCTGGTGCGTGGAAGGCCTCCAGCGCTACCACGGCGACGGCACCGTCCGGCTCCAGTGCCTGGCCAGGGTCGCGGACCGGCCCGGCGGCTGGTTCCGCCTCGCCCTGCGGGGCAAACCCGTCCATCTGCTGCGCCAGGCCCGCGGCCTGGCCGGCCCACCCATGGCTGTCCACAGCGACAGCGACGTGACCACCCGCTCGCTGGTACTCGCCGGCGCGGCCGAAATGGAAGGTGCAGGACATGCCGTCGTCACCGTCATCACCCCCTGACTTCACGCTCATCGGCGGAGGGATCGTCGGCGCCTGCCTCGCCGAGGAGTTGAGCGACAGCGGGGCGTCCGTCCGGGTGCTCGACTCCGGTGCCGAACCCGGGCACTCGACCAACCGCGCGGCGGGGGTGGCGGTCCCCTCGCTGCGCTACCTCACCGACCGGGAGTTCTACGACTGGCTGCGCACCGCCAAGCGGGACCTGGACGCCGACGTCGCCCGGCTGGAGCCGGAGTACGGCGCGTTCAGCGTGGCCAGGCCCATCCTGCGCGCGCTGCGCGAGACGGACGTCGAGGCCCACGGCGACGTGCTGAGCGGGCTCGGCGTCGGCGACTGGGTGGAGGGCGGCGCCCTCGCGCAGGCCGCGCCCGGGCTCAAGCTGCCGACCAGCAGGCGCTACCTCCTCGACCCGGACGGGCTGATGATCGACGGCCGCCGCTACCTGGACGCCGTACGGCGCCGGTGCCTGGCCCGGGGCGTCGACTGGCAACAGGGCGTCACGGTGCGGGAGGTGCGCGAGGAGGGCGCGGCCGTCTCGGTGGTGACCTCCGACGGGACGCTCCGCGCGGACCGGGTGGTGATCACCGCCGGCGCCTGGAGCTCGGGCAAGGGCCTGGCCGAGGCGACCGGAGTCCGGCCGCAGCGCGGGCAGATGGCGGTGCTGCGGACCGACGAGGAGCTGAACTGCATCCTGTCCTCCGCCTACTACCTCGCGCCCGGGGTCGGTGACGACGTGATCGTCGGTGCGACGGAGGAGGACACGGGTTTCGCCGAGCACGTGACCACCCAGGGCATCGCGCACCTGCTGCGGTTCGCCACGACCGTCATGCCGGGGCTCGCGGACTCGGTGCCCGTGGAACTCCGTGCCGGACTGCGCCCGGTGTCCGGCACCGGACGGCCGCTGGCGGGCGCGCTGCCCGGCCACGAGCGGATCTTCCTGTCGGCCGGCCACGCCGGGCACGGGCTGCTCTCGGCGCGCGCCACCGGCAAGGGCATGGCGGCCGGCCTGGTCGGCGACGACTGGGAGGCCCTGCCGTACAGCATGTGCCCCTCGCACGCCCTGGGCGGTGCCTCCTGATGCGCATCGACCACGTGATCCTCGGTGCGCGCACCATCGAGCCGCTGCGCGAACTGCTGTGGGACGAGTACGGGTTCGGCATCACCGACGGCAGCCCCAACCCGGACGGCACGGCGAGCTGGGTGGTGCCCTTCGACACGCCCGACGTGCAGTACCTGGAGCTGCTCGTCACCCACGACGAACGGCGGCTGGCGGGCGAGGACTTCGGCCGGCTGTTCCTGGAACGGACGGCGGACGGGCCGGACTTCCTCAACTGGGCGGCGCTGACCGACGACATCGAGTCCACCGCACGCGCGGTGGAGACGGTCACCGGAGCGGATCCGGACCTCTTCCGCGGCGAATCGGTCCGGGCCGACGGAGGGAGCGTGCCGTGGGCGGAGGCGGCGTTCGACCTGTCGTGGCGCAGCCGGGTGCTGCCGTTCTTCCTGAGCTACGGCGACCCGCAGGCGCGCGCGGCACGGGTGCCGGGCGATCTCCAGGCGGCCGGGCACCGGGTGTGCCCGAAGGCGCTGCGGCGCCTTGAGACGGGCCCGGCGCGGGAGCCGGAGCGGGCTTGGGCGGACCGGTGGCCCGGACTCGCCGCGCTCGACGTCCTCGTCGACCCCTCGGCCGGCCCCCGCATCTCGGCGGTGCACATCGACACCACCGAGGGCGAGACGGTGGTGCGGCTTCCGTGACCCCCGCACGCCCCGCACCCGCGGGGGCACCGGGCGGCCCCGGCCGCAGCACCGCCGCGGCCGGCTTCCCGCCGCCCGAGGCCGGCCCCGCGCCCGCCCGGCGCGGCCGCAGTCGGGCGCTGGC
>NZ_JBFBNR010000037.1:0-73007 GCF_040687675.1 Kitasatospora sp. NPDC056731
TGGACCAGGAGTTGCAGGTGACGGTGCTCGGCCGGCGCGACTCGGCCGACATCCGCTTCGACCTGACCACCGGAAGCCCGGGCGCGCTGGCCCGGCGCGTTCCGTTCAGCCCCGCGAAGCCCCGCTTCAGCCCTGCTCGGGCAGCGTCACCGCCTGCCACCGGTACGCCGCGTCCTCCTGCCAGCACTGCAACTCGCCCTCCACCACCGCGGCCAGGCACAGCCGCCAGTCCTCGCCCATCGCGAGCGCGACCCGGGTGGCCGGGCGCAGCGTCGGCCGCCACCAGCGCGGCCGCCGGGAGGCGCCGCCGGCCGGCAGCCGTAGCCGGACGCCGCCCGCGCCGGCCAGCGCCACCGTCGGGCCGCCCCGGTGGCCGGCCATCGCGACGCCGAGGGAGGGCTCGCCGTCGCCGATCTCGGGGGCCGGGCCGGCCGTGTCGAGGGTGTGCAGCTGGACGGAGCCGTCCGGGCGCAGCGTGGCGGCCTGCGGTCCGGCGGAGGTGCGGGCCAGCGCCCCGGCGCGCAGGGCGCCGGGCGGCCCCAGCGGGGCGGGGCGCTCGGCCGAGCCCGGTCGCCAGCTCAGCACCTGCTCCCGGTGCTCGACCAGGACCAGCCAGGACCCGGCCCGCTCCTCCAGGGCGGCGAGCACCCGGTCGGCCGGGCAGCCGGGCAGCTCCTGGCCGGTGAGGGTGAGGCCGGGCGCCCAGCGGTAGGAGCGCAGGGCGCCGCCGGCCGCCGTCCAGACCGTCATCTCCCCGGCGGAGTTGACCGCCCCGGCGAGCCCGCTGACGCCGCGCGCGGCCTCCCACCAGCCGGCCGAGGTGCCGACCCAGAGCGTCCCGCCGCGGTCCTCGGCGCAGACCACCAGTTCGCCCTGGCGTCCGGCCCAGCCGGCCAGCAACTCCCTGACCGGGCCGGGCCCCTGGCCGGCCGGCAGGCGCTGCCCGTGGTGTCCGGGGCCGGCCAGTGCGGTGCCGTCGGCGCCGCCGGTGACCAGGAGCGGCCGGCCGGCCCGGTCGGGCAGGACGGCCAGGCCCGTGGTGCGCGCCACCGGCCTGCGGGAGCGCAGGAGTTCGCGGCCGCGGCCCACCCAGGGGCCGAGCGGGGAGGGGCGGCGGTCCGGTTCGCGGGCGAGCGGTTCGCAGGCCCAGCGCGCCAGGTCCTCGCCGTAGCCGGCGGCGAGGAGTTCGGCGCGGGCCTGTTCGGCGGCGAGCCGGTGGTCGAGCCGGCCGTGGTCGGGCAGCAGCAGGGTGCGGGCGAGGGTGCCGACCGCGAACAGGTCCTTGGCGGTGGTGGGGAAGCCGCCGACCTGCTCGGCCTCCGGCGGGACGTGCCCGGGGGTGAACACCGCGACGGTGAGGGTGTGGTCGAGCGGGGCCAGGAAGGTCAGGTCGATCAGCTTGACCTGGTTCTGGGCGTCCACCAGGACGTTGGCGGGGGAGATGTCGCGGTGCACCCAGCGTTTGCGGTGCAGTTCGTCGACGATCCGGCAGAGCCGGGCCAGCACCTCGGCCACCGCCGCCGGGCCGCCGCGCTGGGTGCGGGCCCAGGTGTGCAGCGGCACGCCCTCGACCCAGGGGGAGATCTGGTAGCCGAGCAGCCCGGCGGAGGGCGCGGCGCCGGGCCGGTGCGGGGAAGGGCCGAGCAGGAAGCTGGGCACCACCAGGTCGTTCACGCCCAGGCGGTGGGCGTTGTGCGAGACGTCGTCCCAGCGGCCGAGCCAGCGCCGCACCTCGGAGGGGTCGCGCTCCAGCATGATCTTCGCGGCGACGAGTTCCTTGAGCCCGCTGTGGCCGGTCCGCACCGCCCGCCACACCTCGGCCTCGCCGCCCCGGTGGTGGAATTCCAGGAGCTCGTACTGCTCGGGGTCGAACTCCGGCCCGAACCGGAGCCCGGGCACCCAACGCGACTCGGACACGCATCCCCCGACTGGACCCTGTTGGCCTGTTGGCCTGTTCGCCCCGACCCGGCCTCGGGCCGGTTCCCGCGCGGTGGTTCTCACACCGCTTCCGCTGCGTCGCCCAGGATAGTGCTCAATTCTGTTCGTCTGTCCGGTGGAGGGCCTATTCTGATGGGCACTCGATCAACATCGAAACGGCGTCAACTCATGATCACACACCTTGTGTTGATCATCGATCGGCGTATTTCCAAGCGCAGGGGGACGGTGCATGGTGCAGCTCGCGGTGCTGCTGATCGTGGTGGCACTGGCCGGTGCGGCAGCCGTCGTACTGGCCCGCCGCCGACGGAGCCTGGACGCCCAGGCCGTGGCCAAGGCCCTGGCCGCGGCCGCCGAACGGCTCGCCGCCGGCAAGGCCCCGCAGGCCCGGCGCCGCTACGCGCGCCTCGCCCAACGGCTCGCCGCCGGCCCCGAGGAACTGCGCCCGCAACGCGGCCTCGCCCTGCTCGGCCAGGCCGAGGCCACCGTCCCCACCGGCGACCAGCAGGCCACCCTCGCCCTGTACCGCGAGGCCTTCCCGCTGCTCGCCGACCCGGCCCGGCAACTGCCCCGGTGGAGCCTGCACCGCCTCGCCGAGGAGCGGATATCCGCCCCCGACGGCGACCTCGGGCCGCTGCTCGCCTTCCTCCAGGCCACCGCCGACGGCGCCGAACCCGGCGAGGAGGCCGCGGCCGCCGCCCGCGCCACGGACTGGCTCCAGCGGCTCTGCCGCGAGGGCTCCCCCGAGCAGCGCGAGAGCGCCACCACCCGGTCGCTGGCCGCACTGCCCGGCCGGGACTGGCCGGTCCTGGCCCGGGCCGCCCTGCTGCGCGACACCGACCGCGCCGCCGAGGCCGAGACCCTGCTCGCCGCGGCCGCACCCGGCGGCAGCGGCGAACTCTGGTTCCGCTGGGGCGCCCAGCTGTTCACCCTGCACCGGGACGAACCCGCCGTCGCCGCCTTCGACGAGGCGCTGCGCCGCGGCCCCGGCGAGCCCTCCCCGTGGGGGCGCGGCCCGGCGCTGCGCACCGAGAGCCTGCTCTTCCGGGGCCTGGCCCGGCAGCGGCTCGGCGCCACCGACGCCGCCTGGTCCGACCTCGCGGCCGCCGCCACCGAGACCCCCGGCGACCCCCGCCCCCGCTACGCCCTCGGCCGACTCGCCCTGCTGCTCGGCGCCGACGAGCAGGCCCGGGACCAGTTCACCGCCGCCCTGACCGTCCAACCCTCCTTCGCCCCGGCCCGGTTCGGCCTCGCCCTGGTGCACGAACGGGCCGCGCGCCCCGCCGAGGCGGCCGCCGACTACCGCACCGGCCTCGGCCTCGCCCCCGACTGGCGCCCCGCCCGGGTCCGGCTCGGCGCGGCCCTGCTCGCCGCCGGGCAGGCCGCCGAGGCCGCGCCCGTCCTCGGCGCCGAGGCCGACGTCGAACCGGACTCCCGCTGGGCCCGGATCGCCGCCTTCCACCACGGTCTCGCCCTCGCCCGCACCGACGACCCGGCCGGCGCCCTGGCCCGCTGGGAGCCGCTGCACGACGAGGACCTGCGCGAACGCCAGGCCCTGGCCCGAGACCGGCTCGCCCGCACCCGGCTGGCCGCCGACCCGGTGGCCGCCCGGGAGCTCTGGCAGCAGGCCGCCGCCGACCACCCGGCCGCCCCCGGCTACCGGGCCGCGCTGCGCGAGGCCGCCCTGCGCGAGGCCGCGCACCTCCTGATCACCGGCCGCGACCGGCCCGAACCGCGCGAGCGGGCCGCCGCCGCCCTCGACCTCGCCGACACCCTGCCCGGCTCCGTCACCCACCGGCAGGCCCGGCTGCGCGCCGCCCTCGCCCTGGCCGCAGGCTCCACCGAACCGCTGAGCACCCTGCTCGACGCCGCCACCGGGCCGCGCGACCGCTACCACCTGGCCGCCGCCGCCCTGCTGACCGGCCGTCCGGTCCAGACCATCGCCCTGCTCGCCCCGCTCGCCCCCGACCCGGCCGGCGACCCGGGCCTCGCCCGGCTGCGGGCGCTGCTCGCCGAACGGGCCGGCAACTGGGCCGCCGCACTGGACTGGTACCGCCACTTCCTGACCGCCGGCCAGGCCCCCGAACCGCCACAGCCCCCGCCCGCGACGGCCGACTGCGCCGTCTGCCCCGCCGCCGCCCCCGCCCCCGCCACCGGCACCTGCGCCGGCTGCGGCCGGGAGGTCTGCGCCGCCCACCTGCACCGCCCCGCCGACGGCGCCTCGCCACGCTGCGTACGCTGCACCGGCCCCGCGCTGCGCGCCGTCCTGGACTGCGCCCGCCGGGCCGGGGTGCCCGAGCAGGCCGAACCCGTCCTCGCCGCCTGGGCGCAGGCCCTCGGCGACAGCCCCGCCGCCGCGCCCGTACGGCTGGACCTCGCCCTGCTGCGGGCCGAACTCGGCCGACTGGACGAGGCGTTGGCCGACCTGCCGGCGGACGCCGACGCCGCGCGCGGCGCCGTCCTGATCCGCCGGGCCGGCGCCGCCCTCGACGCCGGCGAGCCCGGACGCGCGGCCGGCGACCTGCGCCAGGCCCTCACCCTCGCCCCGGGCAGGCCGCAGGCCGCCGCCGCGCTCGTCCTGCTCGCCGAGCACGAGGCCCACCAGCACGCCGTCGAGGGCCGCCACCGCGAGGCCTGGGACGGCTACCACGCCCTGCTGCTCAAGGACCCGGCCCACCCCCGGCTGCTGCACGCGCTCGGCCTGGCCGGCTACCGGCTCGCGGTCTCCCTCCAGGCGGGCCCGGAAACCTCGGAAACCTCGGAAGGCCCGGACGAGCGGATCTGGACCTGGACGCTCGGCTGCCTGGTCGCCGCCCTGCACCAGCCCGACCTGTGGGCGGAGTCCGCCCGGATCACCGGCCGCCCGGCCGAACCGCAGCGGATGTCCACCGCCCGCAGCGCGCTCACCGACCGCCTCCGCGAGGACCTGCGCGCGCTGGACCGGGCCGCCGGCCGCACCGGCGACGAGGTCACCGCCTGGACCCTGCGCCTCGGCATGGAGGCGCACAGCGCCGACGCCTTCGCCCAGGAGGACGTCCGGATCACCCTGCCCGGCCGCCCCGCCCGGCGCCTCGCCCTCGGCCCCGCACTCGACCGGCTGCTCCGCCAGGAGTCCGAACTCGCCGCCTGGGCGGCCGGGTTCGACGAGGCCGTACAGGCCTGGCGGCGACCGGAAACCCCCGACGGGCACCCGCTGACCAGGGCCCTCGGCCTGTTCGGCGACCTCGGCCCGCAGCGCTATCTGCTCCTCCAGGGCCGCCAGGCCGCCGCCGTCGGCGCCCTGGACGCGGTGCCCGAGGCCGAACGCGGAACGGGCTGGCGGGACCTGCTCGGCGAGAGCCTGGTCAGCGAGGCCCGCGAGCACCACCGCAACCAGGACTGGCGCGAGGCCCTGGACTGCCTCACCCGCGCCCGGGCCGTGCCCGGCGCCGTCCTGCCCGCCGACGCGCCCGCGATCGCCGCCGAGTGCGGCGTCCGGGCCGCCCGCGCCCTGCTCAAGAGCAGCGACGACGACCAGGCGGGTGCCACCGAACTCCTGGAGAAGGCCCTCGCGCTGGCCCCCGACCACCCCGAGGTGCGCGGCGACCTCGGCGCCACCTACGCCCAGTGGGCCCGCAAGATCAACAACGAGGCCAAGGACTACCCCCGCGCCCTGGTCCTGCTGCGCAAGAGCATGGAGCTCGCCCCCGGCGACCCGACCGCCGTCCACTTCCTGGAGGCCGCCCTCGGCAACCGGGCCGGCCAGCTCAGCCGCCCCGACGCCCCCGAAGCGGAACTGGAGGAGGCCGCCGACGCGTGGCGGGAGCTGATCACGCTCAACCCCGACCCGGATCACCGGCTCGGCCTCGCCTTCGTGCTGCGCCACCTCTCCCGCATCGCCGCCTTCGCGGACCACCGCGCCCTCGCCGTCGCCCGGATGGCGGAGGCCCTGCGCGCCGACCCGGAATGGGACGGCGACACCGAGGAGGAGGCCCCGCGCCGGGTCGCCGTGATGCTGGCCAACCACATGCTGGACAACCTCCAGGGCAGCCCGTTCACCACCCAGGCCGCCATGCTCCAGAAGGCCAGGTCCTACGACGACTCGGACGAGATCCGCCGCCTGATGGTCAGCGTCTGGCGCGGCGAGGCCATCGGCCACTACGAGGCCAACCGCTACCGCGACGCGATCCGGCTGCTGGAGGAGGCGCTTGCGCTCTCCCGCACCCCGGAGGACGTCGCCAAGCTGCACGTCGAACTCAGCGTCGTCTACAGCTCCTACGCCGTCAGCCGGGCCAACCTGCGCCAGTTCCGGGAGGCCCGCTCGCTGATCGGCAAGGCCGTCGAGTACAACCCGGACGACCGCGACCTGCGCGCCCTGCAACGGAGGATCGGCGCACTGCGCTGACGGCAACCGCGGAGCCGCCGCCGTCGTCGTAGCCCATGCGCCCATCCCTGATCCACAGCCACAGCCAATCCCCGAGCCACATCCAATCCCTGAGCAACCGTCAGCCGTGAGGAGAGAAGCCGCCCGCCATGCCACTGCACGAACCGTCGCCGTACGAGGTCCTGGGCGTTGCGCTCACGGCCGGCGTGCGCGAGATCAACCTCGCCGTCGGCCCGGCGATGAAGGCCGGCCGCTACACCCGCCAGCAGATCCAGGACGCCGCCGCCCTGCTGCGCAACCCCGACCGGCGGCTGGAGCTGGACCTCCAGCGCCCCCTGCCGCCGGAGCCGGTCGACCAGGCCGCCGACCTGCTGGCGCCCGCCCTCGCCGAACCGCTGCTGGTCGTCGAACGCCCGCCGCTGCCGCCCGCCGCCGCCCTCCTGGTGCTGCACCGGGCCGAGGCGGCGGCCGACTTCGCCGAACCCGCCCCCGGCGGAGCCGACCCCGAACCGCCCGTCCCCGCCCGCTACGCGGCCGACCTGTCCGTGCTGCCGCAGATCGAGGTACCCGAATGACCGACACGCCGACCGCTCCCGCGCCCGACGGCCACCGGCCGCTGGACGTCCCGCAGCGCGCCCTGGAGGTCGACCTCGACCAGGCGTTCAGCCAACTGCTGTACCGGGCCTCCCTCCTGCAGCGCCTGCGGGCCGAGGAGGCGCAGACCGCCCGGGCCACCCAGCGGGACCTGCTGGGCATCCTGGTCGAGGTGGACGACGCCCTCGCCGCGCTCGGCCTGGACCGGGAGCTGGTGCTGCTCGGACGCGGTACCGGGATCGAGGCCACCCGCCGGCGGCTGCTCGGCCGCCTCGCCAAGGCCGGGGTGCGCCCGATGCGGCTGGAGGGGCTGGCGGCGGACCCGGCGCTGACCGAGATCGTCGGCACCGAGCCGCGTCCCGCAGTGGCGCCGGAGACGGTCGTCCGGACGGTGGTCACCGGGTTCTTCTGGGAGGAGGAGGTGCTGCGCCGCGCCCAGGTCGTCGTCGCCGCGGTGCCCGAGCCCGCCCCGGTGGGGGAGCCGGTCCTCGCGGAGGACGTCGAGCGGGCCCTGGAGCCCGCACCGGAGGGGGCTGCGGCGCCGGACCTTGAGCCTACGGAAGCCGGGGGCGACGACACCGGACCCACGGAAGCCGAGGACGCGGACGGCGGCCCCGAACCCGCCGCCGCGCCGGTGAACCCCGCCGCCCGGGCCACGGCGGCCCCGCCCCGGGCCCGCCGGAAGGGAACGGCCGCGGGCGGCCGGCGCAAGCGGAAGAAGTAGCCAGGACCACGAGGGGCAAGAGGGGAACGACATGTACCGCACACTCGGCATCGACCTGGGCACCACCAACTCGGTGGTGGCCCACCTGCGCCGGGGCGAGCCGGAGATCATCTTCAACCGGCAGAACCAGGAGGCCACGCCCTCCGTGGTCGGCAGCGGCCGCAAGGGCGAACTGCTGGTCGGCTCCACGGCGCGCAGCCGGGTCGCCATCGACGGCGTCAACGTGATCCGCTCGGTCAAGCGCTTCATGGGCCGCAAGTTCAAGGACCCGCAGGTCCAGGCGGCCCTCAAGGAGGTCGACTACAAGGTCACGGCCGGCACCGACGGCGACGTCAACGTCTGGTTCAACGGCCGCTCCTACACCCCGATCGAGATCTCCGCGATCATCCTGCACCGCCTCAAGGAGGACGCCGAGCAGCGCTTCGGCGAGCCCTTCCACCGGGCCGTCATCACCGTCCCCGCGTACTTCGGCGAACGGCAGGTCGCCGCGACCCAGGAGGCGGGCCGGATGGCCGGCCTGCACGTGCTGCGGATCATCAACGAGCCGACCGCCGCCGCGCTCGCCTACGGGATCACCTCCGAGGCCGGCGACGAGGGCCGGACCGTCCTGGTCTACGACCTCGGCGGCGGCACCTTCGACATCTCCATCCTGCTGCTGGTGCCCGGCTCGGTCTCGGTGCTCGGCATCGAGGGCGACAACCTGCTCGGCGGCGACGACTTCGACCGGGCCATCACCACCGCGCTGCTGGAGGACATCCGCGAGGAGTACGGCGCGGACTACCAGCCCGACCTGCGGGACCGCCCCAAGATCGCCTCCACGGCCGAGACCATCAAGATCGAGCTCTCCCACCAGGAGGCCTCCGAGGTGATCCTGCCCGGCCTCGGCGCCGGCCAGCTGGTGCTGGAGACGGAGTTCGAACGGGCCCGCTTCGAGGAGCTGATCGAGGCCCAGATCGAGCGCACCATCGAGCTGACCCACAAGGCCATCATGCAGGCCAACCTCACCGTCGGGGACATCGACGAGGTGGTGCTGGTCGGCGGCTCCACCGCGATCCCGCTGGTGGCCCGGCGGCTCGGCGAGGTCTTCGGGCCGCGCCGGATCCGGCGCGGCGTCAACCCGATGCAGTGCGTGGCGCTCGGCGCGGCCGTGCAGTCCGCGCTGGTCGGCGAGGTGGAGTGCCCCGAGTGCCGGGCCCCCGGCGACCTTTCCGCCTCCAACTGCGCCAACTGCGCCACCACGCTGCTCGGCGGGCCCCGGGTCTCCTGCACCGGCTGCCACCTCCCGGTCGACGCCGAGGCGGCCGCCTGCCCCAAGTGCGGCCAGGAGCTGGGCGGTTCGGCCGTCGGCGCGGCCATCCCGGCGCAGTCCCAGGCGGCCACCGCCGTGCGCAGCGACAACTGTCCGCGCTGCGGCACCCCCGCCGCCCCCGGCGTCTCCGCCTGCGAACTGTGCGGCGAGGCGCTCAACTCCGCCGCACCCGGGCAGACCAGGGTCGCCTCGACCGCCGCCGAGGACGTCGGCCTGCGCTGCGCGGCCTGCGGCGTGGTCAACCCGCCGGGCAGCGAGGCCTGCCAGGGCTGCGGCGAGCTGATGCAGGTCACCAACCCGTTCGACATCACCCCGAAGAACCTCGGCATCGAGCTCAACGACGGCCGGCTGGCCGTCATCATCCCCAAGAACACCAGTTACCCGACCAGTTCGCCGGTCAGCCGCGAGTTCGTGGTCTCCGGCAGCGGCCGCCAGCGGCTGGAGATCGCGGTCTACGAGGGCGAGCACGAGATCGCCCAGCAGAACGAGCTGATCGGCCACCTGACCCTGCGGCTGCCCGCCGGGCTCGGCGGCCGCACCCCGGTGGAGGTGTCCTTCGGCCTCGACCGGGACCGCACCATCACCCTGTCGGTGCGGATCCAGGGCGGCGGCGAGAAGACCGTCAAGCTGGAGCGCGTCACCCTCGACCCCGAGCTCAAGGTCCAGGTCGAGGAGCAGCAGCGGCAGATCGAGACCTTCACCGACCGCTGGGGCGGCGAGCTCACCGAGGCCGAGATGCGCGAGGCGCAGCGCCTCATGGACAGCCTGGACGACCTGGCCGCCGGCCAGACCCGCGGCCAGTCGGTGGACGAGGCGCTGGAGCGGGCCCAGCGCCAGCTCAAGGCCCAGCGCTGGGTGCGCGGCTCGGAGGCGTACCTCAGCCTGTTCATCCACTACTGCGAGAAGCACCTCGACCCGAGCGACCTCGACCGGCTGCGCTCGGTGGCCGCCGACCTGCGGCTGCGCCGCGAGGCGGCCGACTGGGAGGGCGCCATGCGCGCCGCCCAGCGGGCCGACGAACTGTGCGACTCGCTCGGGCACACCTTCCGGATGCTCACCATGTGCAACGTCTACGTCAACCAGAACATGGTCTCGCCGGCGCTGGCCCAGCGGATCATGGCCGAGCTGCGCGGGCTGGACGAGGCGGTGGAGTCGGCCAACATGGAGGCCGCCAACCAGCACAGCTCGGCGCTGCTGGCGCTGTACGCGCAGGCGCAGCGGGAGCTGGGCAGCGAGCCGCTCGCGGAGTCGCTCGGCCCGGTCCGCCCGGAGGAGGCCGGTCCGCGATGAACTCCGACGTGACTCCGTCCGACCTGACTCCGTCCGAGGTACCACCGTCCGAGGTGTCCCCGGCCGACGCGCACCCGATCGGCGGGCAGGCTGCCGAGGTTCCGCCGATCGAGGTGCGCTGCCCGCAGTGCGCCGTCCCGGCGGACCCGCAGGGCCTGCGCTGTCCGTCCTGCCGGGAGGATCTCGGCGTGCTGTTCCGGCTGCGTTACGCCGCTCGGATCGACTACAACCGGGCGCTGGACGCGCTGGCGGCAGGTGACAGGGTGTTCGCGCTCGGACTGCTGCACCGCGCGGTGGCGGCCGAACCGGGGCTCGAACCGGCCCGGGACCTGCTGGAATGGGTGAGCGCGTCCGGGTCGGTGCGGCCGGTGCCGGGGGAGCGGGAGGGCGACACGCCCTCTGAGTGACCAATTCGGCCGTTCCCGGCCTGCCATCGAGTTCGATCGGTGCGAGTGTGTTCGTCACATGGATGTTCGCTGCCCTCACAAGGAGTGACGCAATGCGTATTCGTACCACCCTCGCCGCCACCGCACTCGCCGCTGTGGCCGTTCTGGCCGGTGCCGGCACCGCTGCCGCGGGCGACGCGACCGCGAACGGTGTCGCCTTCGGTTCCCCCGGTGTGCTCTCCGGCAACCAGATCCAGATCCCGATCAACCTCGAGGCCAACGTCTGCGGCAACTCGATCGGCATCATCAGCATCCTCAACCCGGCCTTCGGCAACACCTGCATCAACGGCTGACCCGACTGCTGGGGCCGTCCGTCGAACCCGACGGACGGCCCCAGCATCGTGTCCGCACCCCCGTTCGGGGGTGGTGGCGCGGGCGCGCGGCGGAGACCATGGGGGCCGACCCGCACGCGCCCACCCAGGAGTCAGAACGTGCCGACCACGCCGACCCCGCGCAGCTACGCCTCCGGCACCTCGGACGTGCCGCTGCTCGGCGACACCATCGGGGAGAACCTCGACCGCGCGGTGCGCGCCTTCCCCGCACGGGACGCCCTGGTCGACCGGGCCACCGCCCGCCGCTGGACGTACGCCGAACTCGCCGCCGACGTCGACGCGTTGGCCCTCGGCCTGCTCGACCTCGGCATCGCCAAGGGCGACCGGGTCGGCATCTGGGCGCCCAACTGCGCCGAGTGGACGCTCACCCAGTACGCCACCGCCAAGCTCGGCGTGATCCTGGTCACCATCAACCCTGCTTACCGCTCACACGAGTTGGCGTACGTGCTGAACCAGGCCGGGATCCGCCTGCTGGTCGCTGCCGAGCGCTTCAAGACCTCCGACTACGCCGGAATGATCGAGGAAGTGCGGCCCGGGTGCCCCGAGTTGGAGCGGAGGGTGCTGATCGGCGGCCCCGACTGGGACGCCCTGCTCGCCACCGGGCGCCGCGCCGACCCCGGCCTTCTCGCACAGCGGCAG
Organism: Kitasatospora sp. NPDC056731; assembly: GCF_040687675.1. Classification (NCBI taxonomy): domain Bacteria; kingdom Bacillati; phylum Actinomycetota; class Actinomycetes; order Kitasatosporales; family Streptomycetaceae; genus Kitasatospora; species Kitasatospora sp. NPDC056731. The sequence goes on from NZ_JBFBNR010000037.1 coordinate 11,633, forward strand.
CGGGAGTTGGCGCCGGACGACCCGATCAACATCCAGTACACCTCCGGGACCACCGGCTTCCCCAAGGGTGCGACCCTGTCCCACCACAACATCCTCAACAACGGCTACTTCGTCGGCGAACTGCTCAACTACACCGAGCAGGACCGGATCTGCGTCCCGGTGCCGTTCTACCACTGCTTCGGCATGGTGATGGCGAACCTCGCGGCCATCTCCCACGGCGCCTGCACGGTGATCCCCGCGCCCTCCTTCGACCCGGGCGCCACCCTGGCCGCCGTCGCCGCCGAGCGCTGCACCTCGCTGTACGGGGTGCCCACCATGTTCATCGCCGAACTCGCCGACCCCGACTTCGCGCGCCACGACCTCACCAGCCTGCGCACCGGCATCATGGCGGGCTCCCCCTGCCCGGCCGAGGTGATGAAGGACGTCATCGGCCGGATGGGCATGGCCGAGGTCGCCATCTGCTACGGCATGACCGAGACCTCGCCCGTCTCCACCCAGACCCGCGCCGACGACACGGTCGACCGCCGGGTCTCCACCGTCGGCCGGGTCGGCCCGCACCTGGAGGTCAAGGTCATCGACCCGGCCACCGGCCGGACCGTCCCGCGCGGCGAGCCCGGTGAACTCTGCACCCGCGGCTACTCCGTCATGCTCGGTTACTGGGGCGAGCCCGAGCGCACCGCCGAGGCCGTCGACGCCGCCCGCTGGATGCACACCGGCGACCTCGCCGTCATGGACCGGGACGGCTACCTCGCCATCACCGGCCGGATCAAGGACATGGTCATCCGCGGCGGCGAGAACCTCTACCCGCGCGAGATCGAGGAGTTCCTGTACACCCACCCCGACGTCCTCGACGTCCAGGTCGTCGGTGTGCCCGACGCCCGGTACGGCGAGGAGTTGATGGCGTGGATCCGCATGCGCGCGGGAGCCGAGCCGCTCACCGCCGACACCGTCCGCACCTACTGCGCCGGCCGGCTCGCCCACGTCAAGATCCCGCGGTACGTGCACGTGGTCGAGGAGTTCCCGATGACCGTCACCGGCAAGGTCCGCAAGGTCGAGATTCGCGCGGAGGCCGTGCGCCTGCTCGGCCTCTGACCTGACCCGCAACCGGCCCTCGGGCCGCCGCCGCCCCACCGCCGCCCGGTACGAGCCCGCCCGTCCGCACACACCGAACGGCCCCGGGCCGGCGGTTCTTCCGCCGGCCCGGGGCCGTTTATCCTGCGGCTGCTTCTCGAACGGCTACCGGGCGCCCCAGGCCTGGTCGGTGGGGACGACCTCGCGGCCGAGCGGCATGAGGGAGATCGGGATCATCTTGAGGTTCGCCCAGCCGAACGGGATGCCGATGATCGACAGGAACAGCGGGATGCTGGTCACCAGGTGCGCGATCGCCAGCCACCAGCCCGCGAAGATCAGCCAGATGACGTTCCCGACGCAGGACGCCGCCCCGGCCCCCGGCTTCTCCACGGTCGTCCGCCCGAACGGCCACAGTATGAAGCCGGCAATTCGGAAGGATGCGACGCCGAACGGGATGGTCACGATCAGCACGCAGCAGATAATTCCGGCGACGGTATAGGCAATGGCCATCCAGATACCGCAGAAGATCAGCCAAATGACATTGAGGACGAACTCGATCACCTTCATGGCCGACACCTTCTCACGGCTGCTGCTCGGGGTTCCACGATTCAGCCATGCCCGCCCCCGGGCGCGTCTACGCCCTTAGGGGACGTTCCTCGGGGTTTGTTCCGGGGTCGGCGCGGGCGGACGTGCAGGGGCCGCACCCTGCGGAGGGTGCGGCCCCGGTGCGGCGGCTCGGATCAGGCCGGCGGCGTGCCGTCGGGCCAGACGCAGGGGGAGCTGACGGTCAGCTTGAGAAGGCGGCTCGAATCCGTGGCGCCGTCCAGGACGGCGAGGAAGTTGTCCTTGGGGTTCTTCAGCTTCACCCAGCCGGGATGGAAGCCGGGCGGGTCCTCGACCGGCTGAAAGCCTTGTCCCGTCAGGTAGACGCGGAAGGCGTCCGCGACCTCCGTCCTGCCGGACAGGGGGAGGTCCTCGAAGTCGTATCCCCGATGGGTCTGCGTCCTGCCGTGCGGGCCGATGTCGTTGGCGTCGCATTCCATGTCGAAGAAATCGCTCGAGCTCGCCGTCGGCTTGACCGGCAGCTTGGCCAGGGTGTCGGCGAGGTAGGTGTCGATCTGCTTCTTGGCCTGGTCCAGGGTGATCGTGGGCTTCGACCGCTCGTTCAAGGTCTGCACGCCGCAGCCGTTCAGGGCCAGTACGGTGACCGCGAGTGCAGCGGCGGCGGTGACCCGCTTGATCAGTGGGGCGTGCTCGGTGGTGCTCATGAGGCCCGCTTTCCGGCGATGATCTCCCCCATGGAGGTCAGGGTGGGCGAATTCTCGTTCCAGTAGTCCGAGTGCCCCGCCTTGGGGTCGGTGGGCAGGATCTGCGCGCCGAACTGGGGGACGGTGGTCTGTCGGCCGTGGATCAGGTGGTGGTCACCGTCGCCGAGGCCCCACGAGCTGGCGACGTTGTCGACGATGTTGTCCGTCATCCCGCCGGGGTCGGTGGCGGCGGCCCAGCCGATCGCGTCGGCCGGGCTCTGAGCCACGTACACGCGGGACGGGTCGATGTTCAGGTCCTTGGCGTTTTCGACGCCGCAGCCGGGGCTGGCGATGAGGACGACGTTGTCGACCGGAAGGCCCTTGTCCCGCATCGTGTAGCCCACGGTCGTGGTGCCGTAGCTGTGGGCGAGGACGGTGTTGTTCGACAGCTTCCCCTCGTGCGTGGCGTGCAGCCCGGTCTCGAAGGCGTGCAGCTTGTCCTCCGCGTTCTTCGCGTACTTGTCGTCCGCGGCCTCGGGGATGATCGTCTGCGGAGCGTCGTAGCCGACCCAGGTGATCGACGAGGTGGTCTTCGAGTTCTTGTTGGCGGTGTTGGCCGACTGGACCATCAGGTCGGAGCGGTTGATGTCGCTGCCGATGCTGCCGAGCCGGGCGCCGGTGCCGGGTACGTAGGTCGACACGTTGTCGGCGGTGTCGGGGTTGTTGGCCGCGATGATCGCGTGGCCCTTGCCGTTGGTGTCGAAGCCCAGCAGGAAGGTGGGCGGGTGTTCGGCGTTGACCGGGGTGTTCAGCCGGTTCTCGATGGCCGTCACGCCCTTCAGCTTGTCTTCGAGGTCGTCGCGTTTCTGCTTCCACGCCGTGTAGTCGGGGTTCTGGACGGGCCCGCCGTTGGTCTCGGCGACGGACAGGTAGTGCTTGGGCTCCGGGCCGAGGCCGTCGAGCTGGTGTTGGAGGTCCTGCTTGCCACGCTGGAGGTTGATCCGGTTGGCCTGGTCCCGGGCGAGCGCGGGGACGCCGTCGAGGGCGCCGACCTGGTCGGGGTGGTTGAGGATCATCCGGTGCTGCTGCTCGTCGGTCAGCCCGTTCCACCAGCCCTTGACGCTGTTCGGGTCGGTGCCGGCGGCGGGGACCTGTTCGAGCGCGTTCGCGGCGGCCAGGTCGGTCTTCGCCGTGGCGGCGTCGAGTCCGGTGCCGTCGCTCGCGTTGCCGGCCAGGTGGGCGAGCCGGGCGCTGATCGTCTGGTCCGCGTGGTCGGCCTCGGCGAGGGCGGCCGTGATCCGGCTGCTGATCTGCCGGGCCTGCGACTCGGCGTCGGTGCCGGCGAAGGTGGCGGAGCCGGGGTCGTTGTCCCAGGTGATCCCGCCGTCGGCGGCGACGGTCAGCTTGTGGGTCCTGGCGTCGTCGAGGGCGTTGATCAGGTGTGCCTGGGTGGCGGCGAAGCCCTCGGCCGCGTCGTACAGGGCCCTGCTGACGAGGCCGATCTCCTGTTGGGCGGCTTGGAGTTCGTTCTCCAGGAGCTGGATCCGGGCCTGGGCGTGACCGGCGGCGTTCCCGGTCCACTGGGAGTGGTTCAGCCGGTCGACGACCTCGTGCTGCCAGTTCTCGACGTGCTGGCCGAAGGCGGTGGCGAGGGTGTCGAAGGCGGTCTTCGCGGTGGTGAGGTTGATGAGGTCGGCGTCGTGGAGGGTCTTGATGTCCATCGCTTACGCGGCCGCCTTCGCGTTGGCGGGCTTCACGGGGCCCGGGACGAAGGTCGTGTTGAAGGGGTCCGGTTCGTTGGGGACCGGTGCGGCCGGGTTCCGCATGCTCCCATGGATGTCCTTCTCGACCTGGCGGTAGTAGGCGGCTGACGTGGCGAGCTTGGTGCCGACGTCGCCCATGTCGCCGCCGAGCTTGTCCAGCAGCGTCTTCCAGTTCGTGCCGCAGTTCTGGATGGCGGCGGCGGTGAGCCAGCCCTTCAGGCCCCCGGCGGCCTGGTTGCACGGGTCGGTGATCTTCGCGGTCTCGCCCGGTATGAGTCCGCCGATGTGCTGAGCGCTCTGTCCGCAGCCGTCCAGTTCGGCTGGGTTGACCTTGAACTCCAAGGCCAGATCAGGATCTGCCATGTCTTTCCCCCGTTGATGAGCCCCGGACCGGCGTGCCGCCCGGTTCCGTGTCGACAAACTGCTGACGGATGCTAACGGATCGATCTTCGGCGGCGGGGAAGGCAGGGGCCGGGCGACCTGCCCCGGCGCGGCCGGGGGCCGTGACTCGGGATACCCTGCGGGGGTAACTGGTGGCGGGATCGGTCGGGAGGTGGACGATGGCGGAGCCGCGTCCGGCCGTCCCCCGGGCCCTGCGCCTGCTGCTCCTCGCAGCGCTCCTGCTCGGCATCGTGGCGATGCACACGCTCGGCCATCCGACTGCCGGCGGGCACGGGGCGGAGCACGGGGCAGGCCACGGGCCGGCGCGGCACGCCGTGAGCGCCGGTCACCCGGCGGGCGCCGAGGAGACGGTGCACACCACGGCGGCCGACGGCATGGATCCGATGACGGTGTGTCTGGCCGTCCTCGCCGGCTGGACGTTGCTGCTCCTCATCGCCGGCCCCCTGCTGCGGTACAGCGGTGACGTCGCCGCCGAGGTGAGGGCCCGGCTGCTGCGGGCCGTTCGCGCGCTGCCGCCGCCCGGAGGCGGGCGGATCCTCCTCGCCCGGTTGTCGGTGCTGCGCCAGTAGGCGCGTGCCGGCCGCCCCGTGTCCGCGCTCCGGCGCGGGCGGGACGGCCGTCGCGACGCCCTGCTCACCCACACCCACCGCACGAGGTGCACTCCGTCATGCGCACACCCACCCGTCGTACCGTGCTCGGCGCGGCGCTCGCCGCCGCCGGCACCGGTCTGCTCGCCGCCTGTTCCGCCGATCCGATGAAGGGCATGGACCATCGGGGCGCCGCCCCCACCACCCCGGGCGGCTTCGTCGCCCCCGGCGGCCCCGAGGTCGCCGCCGCCGAGGCTCGGCGCGGGCCCGGGCCGGAGCGCAAGGTCGCGCTCACCGCCACCGAGACGACGCTCGACCTGGGCGGCCGCACCGTCCGCAGCTGGGCGTACGGCGACCGCCTGCCCGGCCAGGAGGTGCGCGCCACGGTCGGCGAGACGCTCGCCGTCAGTCTCGCCAACCACCTGCCGCAGCCCACCTCGTTGCACTGGCACGGCCTCGCGCTGCGCAACGACATGGACGGCGTGCCCGGGCTCACCCAGGACGCGGTGCGGGCGGGCGCCGGCTTCGAGTACCGCTTCGCGCTCGCCCACCCGGGGACGTACTGGTTCCACCCGCACTCCGGTGTCCAGCAGGACCGCGGCCTGTACGCGCCGCTGATCGTCGAGGACCCGAGGGAGCCGCTGCGCTACGACAAGGAGTGGGTCGTCGTCCTGGACGACTGGGTGGACGGGGTCGACGGCAGCACCCCGGACGCCGTGCTCGCCGAACTCGCCCGGGGCATGGGCGGGATGGACCACGCGGGGATGGACCACTCGGCGATGGGCGGCCACGACATGGCGGCCATGGGCGGCACTCCAACCGGCACCCCGAGCTCCGCCCCGCCCACCGCCGTCGGCCCGTCCCGGATGCTGATGGGTGCCCGCAGCGCGCTGCTCGGCGGCGACGCGGGCGACGTCGGCTATCCGTTCCACCTGGTCAACGGCCGGCTCGCCACCGCGCCCGAGACCTTCACCGCCAAGCCCGGCGACCGGGTCCGGATCCGGCTGATCAACGCGGGCGGCGACACCGCCTACCGGGTCGCGCTGGGCGGCCACGAGCTGACCGTCACCCACACCGACGGCTTCCCGGTCGAGCCGGCCACCACCCAGGCGCTGCTGCTCGGCATGGGCGAGCGCTACGACGTGCTGGTGACCGTCCAGGACGGCGTGTTCCCGCTGACCGCGCTCGCCGAGGGCAAGAACGCCGCCGCACTCGCCCTGCTGCGCACCGGCGGCGGCGCCGCGCCGGACGCCTCGGTGCGCCCGGCGGAGCTGGACGGCAGGCTGCTCGGCGCGGCACAGCTCAAGGCCGACCCGAGCGTGCGACTGCCCGCCAGGGCGCCGGACCGGACGGTGCGGCTGGAGCTCACCGGCGGCATGGCGAAGGCCGACTGGGCGTTCAACGGCCGCCGGTACGACCCGGCGCAGCGCCACCCGGTCGCGGCGGGGGAGCGGGTGCGGCTGGAGTTCCGCAACACCACGAGCATGTGGCACCCCGTCCACCTGCACGGCCACACCTTCGCGCTGCCCGGTGACGGGCCCCGCAAGGACACCGCGATCGTGCTGCCGGGCGCGACGCTCGCCGTCGACTTCGACGCCGACAACCCGGGCCTGTGGATGGTGCACTGCCACAACGTCTACCACGCGGAGACGGGCATGATGACCGTCCTCGGCTACCGGGCCTGACCTTCGCGGCACGCGGCGCAGGGGCGGGGGAGCGGCCCTGTCCCGGCGCCGCGCGGCCGGCCCGTCGGCGCCCGGCCGCGGGCGCACCGTCACCGGCCGCACCACCCGCCGCGACCTGCGGGGCAATGACGTTTTCTTAACGCGGGGCGATGACGCGTCCTTAACGCCGGTCGCATAGCCTGTCGCACTGCCGTCGCCCGACGGCGCTTTTACGGGGTCTTTAACAAGAGGTGCAAGGTGGTTTCGTCGGGTTTGACGGAGGCGGCGACGGCGGAACCGTCGTCGGCGCGAATACGGTTGCGCGGCTGGCTGCTGGAGGACGTGTCGGCGGACAAGCCGGCCACCGGGGAGGCCGGCCAGGACGGTTCGCAGGGCGGCGCGCAGGCGGGGGACTCCGGCGCGCACAAGGGCCAGCGCTGGTGGCGGGTGATGTGCCTGACCGGCCTGGACTACTTCTCCACGCTCGGCTACCAGCCGGGCATCGCCGCCCTGGCCGCGGGCGTGCTGTCGCCGATCGCGACGATCGTGCTGGTGATCGTCACCCTGCTGGGCGCGCTGCCGGTCTACCGGCGGGTCGCGCAGGAGAGCCCGCGCGGTGAGGGCTCGATCGCCATGCTGGAGCGGCTGTTGTCGTTCTGGAAGGGCAAGCTGTTCGTCCTGGCGCTGCTCGGTTTCGCGGCGACGGACTTCCTCATCACGATCACCCTGTCGGCCGCCGACGCGAGCGCGCACCTGGTGGAGAACCCGCACCTGACCAGCGTCCTCGGCGGCAAGCAGGTGCTGATCACGCTGGTCCTGGTCGCGCTGCTCGGCGCGGTGTTCCTGAAGGGCTTCAGCGAGGCGATCGGCCTGGCGGTGGCCCTGGTCGCGGTCTACCTGGTGCTGAACGTGGTCGTGGTGGCCGTCGGCATCTGGAAGATCATCGAGGCGCCGCACGTGGTCACGGACTGGACCAGTGCGCTGACCGCCCAGCACGGCAACCCGGTGATCATGGTGGGCGTGGCGCTGGTGGTCTTCCCGAAGCTGGCGCTCGGCCTGTCCGGCTTCGAGACCGGCGTCGCCGTGATGCCGCACATCGAGGGGGACCCGGACGACACCGAGGAGAAGCCCACCGGCCGGATCCGCGGCACCCGCAAGCTGCTCACCACGGCCGCCGTGATCATGAGCTGCTTCCTGATCACCACCAGTTTCATCACCACCCTGCTGATCCCGGCCGACCAGTTCAAGCCCGGCGGCGACGCGAACGGCCGCGCCCTCGCCTACCTGGCCCACGAGTACCTGGGCGGCACCTTCGGCAGCGTCTACGACCTGTCCACGATCGCCATCCTCTGGTTCGCCGGCGCCTCCGCCATGGCGGGCATGCTCAACCTGCTGCCGCGCTACCTGCCCCGGTACGGCATGGCCCCGCACTGGGCCCGCGCGGTGCGGCCGATGGTGATCGTGCTGACCCTGATCGGCTTCCTGGTCACCTGGCTGTTCGACGCCAACGTGGACGCCCAGGGCGGCGCGTACGCGACCGGCGTGCTGGTGCTGATCAGTTCGGCGGCCATCGCCGTCACCATCGCCGCGTACAAGGCGAAGCAGCGGGGCTGGACCACCGCCTTCGCGATCATCGCGGCGATCTTCCTGTACACCACCGTGCTGAACTGCCTGGAGCGGCCGGACGGTCTGAAGATCGGTGCCTGCTTCATCGCCGGCATCATCCTGGTCTCGCTGCTCTCCCGGCTGCGCCGTGCCTTCGAGCTGCGCGTCACCGATGTGGTGCTGGACGACGTGGCGGAACGTTTCGTCAGGGACTACGCGCACCGCCCGCTGCGGCTCATCGCCAACGAGCCGACCCACCGCGACGTCGCCGAGTACCGCGACAAGATCCGCCAGATCCGCGCCGACAACGACATCCCCGGTGAGGACGACCTGGTCTTCGTCGAGGTGACCGTCCGGGACGCCTCCGACTTCGAGACCGAGCTGACCGTGCGCGGCGAGGTGCTGCACGGCCGCTACCGGGTGCTGACGCTGGAGAGCTCCAGCATCCCGAACGCGATCGCCGCGCTGGCCCTCACCATCCGGGACCGCACCGGGCAGCAGCCGCACCTCTACTTCGAGTGGACCGAGGGCAACCCCTTCGCCCAGTTCCTGCGGTTCTTCCTGTTCGGCCAGGGCGAGGTGGCCCCGGTCACCCGCGAGGTGCTGCGCGAGGCCGAACCCGACCGCAGCCGCCGCCCGCGCGTCCACGTCGGCTGACGCTCCGCCGCACAACGCCGTCGGCCCGCCCGGTCCTGTGAGACCGGGCGGGCCGACTGCTGTGCGGGAGCCGGGTTCAGGACGGCAGGCGCAGCGCGGTGCCCGGCTGGATGAGGTCCGGGTCGTCGCCGATGGCGGCGCGGTTGAGCGCGTAGAGGGCGGGCCAGCCGCCGGGCACGCGCAGGCTTTCGGCGAGGTCGCCCAGGGTGTCGCCCTCGCGGACCGTCCACCCGCCGTCGCCGGCCTCGGCGCCGGCACTGTCGCTGTCCGCCGGGGGCGCGGGTGCGGGTGCGGGCGGCGGGGGCAGGGCGGCGTCGCGCTCGCGGTCGTGGCCGCGGGTGGCGCGGGCGCCGCAGGCCGGCCAGGGGGAGAGGCCGCGCCGCCCGGCGAGGTGCTGGGCCACCGCGATCTGTTCCTCGCGGCTGGCGAGGTCGGCGCGCGGGGCGTAGGCGAGGCCGCCGTTGTCGCGCCAGGTGGGGGTGTCGAACTGGAGGCCGCCGAAGTAGCCGTTGCCGGTGTTGACGTGCCAGTCGCCGCTGCTCTCGCAGGCCGCCACGCTCTCCCAGTCGTACCTCCCTCCGTCGTACCCCCGGCCGGGGTCGGTGCCCGGGCCGCGGCCCGGGGGAGCGGCCTGGGCCGCGGGAGCGGTGAGGGCCACGGCGAGCGCGCACAGGGCGGCGGGGACGAGGCGGCGAAGACGAACGGTGGGAGGCATCGGCGGCTCTCAACTTCGGGAACAGGGCGCGCACCGCCCGGAGGCGGCGCACACCAACCGACGCACGCCGGGTGGGGGGCGCCGCCGCCGACACGTCCGGCAAGTCACCCGCTCGGCCGCCCCGGACCACCCCGACGGCCCGCGGCCATTTGGTCCCGCCCGCCGTCCCGGAACCGTAAGGACCGGTGCCGCCGCGCGGACCCTAGAGTGGCCGGGACGCCTCCCCGAGGAAGGGTACGAACGATGACGATCGATCAGGGAACCGGTGCTCCGCGCGCCGAACTGGGCGTGATCGGCGGCTCAGGGCTCTACGCGCTGCTCGACGACGTGACCGAACTGCGCGTCGACACGCCGTACGGGCCGCCCAGCGACGCGCTGTTCCTGGGCGAGGTGGCCGGCCGCCGGGTCGCCTTCCTCCCCCGGCACGGGCGCGGCCACGGCCTGCCGCCGCACCGGATCAACTACCGGGCCAACCTGTGGGCGCTGCACTCCCTGGGCGTGCGCCAGGTGCTCGGGCCGTGCGCCGTCGGCGGGCTGCGCCCGGAGTACGGGCCCGGCACGCTGCTGGTGCCCGACCAGTTCGTCGACCGCACCTCCGGCCGGGTGCAGACCTACTACGACGGTCTGCCGCTGCCCGGCGGGGCGGTGCCCGAGGTGGTGCACGTCTCGATGGCCGACCCGTACTGCCCGGACGGGCGGCGCGCCGCCCTGGACGCCGCCCGGGGCGCGGCCTGGGAGCCGGTGGACGGCGGCACCCTGGTGGTGATCGAGGGCCCGCGCTTCTCCACCCGCGCCGAGTCCCGCTGGTTCACCGCGAACGGCTGGTCGGCGGTCGGCATGACCGGCCACCCGGAGGCCGTCCTCGCCCGCGAACTCGGCCTCTGCTACACCTCGTTGGCGCTGGTCACCGACCTCGACGCGGGCGTGGAGAGCGGCGAGGGCGTCACCCACGCCGAGGTGCTGGAGGTCTTCGCCGGAAACGTCGACCGGCTGCGGACGGTGCTGTTCAAGGCGCTGGAGAGCCTGCCCGCCGCCCGGGACTGCGTCTGCTCGCACGCCCTGGACGGGCTCACGACGGGTCTGCCGGGCGTCTGACCCGCAGGCGCCGCCGCCACCACCGGACGAGTGCGAACAGCAGCACCGGCCCGGCGGTGGCGGCCAGCACCAGCAGCCAGTTGCGCAGGTACGGCAGCGGCAGGACGGAGGAGTTGCCGTGGTTCTCGCCGTCCCGCAGCACCGCCGGCAGCCCGATCGCGCTCACCGCCGCCGCGACGATCAGCCAGCCGCGCAGCGCCCAGTCGCGCGCCAGTCGCGCGCCGACCAGGCAGAGCAGCGGCACCCACAGCCCGTCGTGCAGCAGCACCCCGCCCACCGCCCAGACCGCTACGTCGAGCGGGTCGGTGAGGTAGGAGTCGGTGAGCAGGCCCGACAGGCCGAAGCCGATCAGGGCGAGCCCGCCGAGCAGCAGCACCGCGCGCAGCCACCGGGGCATCAGATCACCTCCAGGCGCGCGACCCACTTGGTCTGCAGCACCCCGGGCCGGTTGGGCGCGATGATCCGCGCGGGGAAGCCGTGGTCCGCCGTCAGCACCTCGCCGTTGATCCGCAGGGCGAGCAGGGTGAGCGGGTCGACGGCGTACTCGGCGGGCATCCGCGTCTCCCGGTACGGGCCGTCCGCCTCCAGCGAGGTGATCAGCAGGCCCGAGCCGGCCGGGGCGCCCGCCCGGACCAGCAGATCGGCCACCCGCACCCCGGTCCAGCGCGCCGAGAAGCTCCACCCCTCCACGCAGGCGATCGGCAACTCGACCTCGTACTGCGGGAGTTGGTGCAGCTCGGCAAGGGAGAGCCGGTACGGCTGCGGGCCGTCCACCCGGAGCCGCCAGTCGGCCGGCACGGTGACCGTCCCGGCCTGCGCGGCGGTCCGGTTGACCGGCAGCCCCTGCGGGCCCAGGTCGGGGCGGCGCGGGGCCAGCAGGACCAGCCCGCGCAGGAAGGGGACGGTCTGCCCGGCCGTGGTGAGCGTGACCGCGCCCACCGCGGCCGTCACGGCGGCCAGGAACGCCCGCCGCTGCGGCAGCCCGGCCGCCGGGCGGCGCCAGTGCCGCGCGATCAGCGGGCCCTTGGCCGCGAGGTGGACGAACAGGCCGCCGGTGGCCAGCCAGGCCAGCCAGAAGTGCGTCTGGCGGAACGGGAACGGCCACGGATACCACTGCAGGGTGTCGAACAGCCCGGTGAACAGCTCCAGCAGCATCGCCGCGACCAGCACGAAGATCCCCAGCCGCTCCAGCGCGTGCGCCACGCCGCGCACCGGCGGCCACGCGAACAGCTGCGGGTAGACCGTCCACAGCTTCGCCCCCAGCAACGGGACGGCCGCCAGGCCGCTGATCACGTGCAGCCCCTGGGTCACCCGGTAGCCGTTCACCGGGCGGCTCAGCAGATACGGCGTCAGCCAGCCGGGCGGGTCCTGGAGGGCGTGGCTGACCAGCCCGGTCAGGAAGCACACCAGCAGCGCGGCGCCCAGCCAGCGGCCGAGCACCACGGCGGTGCGCGGCTCGTGCAGCGCCGAGCGGAATCGCGGAAGGAGGTTCGGAGTCACCCGTCCATGGAACCGCCGGGCCCCCGCCTCGCAGCGGCACGACGTGCTTACGGAATCCGAACGGCGCCACGCCGCTGCGGTCGCGCGCCGCCGCCCGGTGGCAGGGTGGGCGCGTGCCCACCCGCCCCCTGCGCATCCGCCTCCGGCCCGCCCGCGTGCCGCCCACCCGCCTCCGGCCCGCCCGCGTGCTGCCCTGTCTGCTCGCGCCGGCCGCCCTGACCGCCCTGACCGCCGCGCTCGCCCTCACCGTCACCGGCGGCGGCACGCTCGGCCACCGCGCACCGCTGTACACCTGGTACACCGTCGACGCCGCCCTGTACGTGCTCGCCCTGCTGGCGCTGCGCCGAGTGGGCGGCCGCCAGGTCGTGCCGCTGGTCCTGGCCGGGAGCGTCGCCGTCGCCGCCGTCGGCCTGCTCGCCCCGCCGCGCACCAGCGACGACGCCTACCGCTACGTCTGGGACGGCCGCGTCCAGGCCGCCGGCACCTCCCCGTACGCGCACACCCCGGACGACCCGGCGCTCGCTCGGCTGCGCACCCCCGACCTGTGGCCGGCCGGCGGCGCCTGCGACGGCTGGGACGAGCGGCGCACCGCCGCCGGCGACTGCACCCGCATCAACCGGCCCGCCGTGCACACCATCTACCCGCCGGTCGCGGAGGCCTGGTTCCTCGCCCTGCACCCCTTCGGGGGAGGGGTGCGCGGGATGCAGGCCGCCGGCGCCCTGTTCGCGGTGGCGACCACGGGGGCGCTGCTCGTCATCGGGCGGGGCAGCCGGCGGGCCGCGCTGTGGGGGTGGTGCCCCGGCGTGACGGTGTGGTCGGTCAACGACGCGCACGTGGACACCCTCGGGGCGCTGCTGCTGGTCGTGGGCCTCGGGTACGCGGCCCGGCGGAAGGCGACGCGGGCCGGCGCGCTGCTCGGCGCGGCCGTGGCGGTCAAGCTGATCCCCGCACTGGCCCTGCCGGGCGCGCTGGCCCGCCGACGCCCGCGCGAGAGCGCCCTGCTGCTGGGCGCCTCGCTCGGCGCGTTCGCCCTGGCCTACCTGCCCTACCTCGCCGCCTCCGGCACCGGTGTGCTCGGCTACCTGCCCGGCTACCTGAAGGAGGAGGGGTACGAGCAGGGGCACCTGGACCGCTTCGGCCTGCTCGCCCTCCTCCTGCCGGACGCCCTGCTGCCGTGGGCCGCCGGGGCGGTCCTGGCCGCCGTCGCCCTGTGGGTGCTCCGGCGCGGCGACCCCGCCCGCCCCTGGGACGGCGCCCTGTTCGTCACCGGCACGGCCCTGCTCCTCGCCGCGCCCGCCTACCCCTGGTACGGCCTGTTGGTGGTGGCCCTGGTCGGCCTCACCGGCCGCTGGGAGTGGCTCGCCGTCCCCGCCGCCGGGCAGTACCTCTATCTGACGGGCGGGGTCGAGGCCCAACAGGCCGCCTACGGCGCCGCGTTGGTGTGCGTCGCGGTCGGCGCCCTGGTGCGGGGGAGAGCGGCCGCCGTCCTCAGCGGGGCTCCAGGCCCTGCAGCATCTCCGGCAGGTCCCGGCTGTGCAGCACCCCGAGGGACTTCGTCGCACGGGTGAGGGCGACGTAGAGGTCGTTCACGCCGTGGGCGTGCGCCGCGAGGATCTCGGTGGGCTCCACGACCAGGACGGCGTCGAACTCAAGTCCCTTGGACTGGGCGGCCGTCAGCAGGACGGCCGGCGAATCCAGCGACGCCGGGCCGTCGTTGACGCAGACGCCTGCCAACTCGGCGATCCCGTCGAGCAGTTCGGCCGGGGCGTCGGGGGCGTGGATGATCGCCAGCCGGCCGCCGTCCAGCGCCGCGAGCTCCCGTTCGACGGCGCCGCGCAGGGCCGCCGCCCGGCCGTCCGCGGGGATCCGCAGGCTCCACGGGCGGGTTCCGCCGCTGCGCACCGCGGTGGGGGCGGCGAGCGACGGGTCGAGCGCCCGCAGGACGCCCTCGGTGACCTGCATGATCTCGGCCGGGGTGCGGTAGTTGATGGTGAGTTCCACCGTGCGCCAGCGCCCCGCCGTGTACGTGTCGAGGGCCTGGCCCCAGGAGCTCAGCCCGGCCGGCGCGCCGGTCTGCGCCAGGTCGCCGACGATCGTCATGGAACGGCCGGGGCAGCGGCGGGCCAGCATCCGCCAGGCCATCGGGGACAGCTCCTGGGCCTCGTCCACGATCACGTGCCCGTAGCCCCAGGTCCGGTCCTCGGCCGCGCGCTCGGCCAGCGGCCGGAGCGACTCCTCGCCGCGGTACTGGCGGGCCAGCATCTTCGCGTCCATCTCGACCAGGCCCACGCCGAAGTCGTCGAGGACGATCTTGGCGAACTCCAGCTCCGCCGCCTCGGCGGCGGCCTCGGCCCGGCGGGCGACGGCGGCGCCCGGAAGCGGGCCGAGCAGTTCGGCGGCCTCGTCGAGCAGCGGCACGTCGTCGGCGGTCCAGGCGGTCCAGGTGGTCCGGGCGGTCCGGGCGGTCGCGGCGGTCACGGCCTCCTCGACCTCCTCGGCGGTCACGGCCTCCTCGGCGGCGGACTCCCGCTCCGGGCCCGGCAGTTCGCGCAGCAGTGCGGCGCGTTCGGCCTCGGTGAAGTCCGGCATCGCGCTCGCCAGCAGCTCCGGGGAGCCGAACAGGCTCGTGAGCACCTGCTCCGGGTTCAGCAACGGCCACAGCTTCTGGGCCACGGCCTGGAACTCGGGCTCGTTGACGAGCGCGTCGGCGAGGTCCGCCACGGCGTCCAGGTCCATCTTCCCGCCCTGGTCCCGGGCGATCCGCAGGGCCAGCTCCGAGGAGAGCCGCTCCACCAGGTCGGCCCGGGCCGCGTTGTGCGGCCTGCCGCTCCGGTGCGCGGCGGCGTGGGCCCGCTCGCAGAGCGCCCGGCCGATCCGGAGCTCCTGGTGGTAGGGCGAGGTCTTGCCCACGGTGATGGTCCACGACTCCTCCGGCAGCTGCCGCAGGCCCTCCAGCGCGGCGGCGAGGACCTGGGCCATCCGGGCGTCGCCCTTGACGGCGGCCGCCTCGGGCGTCTCGGTGTCGGTCCCCGTCACCCCCGGGTAGAGCGTGCCGATGCTGCTCAGCACGACCTCGCTCTCGCCGAGTGCGGGAAGCACCTGGTCGATGTAGCGCAGGAACGTCGTGTTCGGCCCGATGACCAGCACACCGTGCTTGGCCAGCCGGTCGCGGTGGGTGTAGAGCAGGTACGCGGCGCGGTGCAGGGCGACGACGGTCTTGCCGGTGCCCGGGCCGCCCTGCACGACCAGGACACCGCCGAGCGCGTCGCGGATGACGCGGTCCTGCTCGGCCTGGATGGTGGAGACGATGTCGCCCATCCGCCCCGTCCGGGCCGCCGTCAGCGAGGCGAGCAGGGCGCCCTCCCCGCTGAGCTCGGCGTCGCCGCGGCCCGCGTGGGCGCCCACGCCGAAGGCGTCGTCGTCGAAGTCGACGACGGTCCGGCCCTTGGTCCGCAGGTGCCGTCGCGCCACCACATCGCCCGGTGCGGCGGGCGTCGCCCGGTAGAACGGCTCCGCGGCCGCCGCCCGCCAGTCGGTGAGCAGCGGCTCGTGGTCGTCGTCCGACAGGGCGATCCGGCCGATGTACTGCCGCTCGCCGTCGGCGTCGTCGATCCGGCCGAAGCACAGCCCGTACTCGGCGGCGTGCAGCGCCGCCAGCCGGCGGGTGTGGTGGATCTCCATGGTGTCGCGCTCCAGGAGGGCCTGGATCGTCCCGCCCTTCTCCTGGAGGTGGACCTGGCGCAGCCGGGCGGCCGCGAGCGCGCGCTGCGCTTCGAGGCGCTCGTACAGCCTGCCGACGTACGCGTTCTCCGCCCGCAGTTCGCCGGACCGCCAGTCGTCGGCGGGCGAATTCGGTTCGGACGAGGAGGACGAGGAGAACGAGGAGGACTCGGATGGGGAGGACGAGATGGGGGACAAACCTGGCTCCAGGTGCTTTGAGCTTTTCGATTCCTCGGGCGGTCGGCCGGGAAATCGGGGGTGGCGGCGGGTGGAATTATCCGGCACGTCTCAGCGGCCGGCCGCGTCGAGCAGCAGTTGTGCGGCCAGCGCCGCGCCGTCGGTGCGGATCATGGTGGCCACGGCGGTCGCCCACACTCGGGTCTCGGGAGCGAGAGCCGTCCTGAGCGCGGCGGACAGGGAGTCGGTGGTCGGGGTCGGCCCGTCGAGTGCCACGCCGATGCCCAGCTCGGCCACCCGGCTGGCCCAGTACGGCTGGTCCGCGGTCTGCGGGACGACGACCTGGGGCGCGCCGGCCCGGGTGGCCGTCGTCGTGGTGCCCGCCCCGCCGTGGTGCACGACGGCGGCCACCCGGCCGAACAGCGCCTGCTGGTTGACCTCGCCGACGACGAAGCAGTCGCCCCGGTCGTCGATCGGGGCCCGGACACGCCCCGGGCTGGCCCAGCCGCGGGCCACGACCACGCGGCGGCCCTGCGCGCGGACCGCCTCGACGGCCACCTGGGCGGCGTCCTGGGAGGTGGGCATCGGCATGCTGCCGAAGCCCACGTACACCGGCGGTGCGCCGGCGGCCAGGAAGGCCTCCAACCCGGCCGGCAGCGGGCGTCGGTCCGGCAGGATCCACGCGCCGGTCTGCACGACGTCCAGGTCCGCCGGTTCCTGCCACGGGTCGAGGACCGGGTCGGTCGCCAGCCACGGCCGGTCGCCGATGACGTAGTCGCGGACGTCGTCCACCGGCGGCAGGCCGATCGACGCCCGGTTGGTGTTGAGCGCCGCGCCGAACAGCGCGTTGATGCTCTCGGCGTCCAGGCCCCACAGCACCCGGTTGTCGGTCACCTCCGGCGGGAACGGCCGGCCCGGGTACGCCAGCGGCGGGCGGCCCGGCGAGGGCAGGGTCAGCTGCTGGAAGGTCACCGACACGGAGCGGATGCCCAGCTTCTCGGCCACCGACAGCGCGCCCGCCGCAGCCGGTAGCATGCCGGTGGCCACCAGCACGTCGCAGCCCTCGGCCGCCGCCGTGACCGCCTCCAACTGCCCGGCGATCACCGCGGCCGCGCGCTCCGGCAGGGACGACGGCGGCGGCGCCGTCGTCGTCAGCGCCCGCGCCGACGGGCCGACCGGCACCAGCGGCACGTCGATGTGGGCCAACCGCTGCGCGAAGTCCTCGTCCGGCGGCGCACACACCCGCACCTGCGAGCCGGACTCCCGCAGCCGCGCCGCGAGCCCCACCAGCGGTTCGACATCCCCGCGAGACCCGTACGTCGACAACAGCACACGCATTTTCGCGACCCCAAATTTCCGCGGATTCCGGTTCAGGTCGACGATTGTGCGGCACGACCGGGGCCTTGCCGCAAGGCCCCCCGTACGCTATAAGTTAGAAGTGGCCGGGAGTGGTTTTTCCTCCTGTGCCTTTTTTCTCGTCCGCTGCGAGCGGACTTCTTTTCTGCTGGTGAAACGGTGTGTGCGGCGCGCGTTGCAGGTGCTGCGTGTGCGGAGTGTTCGGCCCGGAATGGCGACGTGACAACGTGACGACGCGGACGGGGCCCGACCGGAGTTCCGGTCGGGCCCCGCCGGGTGTGGGTCAGGCCTTGATGGTGAGCCAGGCGCCGAGGCCGTTGCAGCCGCGGGCGTCGTAGCTGGTGCTGCGGTAGCCGGCCGGGATCGGCGAGTAGGGGCAGGTCCAGATGCCGTTGCGGACCAGTTCGTGGAACCAGGCGCCGACGCCGCTGCACCCCTGGGGGTTGTAGTTGGTCAGGACGTAGCCGGAGACGATCGGCGAGCCGGAGCAGGTCCACAGGCGGTTCTGGGCGGGTGCCTGGAACCAGGCGCCGTGGTTGTTGCAGCCGCTGGAGTTGAACATGGTGATGACGTAGCCGTCCGGGACGGGCGTTCCGGGGCAGGTCCAGCCGCCCACCGAGGCGGTTGCCGCGGGGGCGGCCGGGGTGGCGGCGGTGGCGGTTCCGGCCGCCGTGCCGGTGAGGGCGGCGGCGAGGAGCGCGACGACGGCCGCCGCTCTTCCCGCGTGGGTCCACAGCTGGCGGAGGATTCTGGTCACGGCGCACCGGTCCGATCGGTAGCCCCGGCGGTTGCGGCCGGCCGGGGAGAGGGGAACAACGGGGATGCGTGGCACCGTAGTGGCGCGGTCGGACCTGGGGGAATACGGGATTCGAAAGATCGTCGAACTTGACCGGAAAACGATCTCCCGCTGCTCGGCTGCCCCGCCGCTCGGCCGTGGGGCCCTGCTGGCGGAGATGACGAAAGGCTGACGGACCGGTGCCGGGCCTCGCGCCGGCCGTCCTCGGGCTGGTGCAATCGGGGCGTGGACAGAACAGGCGAAGAAGGCAGGGGCACCCCGGTGGGGCGGCGGGTGGTGCTCGGGCTGCTCGGGCTCGGGGCCGTCGGGGTGGCGGCGGGTCCGTACCTGCAACGGGCCGAGTCGGGGTTGGCCGAACGGGACCCGAGCGGACTGAGCGGGCTGCTGCCGGGCAACAACGGATTCCGGTACTACTCGGTGGTGTCGTCCGTCCCGGAGCGGAGCGTGGCGGACTACACGCTCAGCGTGGACGGGATGGTGGAGCGGCCCGCGACGTTCCGCCTGCCGGACCTGCGGGCGATGCCGCAGCGGCGGCTCGTGCGGGACGTGCAGTGCGTGACCGGGTGGCGGGTGCCGGACACCCCGTTCGAGGGGGTGCCGCTCGCGCACCTGCTGGACGCCGCGGGCGTGCGGCCGGGGGCCGGGGCCGTCCGGTTCAGCTGCTTCGACGGCGCGTACACCGAGAGCCTGACGCTGGCGCAGGCCCGACGGGACGACGTGCTGGTCGCGCTGCGGATGCAGGACAACCCCATCTCCCACACCCACGGCGGCCCGGTGCGGCTGTACGTCGCGCCGATGTACTTCTACAAGTCCGCCAAGTGGCTCTCCGGGATCACCGTGACCGGCTCGGTGGAGCCGGGCTACTGGGAGCGCGACGGGTACGACGTCGACGCCTGGGTCGGCCGGTCGAACGGACGTGACGATGCGCCCACCGGCTGAACTCCTGCTGCGCTTCACCCGGGCCGAGCGCTGGGTGCACCGGACGACCGCCGCGCTGACCGGCGTCTGCCTGGCCACGGCGGCCTGCCTCTACCTCGCCCCGCTCGCCGAACTGGTCGGCAACCGGCGGCTGGTGGTGACGGTGCACGTGTGGTGCGGCCTCGCGCTGCCCGTGCCGCTGCTGCTCGGGCTCGCCTCGCGGGCGCTGCGCGCGGACGCCGCCCGGCTGAGCCGCTTCACCCCGGCGGACTGGGACTGGCTGCGCGCCGTCCGGCGCCGCACCCCGCACCGGCCGGCGGGCAAGTTCAACGCCGGGCAGAAGCTCTACGCGCAGTGGACGCTCGGCTCGATGCTGGTGATCGTCGGCACCGGGCTGCTGATGTGGCTGCCCCGCCTCGCCCCGCCCTCCTGGCGGACCGGGGCGACCTTCGTCCACGACTGGCTGGCCGCCGCCATCGCCGTGGTGGTGGTCGGACACGTCCGGATGGCCTGGCGGGATCCGCAGGCGCGGCTCGGGATGCGGACCGGGTTGGTGGAGCGCCGGTGGGCCGAGCGCGAGCACCCGCAGTGGCGGCCGGTGGGCCGGGAGTAGGCGGCCGGTCGGACGTCTTGTCGCGGCCCGGGGCATGTGGCAGGCTCGGCCGGGACGCCTCGAAGGGTGCCGCCGGGGCACCCCTGACCGTGGGGCCAAGAGGCGGTTGGGCGACAGCCGCACGCGTGGTGCACGACCGGCATCCTGCAAGGCTCCTTGGACCCCGGCGCCAATCTTCCTCCTCGCCGCCCTGTCGATCGCGGGCGGCGTTCTGGCCTCCCTGACGTCCGAGCGGCATGACAGCCGCACCGCCGTCTCGGGGATCACACCGGGGGCGGTGCGGCCGTGGCCGTCCGGAGCAGCGGCCTTGTGCGCCTCAGCGCTTGTGCAGGGCGAGGAAGCGGCGGCCGTGCGAGGTCCAGCGTTCCGCCTCGACCAGTCCGGCGGCGGCGTGGGCCCGCCGGAGGGCGGCGGCCGTGCCGAGCCGGGCCCAGGGGAAGGCCGGCCCGAGCCGGCCGTCCGGGCCCTCGACCTGGACGGTGACCTGCTCGTCCACCTCCACGGGCTCCACCTCGACCAGCAACAGCCCGTCCGGCGCGATGAGCTCGGCGCCCCGCTGGAGCAGGGCGTCCGGGTCGCCGCCGATGCCGAGGTTGCCGTCGGCGAGGAGCGCGGCGCCCCAGCGGCCCTCGGCGGGCAGCCGGTCGAAGACCGAGCGGCAGAGCGCCGGGCCGCCCAGTCCGACCGTGCGGGCGACGGCCGCCCTGGTCACGTCGACGCCGAGGGCCGGGACGCCGAGGGCGAGCAGCGCGGCGACCAGCCGCCCGGGCCCGCAGCCGAGGTCGAGGACGGGCGCGGACCGGCGGGCGCAGCGCCGGAGCAGGCTGTGGTCGGCGCCGGCCGCCGGGGCGCACCAGCGTTCGATGTCCAGCCGGAGGCGGTGGCCGTCCTCGCGGCGCAGCCAGAGCGGGCCGCGCCCGGTGCGGACGGCTTCGGCGAACGGGTCGTCCACCCAGGCGGTGGTGGTCGTCAACTCGCCACCTCCGGCTTCAGGTCGACCGTCCCCAGCTGGGCGGCGAAACGGCTGTTCGGGGCCTCGGCGGCGACGCGGCGGGCGTCCTCGACGGTGTCCACATCGGTGAGCGACGGAAACTGATGGATCGTCAAGTCGGCTGCGGCGAGGCGTTCCAGGAGTGCCGCGCCGGTCCTCGCGGTGGACATCGGCACGCCGTGCAGCAGGCGCGCGGCCAGTTCGGCGGTCGGCCGGGCCAGGCCCAGCGCCCAGAAGCCGCCGTCGGCCGCCGGGCCGTACCAGGCGTCCGTGCCCGCCCGCCGTGCGGCCGACAGCGGCTCGGCCAGGGCGGCGGCGCTCAGCTGCGGGGTGTCCATCCCGACCAGCAGCGCCGGGGCGTGCGGGGCCACCCGGGCCGCGTGCGCGAAGGCGGCGGCCAGCCGTGCGTCCAGCCCGCCGCCGGTCTGTGCGACGACCTCCCAGCCCGGCGGCAGCCAGCCGCCCGGTTCGCCGTCCAGGACGAGCACGCGCCGCCCGGCCGGCATCGTGCCCAGGGTGTGCAGGGTGTCGGCGAGGGCGGCCGCGGCCAGGGCGGCAGCCTGTTCGGGGGTGCACGGCGGGGTGAGCCGGGTCTTCACCCGGCCGGGGACGGGCGACTTGGCGATCACCAGCAGGGTCGGCGGGGGCGCGGCCAGCACGGCCCGCATGTCGCGGACGGCCTGGCGGGTGCCGCGCAGGGTGCCGGTGACCTTGGAGCGGCCCGCGCGCGGCAGGTAGTCGACGGGGGTCTCGGTGATCCGCAGCCCGGCGGCCGAGGCGGCGAGCACCATCTCCAGCGGGTAGCCGGACCGCCGGTCGCCGAGCCCCAGGGCCAGCAGCTGCTCCCGGTGGGCGGCCCGCATCGGGCCGAGGTCGTGCAGCGGCGCGCCGGTGCGGGCGCGCAGCCGTCGGGCCAGGACGGTGTTGGCCAGGCGGGCGTGCAACGGCCACGCCCCGGCGGTGGCCGGGCGGCGGCGGCCCAGCACCAGGTCGGCGGAGCCGGCCAGCACCGGGCCGGTGACCAGCGGGAGCTGGGCGGGATCGAGGGAGCCGTCGCAGTCCAGGAAGCAGACCACGTCGGCGGTGGCGGCGCGCAGCCCGGCGTGGCAGGCGGCGCCGAACCCGCGCCGGGGCTCCTCGACCACCGTCGCGCCGAGCGAGCGGGCGAGGTCTGCGGAGCCGTCCCGGGAGCCGTTGTCGACGACGACGGCCCGCCAGCCGTCCGGGATCCGCCCGAGCACCCAGGGCAGCGCGGCGGCCTCGTCGAGGCAGGGCAGCACGACGTCGACGGGGGAGACGGGGGAGGTGGGTGAGGTCACCCGGCCACGCTAAGTGCGGGACGGCGGGGTGCGGCGGCGGCGCAGCCTTACGGAAGTCGGACGCCTCGGCGGCTGACCCGTCCGGCGGATCGGGCCGGGTCGGGTAGGCCGGGCCGGGTGGACCGGAGCAGGCCGGGTCGGGCGGCGGGTGGGCGGCGGATCTTACGGAACGCGGACGCGGGCCCGCTTCCGTCCGCGTCCACCGCCGAGGCCTCCTATCCTCGGCGAGGTGAACGACACCTCGCACATCCTGGTGATCGACGACGACCCGACCGTGGCCGAGGTCGTCGCCGGCTACCTCACCCGCGCCGGGCACCACGTGGACCGGGCCGCCGACGGTGCGCTGGGCCTGGACCTCGCCGAGCGCACCCGCCCCGACCTGCTGGTGCTGGACCTCATGCTGCCCGGCCTCGACGGGCTGGAGGTGCTGCGCCGGCTGCGGGCCTCCGCCGGGGGCGCCGCGCTGCCGGTGGTGCTGCTCACCGCCAAGGGCGACGAGGCGGACCGCATCCTCGGCCTGGAGCTGGGCGCGGACGACTACGTCACCAAGCCGTTCAGCCCCCGCGAACTGGTGCTGCGGGTGCAGTCGGTGCTGCGCCGCGCCCGGGCGGGGAGCGGGACCGCCGGCGGGCCGGGTGACGGGACGGCCGACGGGACGGTCGGCGGGGTGCTGCGCTCGGGGGACGTCACGCTCGACCCGAAGGCCCGCCGCGCCCACCGGGGCGCGCGCGAACTCGCCCTCACCCTGAGGGAGTTCGACCTGCTGGCGTTCCTGCTCCGGCACCCCGGCACGGTGTTCTCCCGGCAGAGCCTGATGCGGCGGGTCTGGGGCTGGGACTTCGGCGACCTCTCCACCGTCACCGTCCACGTCCGGCGGCTGCGCGAGAAGATCGAGGACGACCCGGCCGCGCCCGCCCTGATCAGCACCGTCTGGGGCGTCGGCTACCGCTACGATCCGGCTCCCCAGGATCCGGCGCCTCACGATCCGGCTCCCCGCGACCGGGCCTGCCCGCAGGACGGTGCGGAGTGAAGGACCTGCTGCTGATCGCGCTGTTCGCCGCCCTCGGCGCGGGCGGGGCCGGCCTGCTCGGCTGGGCGGCGATCCGGCTGCTGCGCCGCCGCTCCGTCGCCCTGTCCCTGTTCTGCGTGGCGGTCGTGACCGTCCTCGCGGTGACCTCCGGGACGTTCGCCGTGGCGCAGGCGATGTTCCTGTCCACCCACGACCTCGGCGTGGTCATCACGGTGCTCGGCATGGCCGCCGTCGTCTCGCTGCTCACCGCCGCGCTGCTCGGCCGCCAGGTGGTGGCCGGCAGCCGGGCGCTGACCGAGGCCGTCCGGACGGTCGGCAGCGACGCCGGGTTCACCGCGCCCGACCATCCGCTCGGCGCGGAACTCGCCGCGCTGAGCGAGGAGTTGGCCGCCACCAGTGCCCGGCTGGCGGAGTCCAGGGCGCGCGAGCAGGCCCTGGAGCACTCCCGCCGGGAGCTGGTCGCGTGGATCTCGCACGACCTGCGCACCCCGCTGGCCGGCCTGCGGGCGATGGCCGAGGCGCTGGAGGACGGCGTCGCCGAGGACCCCGACCGCTACCTGGTGCGGATCGGCACCGAGGTCGAACGGCTCACCGGCATGGTGGACGACCTGTTCGAGCTCTCCCGGATCCAGGCGGGCGCGCTCGCCCTCTCGCTCACCAGGGTCTCGGTGTACGACCTGGTGGACGACGCGCTCGCCGGGGCGTACCCGCTGGCCCGGCGGCGCGGCGTCCGGTTGGAGGGGCGGCAGGTGGCCGACGAGCCGGCGGCGGCCGAGCCGGTCGAGGTGGACAGCGGGGAGATCACCCGGGTGCTCGGCAACCTGCTGGTCAACGCGATCCGCTCGACCCCGGCGGACGGCGTGGTGGCCGTCGCCGCCCGGCGGGAGGCCGACGAGGTGGTGCTGTCGGTGACCGACGGCTGCGGCGGCATCCCGGAACAGGACCTGCCCCGGGTGTTCGAGACGGGCTGGCGCGGCGGCTCCGCCCGCACGCCGCGCCGCGACGACGGCCGGGCCGCCGGCGAGCCCGGCGAGAGCGGTGCCGGGCTCGGGCTCGCCATCGTGCGCGGCATCGTCGAGGCGCACGCCGGGCGGGCGGAGGTGCGCAACGTCGCCGGGGGCTGCTGCTTCGAGATCGCCCTGCCCGCGCCGCGCGCCCGGAGGGAATGACGAGGCAGGTCCCGGGGTCCGCCTTTCGAGCGCGCGGCCTACTCGGCCTACTCGGCCACGGCCTCGCGCAGCCGCTTCTTGTCCGGCTTGCCGACCGACGTCAGCGGGATCTCGTCCACGAGGTGCAGGGCCTCCGGCGCGTAGATCCGCCCCTTGCGGGCCGTGACGAACGCCTGGACGTCCGCCAACTCGGGCTGCTGCCCCGGAGCGGGAACGACGGCGACGTGGACGTGCTCCGCCTCCTGCCCGTCGCGCACCCCGAAGACCGCGCAGCGGGCGATCGCCGGGTGGGTGAGCAGCAGGTCCTCCACCTCGGACGGGTAGACGTGCCCGCCGACCACGATGATCAGGTCCTTGACCCGGTCGGCCAGGTAGAGGTAGCCGTCCGCGTCGAAGTAGCCGACGTCGCCGGAGTTCAGCCAGCCGTCGCGCAGCACCTCGGCGGTCAGGTCGGGCCGCTTCCAGTACCCGGCCATGAGTCCGGCCGATCGGATGTGGACCTCGCCCTGCTCTCCGGTCGGCAGCCCGGTGCCGTCCTCGGCGCGGATCTCCACGTCGACGCCCGGGAGGGGCCGGCCGACCGAGACCTGGCCGCCCTGCGCGATCCGGTCGTGCCCCTCCGGGGTGAGGAAGGAGATCAGCTGCGCCTCGGACATCCCGTAGATGCCCACCAGGACCGGCCCGAACACCTTGAGCGCCTCGCGGATCCGGGTCGGCGAGGCGGCGCAGCCCCCGTACATGATCTGCCGGAGGCTGGACAGGTCGGTGCGGCCGATCGCCGGGTGGTCGAGCAGCTGGTAGAGCAGCGGCGGCAGCGCCCAGAGGCTGGTGATGCGCTCGCGCTCGACGGCGGCCAGGACCTCGCCGGGGTCGAAGGTGCGCTGGAGGACCACTGTGCCGCCGTGGTGGAGCGTCAGGTCGGAGAAGATCCCGGCGAGGTGGGCGAGCGAGGTGGCGGCGAGGAAGCGGGGCGCCTCGTCGGCCGTGCCGGCGGAGCCGAACGAGGTGTCGAAGACGCCGCGGTAGGGGCCGTGCAGGCTGACGATGCCCTTCGGGATCCCGGTGGTGCCGCCGGTGTGGCGGATGCCGAGGTCGTCGTCCGGGCCGATCCGGACGGCGGGCGGCTCGGCGGGGCGGTTCGCGGCGGCGGCGATCACGTCCTCGCCGACGGCCGCCGGTCCGGCGCCGAGGCGCAGGACCGTCGGCACGTCGATCAGGGGCAGCAACTCGGCGGCCTCCGCGTACCGTTCGGCATCCACGAGGAGGACGGCGGCGTCGACGCTCGCCGCGACCTCGGCCAGGACCGGGGTGCTCATGCCGTCGTACAGGGTGACCACCCGCGCACCTGCGAGGCCCGCGGCGTAGCGGGCGCCGAGTGCCTCGGCGGTGTTGCCGGTGAGGAGGGTGACGGTGTCCCCGCGGGTGACGCCCCGGGCGATGAGCTCGTGGGCGAGGCGGTAGGTGGCGGCGGCGAAGTCGCCGGCGGTGATCTCGACGCCGTCGGCGGTGACGATGGCCCGCCGGCCGGGGTCGGCGGAGAGGGACCGGAGGATCAGGGCGGGTGCGCTGACGAATTCCTGGTCGTTCACGGCCACATCTCCCTTGTAGTTTGCAACCATGCCGCCAGGCTAGCCCCATCCTCCGCTCTTCACCGGCGAGTTCCGGCCGACATCGGACGGGTCGTCAGGTGCGGCGCCGGACCGCGGCGCCGCCGCGAACTCGGCCATCCCGGCGGGGAACGGCACCTGCGGGCGCCAGCCGAGTTCGGCACGCAGCCGGGAGGAGTCGGCGGTGATGTGCCGGACGTCGCCCAGGCGGTACTCGCCGGTCACCAGCGGTGCCGGGCCGCCGTACGCCGCCGCCAGGGCTCCGGCCAGCTCGCCGATCGTGCGGACCTCGCCGCTGCCCACGTTGTAGGCGCGGGAGCTGCCCGGCGCGCGGGCGGCAAGGGCCTCCAGTGCGGCGAGGTTGGCCGCGGCGACGTCCTCGACGTGGACGAAGTCCCGGCGCTGGCCGCCGTCCTCGAACACCCGGGGGGCCTCGCCCCGGGCCAGCGCCGAGCGGAACAGCGAGGCGACCCCCGCGTACGGGGTGTCGCGCGGCATGTCCGGCCCGTACACGTTGTGGTAGCGGAGCGTCAGGACGGCGCCCTGGCAGGCCCGGGCCCACACGGAGGCCAGATGCTCCTGGGCGAGCTTGGTGGCCGCGTACACGCTGCGCGGGTCGGCCGGGGCGTCCTCGGCGACCAGCCCGGGGCTCAGGGCGCGGCCGCAGACCGGGCAGGGCGGCTCGAAGCGCCCGGCCTCCAGGTCGGCCGGGCGGCGCGGGCCCGGGGCGACGTCGCCGTGCGCGGGGCAGCGGTAGCGGCCCTCCCCGTACACCACCATCGAGCCGGCCAGGACGAGGCGGCGGACGCCGTTGCGGGCCATCGCGGCGAGCAGGACGGCCGTGCCGAGGTCGTTGCAGCCCGCGTAGGCGGGGGCGTCGTCGAGGTCCAGCCCGAGGCCGACCATCGCCGCCTGGTGGCAGACCGCGTCCACCCCGGCCAGCGCCCGCTGCACGGCGGCGGCGTCCCGGACGTCCCCCTGCGCGAAGGCCACGCCCTCGGGCAGTCGGGGCGGCCGCCCCGGGGGGTGGACGGCGGGCAGCAGCGCGTCCAGCACCCGCACCCCGTGCCCGGCCGCGACCAGCGCGCGGACCACGGCCGACCCGATGAACCCGGCTCCGCCGGTGACCAGAATCTCCATGCCGCCGACGCTAGCCGCGCGGTGCGGCGGACCGGGCGTGGACGGACCGGCCGTCAGGGATCGGTAATCCTCCCGGCGTAACCGGTGTAACCGGTGTAACCGGAGTAACCGGAGTAATCGGTGTGACTGGCGTGACCGGCCTGGCCGGTGTCACGGTTGATCGCCGCCCGATCCGATCCAGCGTTCAACTGGCGTTCGCCGGAAGAACCTTCGCCGGTGGCCCGGGCGCCCGGTTCGGCTGGGACTCTCCTGGGCGTTTCCCGGAGCCTTGGAGGCGGCAGTGTCACATCCCTCGCGCAGAACGGTCCTTCGGACGGGTACCGCGGCCGGTGCGCTGGCCGTGCTGCCCGTGTCCACCCTCCTCTGGACGCAGCCGGCCCTGGCGGGCACCCCAGGACCGGAGCAGATCCACCTCCAGTGGGGCAACGAGCCGTCCCGCGAGATGACCGTCTCCTGGGCGACGGCCGCCACCGTGCGCCGCCCCCGGGTGCGGATCGGCACCCCGCGCGGCGGCGCCGGCCACACCGTGGACGCCGAGACCCGCACCTACGTCGACGGGCTCAACAAGGTCGAGACGTACACCCACCACGTCCGCCTGGACGGCCTGCGGCCCGACACCACGTACGTCTACGAGGTGCTGCACGACGGCTCCGGCCCGGTGCGCGGCACCTTCCGCACCGCGCCCGCGCGCGGCCGGGCCGCGTTCCGTTTCACCAGCTTCGGCGATCTCGGCACCGGCGACAACGTGTTCAGCAAGTCCTCGATCCACGGCGCCGCCGCCGTCCGCCAGGTCGAGCAGTTCGCGCCGCTGTTCCACCTGCTCAACGGCGACCTCGCGTACGCCAACAACAACCCGCAGCGCCAGCCGCAGTGCTGGAACGCGTTCATGAACAACCTCGCTAAGTCGGCCGCCAGCCGGCCCTGGATGCCCGCGCCCGGCAACCACGAGGTCGAGGCCGGCGGCGGGGACCTCGGCTACGCCTCCTATCTGACGCGCTTCGAACTGCCCGACAACGGCACCCGCGACTACTGCGGCAACTGGTACAGCTTCCAGGTCGGTTCGGTGCTGTTCGTGAGCCTCGACGGCAACGAGATCGCCGTCGAGGACGACGCCAGCCTCGACCCGGTCACCGGCCAGTCCATCTACATCAGCGACTACAGCGAGGGCGCCCAACTCCGCTGGCTGGAGCGCACCCTGGCGCGCGCCCGGCGCGGCCGCGCGGTGGACTGGGTCGTCGTCAACCTGCACCAGTTCGCGATGTCCTCCTCGGCCGCCAGCCACGGCGGCGACATGGGCATCCGCGAGAAGCTGCTGCCGCTGCTCGACCGTTACTCCGTCGACCTCGTCCTGGCCGGGCACGACCACGACTACGAGCGCACCCACCCCGTCCGCGGCACCGAGCCGGGCGGCCTGCTCACCCCGGCCGTCGCCGACGACGACCTGCGCCGGATCGACACCTCGCAGGGCACCGTCCACCTGATCCTCGGCGGCGGCGGCACCGCCGGCCACGACGACGTCTACCTGCCCGCCGACGCGGACGGCGTCCGCCAGGCCTCCGTGCGCACCCAGCGGCTCACCTTCAAGGCCGACCCGGACGCGAAGGAGAAGGCCCACTGGTCCGCGGTCACCGACCCGGACACCGCCTTCCCGTACGGCGTCGCGGTCTTCGACGTCGACCCCGGGCCGGTGCCGGGCGGCCGCACCACCATCACCGTCAGCTACTACCACTCCCCGTCCGCCACCGCGGCCAACCCGTTCCCGACGCCGGTGCTCTTCGACCGCTTCACCCTGTACCGCGACCGCAGCGACGGCTGGGGCGACCGGGACCGGAACGACGACCGGAACGATGACCAGGGTGAGGGCGAGAACACCGGCTCCGAGGTCGGCGCCAGGCGCCGGTAGTGCCTCGCGTCCTTGAGGGGCCCGCCGCGTGGAGGGCGCGGCGGGCCCGGGGACGCCTTGTACCGCACCCGGGTGCGGCGGACAATCCGCAGTTCGTCGTAGGACAGGCCGTGGAGCGGTAGGCAAGACTGGCGCCTGGCATGTCCATGCCTATTATAGGCAGTTCGGATCAGCCACTCGGATCAACAGCACGTGCCACTCGCACTCCCAAACCATCAGAAGGTTGGAAGCGATGCACCTCCGTGCCACGACCCGCAAACTCCTCCTCACCGGCCTGGCGCTCGCCTTCGGAGCCGCCCCGCTGCTGGCGGTCCCGGCCCAGGCCACCACGGCGTCCGCCGTCGCACCCGCACCGGTGAGCGCGGCCGCGTCCGTCGCGCGGCCGAGTGCCCCGATCGCGGTCTCGACCGCCCTCTTCGCGCTCGCCCCCGATCGCGGCGCCGTCTTCAACTGGAACGGCGCCACCTGGACCCAGGTCGGCGGCCCGGCCGCCACCATCGTCTCCGGCGGTGGCGGTCTGGTCGCCACCAGCCCGGCCACCGGCGACCTCTACGCGTACAACTGGAGCCCCAACAACTGGACGAGGATCGGCGGTCCGGGTGCCCAGTTCGCCGTGGACGGCGGCGGCCACGTCTTCGGGCTCAGCCCGGACCGCAGTGGCGTGTACCAGTGGCAGGGCGGTACCAACTGGACCCAGATCGGGGGCCCGGCCGGCAGCATCGTCGCCGGCGGCAACACCCTGATCGCCACCAACCCCGCCAACGGTGACGTCTTCCGTTACGGCGGGGCGCCCAACAACTGGTCGCGGATCGGCGGCCCCGGCGCCCAGTTCGCCGTCGACGACGCGGGCGGCGTGTACGGGCTCAGCCCGGACCGCGGTGGCGTGTTCCAGTGGCAGGGCGGTACCAACTGGACCCAGGTCGGGGGCCCGGCCGGCAGCATCGTGGCCGGCGGCGGCCGCACCCTGCTGGCCACCAACCCGACCAGCGGTGACGTCTTCCGTTACGGCGGGGCGCCCAACAGCTGGTCGCGGATCGGCGGCCCCGGCGCGGAGTTCAGCATCGACGGCGCCGGCACCGTGTACGGGCTCAGCCCGGACCGCAGCGGCGTCTTCAAGTGGCTGGGCGGCACCAACTGGGCCCAGGTCGGCGGCCCGGCCGCCTGGCTCGCCGCGTCCTGAGCCCGCTGTGCCATGAACTCGCCGCGTCCTGAGCTCGCCGCGGTCTGAACCCCGAACACTGCGCCGCCCCGGGCCCGTCGTGCGTACCGCGCGGCGGGCCCTTCGTCCGTTCAGGCGGCCCTGGGGAGGGCGGCCAAAGGGGCGCTGGTCCATGCGGGGTGGCTGGTGACGGAGGGTCGTCGCGGCGGGCCGGTCCGGTGTGACGGGCGGTCGGGCGGCGGGTTGGGCCGTTGGTGACGGCGGGTCGCCGTCGTGGCTGGGCTGTCCGTGCGACGGGTGCCCGCTCCGGCGCGCGGGCCACTGGCGGGGCGGTTAGCGTCGGCCGCAACACGGTTTCAGTTATGGGAGGTTGGCAGTGCAGCGGTGGATCATTGTGACGGCCCTCACCACGGCCCTCGGCGGGCTCACGGTACCCGCCCTGGCCGCCGACCCGGCGCCGGCCGCGGCTTCGGTGGCCGCCCCGGCCCGGGTGCGGGACGGGGACGCGGCCCCCACGGGCGTCACTCTCGGTGAGGCCCGGATCGACCCGAAGGTCCCCGGCCGGGTCCGGGTCGACGTCGAGTACGTCTGCGGGGTCGCGGAGGAGGCCCGGTCGCTCACCGTCTCGGTCGAGCAGCGGGACCCGGAGGACACCTCCTCGATGGCCTTCGGCTCCAGCCGGACGGCCGAGGCGGACGTGATCTGCGACGGGACGGCGCGGCAGCGGCAGCTCGTCGTCCAGTCCAAGACGGTCAACTGGATCCCGGGCGCGGACGCCGTCCTGATCGCCACGGTCTCCGACCTCGGCGCCACCCCGCCCGCGTCCTCGGACGCCCGGCGGGTCCCGCTCTTCAGTTCCTGATGCGGTCGCGGGCCCGGGCCGTGGCCGCCGTGCTCCTCGGCGCCGCCCTCGCCGCCTGCTCCGTCAGCGTGGGCGGCCCGGACGCAGGCCCGGATTCGGGTCCGGACTCGGGCTCGACCTCAGGCCCGGGGCCGAGCGGGTCCGCCCCGGCGACTCCGGCTGCCCCGGCCGCCTCGCCGTCCTCGGCCACCGCTCCTGGCCCGGGGGCGGTGGCCATCAGGGACTTCGTGTTCGAGCCGGCGAACTTCACCGTCCGCCCGGGCGCCGTCGTCACGGTCCGCAACGCCGACACCGTCGACCACACCCTCACCGCCCAGGACCGCAGTTTCGACACCGGCACCATCGCCCCGGGCGCGTCCGCGACCTTCACCGCGCCGGCCCGGCCGGGCGCCTCCTCGTACCTGTGCACCCTCCACCACTTCATGCGGGGGATCCTGACGGTGTCCTGAGCTGACCGGTCCGTCGGCCGTGTGGGCGCCGGGTGCGGCTGCTCCTGAATCGCAAGCCCACAGGTGAACGGGGCTGCTGCTATCCGCTGCCATGTTCTACAGTTCTGTAGAACATGGAGAACAGCGAACGGGGGCACGGCATGGACAGGCCGCTTCGACTGCCGCAGCAGGATCGGGCCGATTTCGAGACGGAGCTGGGGAGGGCGCTGGCCGGGTCGCAGGTGCGGGCGGCCCTGCGGGCGGTGGGGGACGAGGGGCCGGGGGTGGAGCGGTTGCGGCGGTGCGCCCGGGAGAACGCGGAGTTCGTGCTGGCGGCGGCGGCGCCCGAGTACGAGCGGTACGCGGCGCTGCGGGCGGACCAGGACGCGGTGGCGCGGCTGCCGGTGGACGAGCCGGGGCGGCAGCGGGTGTCCGGGTGGTGGGGCGTGCTGGGGGTGATCGTGCCGATCATCGCCGGGGTGGCGGCCGCGATCTTCCTGCTGCTCGGGTACGCGCTGGGGCTGGCGGACGACGCCGAGGTGCTGGGGCACGCGCTGGTGGGCGCCGGGTGGGTGGCGGCCGGGGTGGCCGCGGTGAGCCTGCTGGTGGGTGGGCTGGGGCTGTTGGGCGCGGCCTCGCGGTCGAGGTCGGCGGAGTCCGGCGGGGAGGCCGGCGTCCTGGGGGAGCTGGGGCTGGCGCGGGACGCCTGGCGGTCGGCGCTGGCGGAGCGCGGCCTGGTGCCGTTCCTGCTGGCGCAGGCGGGCGCGGGGGCGCCCGGCCGACGCCGCTGACGCCGCCGGCTCAGTCGTGGCGGGTGCGGGCGGCGTCGACGAGGAGGTGGGCGGCGTCGAGCGGGATGCCGAGTCGGCGGGCGATCCACGGGGCCGGGCGGCCGGCCCGGGCGAGCATCCAGGCGGAGTACAACTGGCCCAGCTGCGGGGCCTGGTGGGCGAGCAGGAGCGGGCGCACGGCGTCCATCGGGAAGTCTTCGAGGGCGCGGGCGCTGTACTCGCGGCCGTTGGGGCCGGGCGGGGGTAACGGGAGCGGGCGGCGGGTGTCGAGCCAGCGCCCGAGCAGCACCGCGCCGACCGCCAGGAGGCCGGAGCCGGAGGCGCCGATCAGGATGGCGTTGATGACCGGGCGGTCCTCCTCCTCGGCCAGGCCGAGGGCGAGTTCCTCGGCGACGAGGAGGGCGAGGACGGTGAGCAGCACCGCGGCTTCGGCGGGGCGCGGGTAGGGCCGGGACGTCGTCATGGGATACCTCTCCTCGGCGGGGAAGACCGGGGCGGGTGAAGGGGCCGTGGACGGCGGTGGCGGCAGGGCCGACGTGGGTGACGTAGCGTCAGGAGAACTTGACGTGGCGTCAGAAAGCGTGCGCGACGGGTGTGTTCACCGTCTCGACCGTGCTCACCGTCTGCCGGAGGCGGACCGGGGCATGCGGGGGTGGGGGCGGGTGGTGCGGCCCGCACTGCTGCTGTCCATGCGTCTCGCCTCCTTCCGGTCGGGCGCGCCATGCTGGTGCGTTCGTCGACGGGGCAAGGGGGGGTCATCCTCGGACTTCGGGACAGCATAGCCCGGCCCTCACGCCAACTTCGACACCCTTGTCGAAGTTGGCGCCGGTGCGAGGGCCCGCCGTTGGACGATCGACCAGGTGGGGCCGGGTGCGGCTGGTGTGCGGGCCCACTCGTGCCCGACCGGTCGCCGCCGCTTCAATCGCCGTACCGAAGGAACGGGACCGGCCGGGGGCGATGGAGCGACATGGATCTGAACACGGTGGCCGAGCTGCGCGACGCCCGCCGGGGCGGCACCTGGCGGCCCGGGGACGCCTGGCTCGGCGGCGGGACGTACCTGTTCTCCGAGCCGCAGCCGCACATCCGCCGGCTGATCGACCTCGGCCGGATGGGCTGGGAGCCGCTCACCCCGACCCCGGACGGCGGCCTGGAGATCGCCGCGACCTGCACGGTCGCCCAGCTCTCCCGCCACCCCAAGCCCGCCGCCTGGACGGCGGCGCCGCTGTTCGAGCAGTGCTGCCGGGCGTTCCTGGCCTCCTGGAAGATCTGGAACATGGCCACCGTCGGTGGCAACCTGTGCAACGGCCTGCCCGCCGGTCCGATGATCTCGCTGACCGCCGCCCTGGACGGGGTCTGCCTGCTGCGGGCCCCGTCGGGGGAGCAACGCCGCGTCCCGGTGGCGGAGTTCGTCACCGGCGCCGGCGTCAAGGACCTGCGGCCGGGCGAGCTGCTGCGCTCGATCACCCTGCCGGGCCGGGCGCTGGCCGCCCGGACGGCGTTCCGCCAGGCCTCGCTGTACGGGCTGGGCCGCTCCGGCGCGCTGCTGATCGGCACCCTCGACCCGGTGGACGGTTCGCTGGCCATCACCGTCACCGCCGCCACCGTCCGCCCGATCCG
The DNA here is from genome assembly GCF_040687675.1 of Kitasatospora sp. NPDC056731. Taxonomy (NCBI): domain Bacteria; kingdom Bacillati; phylum Actinomycetota; class Actinomycetes; order Kitasatosporales; family Streptomycetaceae; genus Kitasatospora; species Kitasatospora sp. NPDC056731. Next base: position 45,535 of record NZ_JBFBNR010000037.1, read on the forward strand.
GCTCTGGTTCCCGCCGGGGCCGAACGCGGCCGCCGTCGAGGAGGCGGTCCGAGACGGCATCCGGCCCGAGGAGTACGTCGACGACATCCACGGACTGCCCGCCTGGCGGCGGCACCTGACCTTCCGGTTCGCCGAGCAGATCCGCCGCGAACTGGACCCCGCCCGGCCGGCCCCGCCGAGTACCGCCGGGCCGGGCCTGGATGGATCGGACCTGTCCGGGCCGGACCTGGTTGGACCGAACCTGTCCGGGCCGGACCTGGCTGAACCGGACTTGACCGGACCGGACCTGGCCGAGGAGGCCGCCGCATGAGCTTCTCGATCCGCGTCAACGAACGGGACTTCGACGCCGAGCCCCGCCCGGGCCAGTGCCTGCGCACCTACCTGCGCGAGCGCGGCTGGTTCGGGGTGAAGAAGGGCTGCGACGCCGGCGACTGCGGCGCCTGCACCGTGCAGGTGGACGGCACCCCGGTGCACAGCTGCCTCTACCCGGCGGCGCGCGCCGAGGGGCGGTGCGTCACCACGGTGGAGGGCCTGGCCAAGGACGGCGAACTGCACCCGATGCAGCAGCGGTTCCTGGACGCCCAGGGCTTCCAGTGCGGCTTCTGCACGGCCGGCTTCCTGATGACCGCCAGTGCCCTGGACGAGGAGCAACTCACCGACCTCCCCAGGTCGTTGAAGGGCAACCTGTGCCGCTGCACCGGCTACCGGGCGATCGAGGACGCGATCCGCGGCGTCCGGCACACCGAGGAGCCCGAGGCCGGCCGCGCCGTCGGCCGCAGCCTGGGCGCACCCGCCGGGCCGCAGGTCGTCACCGGCACCGCCCGCTACACCTTCGACGTGGAGGTGCCGGGGCTGCTGCACCTGAAGCTGCTGCGCTCCCCGCACCCGCACGCCCGGATCGTCGCCATCGACACCGCGGCCGCGCTGCGCGTGCCCGGCGTGCACGCGGTGTTCACCCACCACGACGCGCCCGAGCGGCTGTACTCCTCGGCCCGGCACGAGCACCCGACCGAGGACCCGGACGACACCCGGCTGCTGGACGACGTCGTCCGCTTCGTCGGCCAGCGGGTCGCCGCGGTGGTCGCCGACAGCGAGGCGGCCGCCGAGGAGGGCTGCCGCCGGATCGCCGTCGAGTACGAGCAACTCCCGTACGTGCTGGACCCGGAGGAGGCGATGGCGCCCGGCGCGCCGGTGCTGCACGCCAAGGGGCCGCAGGCCCGGATCGCCCGGCCGGAGAACAACGTGTGCGGCGAGGTGCACGGCGAGATCGGCAGCGTGGAGCAGGGCTTCGCCGAGGCCGACGCGGTCTACCAGGAGACCTTCCGCACCCAGCGGGTGCAGCACGCCAGCCTGGAGACGCACGGCTGCGTCGTCTCCTTCGAGGAGCGGGAGGACGGCGCAGGCGAGCGGCTGGTGGTGCGCTCCAGCACCCAGGTGCCGTTCCTCACCCGGCGCGCACTCTGCGCCCTGTTCGACCTGCCGGAGGAGGAGGTCCGGGTGGTGGCGGGCCGGGTCGGCGGCGGCTTCGGCGGCAAGCAGGAGATGCTGACCGAGGACATCGCGGTGCTGGCGGCGCTGCGGCTGCGCCGGCCGGTGAAGCTGGAGTTCACCCGGGCCGAGCAGTTCCACGGCGCCACCACCCGGCACCCGTTCACGATCACCGTCAAGGCGGGCGCCAAGGCGGACGGCGCGCTCACGGCGCTGAGCTTCCGGGTGGTGTCCAACACCGGCGCGTACGGCAACCACGGCCCGGCGGTGATGTTCCACAGCGTCGGCGAGTCGATGGGCGTCTACCGGGTGCCGCACAAGAAGGTCGAGGCGTACTCGGTGTACACCAACTGCGTGCCGGCCGGCGCCTTCCGGGGCTACGGGCTCGGGCAGGTGACCTTCGCGGTGGAGTCGGCGATGGACGAACTGGCCCGCCGGCTGGGCATCGACCCGCTGGAGTTCCGCGAGCGCAACGTCATCGGCCCCGGCGAGCACCTGCTCAGCCCCGGCGGCGAGGAGGAGGACCTGCACATCGCCAGCTACGGCCTCGACCAGTGCCTGCAAGTCGTCCGCGACGCGCTCGCGAACGACCGCAGCGCGGCGGACGCCCCCGAGGGCTGGCTGGTCGGGCAGGGCTTCGCCATGGCGATGATCGCCACCGGCCCGCCCGGCGGGCACTTCGCCGACGCCGCCGTCGCCCTGCTGGAGGACGGCGGCTACGACGTCGCCGTGGGGACCGCCGAGTTCGGCAACGGCACGACCACCGTGCACCAGCAGATCACCGCGGGAGCGCTCGGCACCACCGTCGACCGGATCGCGATCCGGCAGTCCGACACCGACGTCGTCCGGCACGACACCGGCGCCTTCGGCTCGGCGGGGACGGTGGTCGCGGGCAAGGCGGTGATGCGGGCCGCGAACGCGCTCGCCGAACGGCTGACCGACTTCGCCGCCGAGTACGCGCGGACCCCGCGCAGCCTGGTCCGGCTCGGCGCCGAGGCCGTCGACTGCGACGGGCGCGGCATCCCGCTGAAGGAACTGCACGCGGCGGCGCGCGAACGCGGCGTCGACCTCGTCGGCACCGGGCACTGGGGCGGCTCGCCGCGCTCGGTGGCGTTCAACTCGCAGTGGTTCCGCCTCGCCGTCGACCCGGACACCGGGGAGATCCGGATCCTGCGCAGCGTGCACGGCGCCGACGCCGGGCGGGTGATGAACCCGATGCAGTGCCGCGGGCAGGTCGAGGGCGGGGTCGCCCAGGCGCTCGGCGCGACGCTGTTCGAACGGGTGCTGCTGGACGACCGGGGCGAGGTCACCACGGCCGCCTTCCGCCGCTACCGCCTGCCCGCGTACGCCGACGTGCCGCGCACCGAGGTGCACTTCTCGACCACCTCGGACGCGATCGGCCCGCTCGGCGCCAAGTCGATGAGCGAGAGCCCGTTCAACCCGGTCGCCCCCGCCTTCGCCAACGCCCTGCGCGACGCCACCGGCATCCGCTTCACCGACCCGCCGTTCCTGCGCGACCAGGTCTGGCAGGCGCTCGCCGACCGGCGGGAGTGACGTTCGGTCCCGACCTGGTTACCCTGGGTCGCGCTGTCGGACGTGCCCCAGGGAGGCCGGATGGGACTCACCAGTCACAAGCTGCTGGCGCTGGTGGCACTGTTCGCGGTGTTCACGGTGCTCGGCACGCTCTGGGTCTGGCCCCGGCTGGCCGTCCGGAGCTGGCCCGCGGTGTTCCTGCGGCTCGGCACGATCGCCGTCACCCAGTTCACCCTGCTGGCCACCCTCGGGCTCGCCGTCAACGACGACTTCGTGTTCTACAGCAGCTGGTCCGACCTGTTCGGACGCGACCGCGGGACGGGCGTCATCCAGGCGACCAGCCCGACCGGCGGCCCGTCCGGAAGCCCGTCCGTCGTTCCCTCCGGAGGGCCCAGCAGCACCCCGGCCGAGGTGCCCGCCGGGGTGCAGGTGCTCGGCACCGCCGAGATCACCGGCGCGGACGGGGCCGACCGGGACCCGGCCACCATCGGGCGGCTCGACCGGGTCCGGCTGCCCGGCACCACCACCGGGCTCAGCACCGACGGGTACGTCTACCTGCCGCCGCAGTACTTCCGGCCCGGCGCCGAGGCCCGGCACTTCCCGGCCGCCCTGGTGATGACCGGCTTCCCGGGGGACGCCGCCAACCTGGTCACCAAGCTGCGCTACCCGGCGTACGAACTCGACCTGCTGCGCCGGGGGACGATGAAGCCGACCGTCCTGGTGCTGGTGCGCCCCTCGCCGTCGATGCCGCGCGACAGCGAGTGCGAGGACGTCCCGAACGGCCCGCAGGCCCAGCGCTACTTCACCACCGACGTGCCGGCCGACCTGCGCGCCTCCTACCGGGTGCTCGACGGCACCGGCAGCCTCGGCGTGATCGGCGACTCCACCGGGGGCTACTGCGCCGTCAAGCTCGGCATGGTCCACCCGGAGACCTTCCCGGTGGCGGTCTCGCTGTCCGGCTACTTCAAGGCCGCCGAGGACGCGACCACCGGCGACCTCTTCGGCGGCAGCCAGCAGCGGCGCGACGAGGCCGACCTGAACTGGCGCCTCGCCCACCTGCCGATGCCCGCCCTCGCCGTCCTCCTCGCCGACAGCAAGGAGGACGGCCACGGCTACGCCGACTCCGTGGCCTTTGCCGCGGCCGCCCGCCCGCCGCTGGTGGTCGCCCAGGCCGTCGTGGAGACCGGCGGGCACAACTTCACCACCTGGACCAGGCTGCTCCCGCCGTCGCTGACCTGGCTGAGCGACCACCTGCACGACCCGCAGTGACGCCGGCCGTGCGCCGGCTGCCCCCTGGTGCTGACGGCCGGACGGCGGCCGAGAACGTCGGCGGGGTGGTCACTCCTGAGCCATTGTGTGGCAGGAGGGTTGTCTGGGGGCTCAACTTCAGGGTAGGCAAACCTAAGTGATTTCGGTTCGGGGGAGGACACGCGGAATGACTGTGACCGAGAACCCGACCGCCCGGGTCGACCGGCTCGCCATCGCCCTCGCGGACGGCACCCCGCTGCTCGCCCCGGTCAGCCTCGACCTGCACCCCGGGCGCGTGCACGCCGTCACCGGCCCCTCCGGCGCGGGCAAGACCACCCTGCTGCACGCCCTCGCCGGCGCCCTGCCCCCGGGCGCCCGGGCCACCGGGCTGGTCACCGTCCTCGGCCAGGACGTCCTCGCCCTCGCCCCCGAACCACTGCGCCGGTTGCGCCGTCACCGGCTCGCCTTCCCCGGCGCCCTCTCCGGTGGCCGGCAGCGTCGCGTCGCCCTCGCCCGGGCCCTCGCCCGCCGCCCCGACCTGCTGCTCCTCGACGAACCCGGCGCCGGCCTCGACCCCGCGCTGCGGGACGAGATCGCCGACCTGCTGCGCGAACTCGCCCGCCGGCACGGCATCGCCGTCGCGCTCGCCAGTCACGACGCCGCCTTCGTCGCCCGCTGCGCCGACGAGGTGCTCGTCCTCGCCCCGGCCCGCCCCGGGGCGGGCGGCGGCGCCATCCGGGCCGGCGCCGTCCGGGCCGGGGCGAGCCGCACGTCCGGACCGGTCGCGGCGCGCACCGCCGTCGGGCTGGCCGCGCTCGGCGTCGAAGCCCACGTCGGGTACGGGCGCGGGCGGCGCCGGATCCTGGCCGGGGTCGACCTGCACCTCGCGCCCGGCAGCTGCACCGGCATCATCGGCCCCTCCGGCGCGGGCAAGACCACCCTCGCCCGGGTCCTCGCCGGGCTCCACCCGCCCACCGGCGGCACCCTCACCCTGGACGGCGCCCCGCTGGCCGGCTCGCACCACGCCCGCACCCGCGAGCAGCGCCGCCGCGTCCAACTCGTCCCGCAGAACCCGCTCGGCGCGCTCAACCCAGTCCGGACCGTCGGCGCCACCCTCACCCGGCCGCTGCGGCTGCACCACACCACCCCGCACGAGCAGTGCCCCGGCCGGGTCGCCGAACTGCTGGCCGCCGTCGGCCTCCCCGCCGACCTGGCCGCCCGGCACCCGCACGAGCTGTCCGGCGGCCAGCGTCAACGCGTCGCCATCGCCCGGGCGTTGGCGGCCGAACCGGACGTCCTGCTGTGCGACGAGGTGACCTCCGGGCTGGACGCCGACACGGCCGCGGGCATCATGACCCTGCTGGGCCGGCTGCGCGCCGAGCGCGGGGTGGCGCTGGCGCTCATCGGCCACGACCTGTCGCTGGTGCGTGAACACGCGGACGCGGTGGTGCAGTTGGGGGAGGCGTCGGGGCGGGCCTTGACCAGGGGCCCTGGTCCGGCGCGCCCGGGCGCGATGGCGCCCGCCGGCTCGGCGTGGGTGAGGTGACGCGTCGAGCCGGCGGGCGGGTTCGGGGGAGTTGCTGTCAGGCGCGGCCCAGCAGCGGGAGCGGTGCCCCCGTGCGGGCGGGGAGTTCGAGCCGGGTCAGCAGCGCGGAGGGCGACACCTCGACCACCCGGCAGCCCGCGCGGTGGCGGCAGTGCCGGGCCACCGAGCCGTGCCGCAGCCGGTCGAACCGGCGGCGGGTGGCGGCGCCGAGGACCAGCAGGTCCTCCGGCCCGGTGACGGCGCCGACCAGGGCCGGCCCGGGCTCGGCCTTGACCACCAGCGGGTGGATGACCAGGCCGGCCGGGTAGCCGCCGTAGGCCTGCTCGAAGGCGATGTCCAGCCGCCGCCGGGCGGCGTGCTCCAGTTCGGACAGCGGGCGCAGGCCGTCGCGTTCGCCCGCGTTCCACGCGGCCACCGGCACCAGCACGGCCTCGCTGCGGGCCGCCTCGCCGACGGCGTGGTAGAGGGCGGCCAGACTGCTCAGTGATCCGCTCAGGCCGACGATCACTCGGGTGGTCCCGGTCATGGCCGTTCGCCTCCGTTTCTCCGGTCGGGTACTCCCGGTTCCGTACTCCTTGGTTCGGATGATTCCAGTGAACCCCGGAACCGGTCCGTCCGTACCGCCGCTGATGGCTCCATGACGCCGGTCGCACACTTCTTGACGGCCTTCTGACAGCTCCGGCAGGCCGTGCGCCTCATCCGAGGCCCGGCACGAACTGGATCAGCAGGTCGATCGCCTTGATGCCGAGGAACGGCAGGATCAGCCCGCCCAGCCCGTACACCCGCAGGTTGCGGCGGAGCAGGTCGGTGGCGGAGGCGGGCTGGTAGCGGACGCCGCGCAGGGCGAGCGGGATCAGCGCGACGATGATCAGCGCGTTGAAGATGATCGCGGAGGCGATCGCCGAGGTCGGGCTGTGCAGTTCCATGATGTTGAGGTGGTGCAGCCCGGGGTAGGCGTTCGCGAACATCGCGGGGATGATCGCGAAGAACTTGGCCACGTCGTTGGTGATCGAGAAGGTGGTCAACGCGCCCCGGGTGATGAGGAGTTGCTTGCCGACCCGGATGATGTCGATCAGCTTCGCCGGGTTGGAGTCGAGGTCGACCATGTTGCCGGCCTCCTTGGCGGCCGGGGTGCCGGAGTTCATCGCGACCCCGACGTCGGCCTGGGCGAGCGCGGGGGCGTCGTTGGTGCCGTCGCCGGTCATCGCGACCATGTTCCCGGCGGCCTGCTCGCGGCGCAGGTGGGCGAGCTTGTCCTCGGGGGTGGCCTCGGCGAGGAAGTCGTCCACCCCGGCCTCGGCGGCGATGGCGCGGGCGGTGAGCGGGTTGTCGCCGGTGACCATGACGGTGCGGATGCCCATCCTGCGCAGCTCGGCGAAGCGCTCGGCGATGCCCTCCTTCACCACGTCCTTGAGTTCGACCACGCCCAGCGCGCGGGCGCCGTGCCGGTCGTGGACGGCGACCAGCAGCGGGGTGCCGCCGGCCTCGGCGATCCGGTCCACCAGCGGCTTGGCCTCCATCGGCATCCGCCCGCCGGACTCCACCACCCAGCGGGCGACGGCGCCGGCGGCGCCCTTGCGGATCAGGCAGTTCGTCCCGTCGGGCCAGGTCAGGTCGACGCCGCTCATCCGGCTGTGCGCGGTGAACGGGACGGGCTGCTGCTCGCCGAGTTCGCCGGGGGCGCGGGGTGGCACCCAGTACTGACGGTTCGTCAGTTCGACGAGTGAGCGGCCTTCCGGGGTCTCGTCCGCGACGGAGGCCAACTGGGCTGCCTCGGCGAGCTGTTCGGTGCTCGCGCCGGGCAGCGGGTGCAGTGCGACGGCCCGGCGGTTGCCGTGGGTGATGGTGCCGGTCTTGTCGAGCAGCAGCACGTCGACGTCCCCGGCGGCCTCGACGGCCCGGCCGGACAGGGCGACGACGTTGCGCTGGACCAGCCGGTCCATCCCGGCGATGCCGATCGCGGACAGCAGCGCGCCGATGGTGGTCGGGATGAGCGCGACCATCAGGGCGACCAGCACCACGGTGGTCTGCGGCGCGTGCGCGTAGATCGCCATCGGCTGGAGCGAGACCACCGAGAGCAGGAAGACGATGGTGAGCGAGGCGAGCAGGATGTTGAGCGCGATCTCGTTCGGGGTCTTCTGCCGGTTGGCGCCCTCCACCAGGGCGATCATGCGGTCGACGAAGCTCTGCCCGGGCCGGGAGGTGACCCGGACGACCAGGTGGTCGGAGAGCACCCTGGTGCCGCCGGTGACGCCGGTGCGGTCGCCGCCGGACTCGCGGATCACCGGCGCGGACTCCCCGGTGATCGCCGACTCGTCGACGGAGGCCACCCCCTCGACCACCTCGCCGTCCTGCGGCACGACCTCGCCGGCCGGCACCAGCACCACGTCGTGCAGCATCAACTGCTCGGCGGGGATCACCTCGTGGCGGTGGTCGCGGGTCCCGACCCGCCAGTGCAGCAGCCGCCGGGCGGTGGTCCCGGCCTGGGTGCGGCGCAGCGACTCGGTCTGGGCCTTGCCCCGGCTCTCGGCGACGGCCTCGGCGAGGTTGGCGAACAGCACGGTCAGCCAGAGCCAGAAGCCGATCACCCAGGCGAACACGCTCGGGTGGATCACCGCGCTGAGCGTGGTGAGCGCGGAGCCGGTCTCCACCACGAGCATCACCGGGTTGCGCATCATGGTGCGCGGGTGGAGCTTGCGGACGGCGGCGGGCAGGGCCTCGGTGAGCTGGCGGCGGGTGATGAGCCGGCGGCGGCCGCCGTCCGGGCCGGTCGGCCGGTGGCTCGGGTGGTGCTGCGGTTGGTGCGGTCGGTCGTGCGGTCGGTCGTCCGTCCGGTCGTCCGGTCGGTCGTGCGGGGGTTGCTCGCGGACGCCCTCCGGGCGGCGGAACCAGTCGGTTCGGGGCGTGGTGGTGTCCGGGGGAGTGAGGGCCGAACGGCGCATCGTCTCGGAAGACCTTCCGGGCCGCCCGGGGCTGCGGGGCAACGGGGCGGCGGGCTCGGTGGCGGCGGGGACGGCGGCCAGCCCACCACCGGATCCGCGCCCGCCACGCGCCTCTTGACGCGGGCTTGGCGTGCGGGCGGCCGTCCTTGACGGCTCCCTGACATCCGGACCGGGTGGGCGTTCGGGGGCTCGTACGGACGTTCGGGGGCGCGTGCGGCCGTACGGGTGACGGCCGTGGCGGCGGATGTCAGGAAGGCGTCAAGGACGCCCGGCGGAGCGTAGGCCACGCGTCAAGGCCCGGTGCGATCGGCGTCCGGTGGGCATCCACTGGAACCGAGGGCCGCACCACGGCGGCCCGCCCGAGCCCGAGGAGCCTCCCGTGAGCAGCACGATCGCCACCGCCGTCGACCAGTCGCCGCGCCGCCTGGTCCGCCTGGTGCCCGCAGGTGTCCGGCAGGACCGACAGGAACGGCATGAGCTTCAGGACAGCCCCGAGCCGCCCGAACCCGCGCCCGCGACCACGGTCGGCCACGACCGCGGCCGCCCGGCGCACTGCCGGATCGCGATGCAGTTCGAGGACTGACCCCGCCCACCGCGTGCCGCAACCCCGCCCCGCCCCGTAGGAGTACCGCCATGACGCAGCTGACCGCCCCGTCCGTCCCCTCCACCGTCCCCGCCCCCTCCACCGGCACCTCCACCGCCCGCCCCGACGCCCCGGCCGTCGACGCGCTCGGCGGCCCCTGGCCGGCCTCGGCGCGGCCCGGCCCCGGCGGCGACGTGCTGGTCGGCGGGGTGGGGCTGGCGGAGGCGGCCGAGCGCTTCGGCACCCCGCTGTACGTCCTGGACGAGGCCGAGGTGCGCAACCGCGCCCGGGCCTACCGGCGGGCGCTGCCGCACGCCGAGGTGCTGTACGCGGCCAAGGCGTTCCTGTGCAGCGCGATGGCCGACTGGGTGGCCGAGGAGGGCCTGGGCCTGGACGTCTGCTCCTCCGGCGAACTGTGGCTGGCCGCCTCGGCCGGCTTCCCGGCGCAGCGGATCCTGCTGCACGGCAACGCCAAGTCCCCGGAGGAACTGCGGCTGGCCCGGCGGCTGCGGGTCGGGCGGATCGTGATCGACGGACCGGCGGAGATCGCCCGGCTCGCCGCCCTGGTGGCCGCCGACACCCCGCAGCGGGTACTCGTCCGGGTCGTCCCGGGGATCGCCGCCGGGCACCACACGGCGGTTCAGACGGGGGTGGGCGGGCAGAAGTTCGGCTTCCCGATCGAGGGCGGCGACGCGGCCGACGCGATCGCCCGGGTGCTCGACCAGCCCGGGCTCGAACTGGCCGGCCTGCACTGCCACCTGGGCTCGCAGATCACCGAGGTCGAGCCCTACCTCCAGGCGGTGGACGCGCTGGTGCGGCTGCTCGCGGAGATCCGGGAGCAGCACGGCGTGGAACTGCCCGAACTGGACCTCGGCGGCGGCCACGGCATCCGCTACCTGCCGGGGGACGCCGAGTTCGACGTCGCCGACTTCGCCGTCCGGGTGACCGACCGGCTGGCGGTGCGCTGCGCCGAGGCGGGCCTGGAGGTGCCGCGGCTGATCGTCGAGCCCGGCCGCGCGCTGGTCGGCCCGGCCGCCGTCGCCGTGTACCGGGTGCTGTCGGTGAAGCACACCGCGGACGGCCACTGCTTCGCCGCCGTGGACGGCGGGATGAGCGACAACCCGCGCCCGGCGCTGTACGGATCGCCGTACAGCGTCCGCCTGGTGGGCCGCCGCTCGGAGGCGGGCGCGGCCCGGGTGGACGTGGTCGGCCGGCACTGCGAGGCCGGCGACGTGCTGGTGCGCGACGCCGTACTCCCCGCCGACCTGCGCGCGGGGGACCTGCTGGCCGTCCCGGCGGCCGGGGCGTACCAGCTGTCGATGGCCTCCGGCTACAACCTGGTCGGCCGCCCGGCGGTGGCCGCCGTCAAGGACGGCCGGGCCCGCCTGCTGATCCGCCGGGAGACGGTCGAGGACTTCCGCCTCCGCGAGGTCGGCCGGTAGCCGAACGCCGTCGCGCGAGAAGTCGGGCCGGCCGACTTCTCGCGCAACTCTGGCGGTTAGAACGCCGTGTGGGCCAGCCAGTGGTCCAGCAACGCGCGGTCGCCCGTCACCGTCACCCGGTCGTCCTGCGGCGGGCGGCGGCGGGAGACCACCAGCATGAGGTCCGCCGCCGCGCCCGACACCACCACGTCGGCCTCGACCGGCCCGCGCTCCCACCGCAGCGCCTCGGGCGCCCTGGTGACCACCCAGCCCTCCCCGGGCCTCGGCCGGAACCCGACCCGCTCGCCCCGGCCGCGCAGCCCGGCGACGGTTGGCCTGACCGACTCGAAGGCCGGCGTGCACAGCAGATCCAGGGTCTCGCTGATCACGTCGGCCGCGAGGTCGTCGGCGATCTCGAACGCGGTGCCCGTCGCCGACGCCGCGTCGTAGTGATGGACGCAGGTGTCGCTCAGCTGCCTGCGGAGCCAGAAAGCCGCCGGCCGTGGCCCGAAGAACGTGGGCAACTCGGTGTCCGCGCCGGTCTCCTGGACCGCGCGGACCAAGTCCTCCGTGCCCTCGCGCAGCCACCGGGCCCACCCGTCCGGGGCACCGGGATCGGCCTGCCACGGGTCGGGGACGGGCAACTGCTCGCGCGTACGGACGAGTTCGGCCGCCCACCGGTGCTCCTGGCCGAGGTGCCCGACGAGGGTGCGCAGCGGCCACTGCGGGCAGGTGGGCACCCGGGTGTCCGGGTCCCTTCCGGCGACCGCACGGGTGAACTGACGGGTCTGCTCCCGCAGTCCCTCCACGAGCCGTGCGGTGTCCAGCGTCGACGTCATCGCCATCGCCATGCTCCTCTCTCGGGGTTACCTGGGTACGGTAGGAACTCCAGTCCGGTGGAGGTTCAAGTGCCTTTGCTCGATGAGACGTTGGGGATCGGCGAGCTGGCCCGGCTGACCGGCGTGCCGGTGCGCACCATCCGCTTCTACTGCGACGAGGGCATCGTCGACTCGGTGCGCAGCACGGGCGGGCACCGCAGGTTCGACCGGGCGGCCGTGGAGCGGCTCGGCCTGGTCCGACGGCTGCGCAGGCTCGGGCTCGGGCTGCCCGCGATCAGGCAGGTGCTCGCCGGCGAACGCTCCGTGGCCGAGGTCGTCGCGGCCGAGCGGGCCGCGCTCGACGTGCGGCTCGCGGACCTGGCCTGGCGGCGGGCCTCGCTGCGCGCGGTCGAGGAGGCCGGACCGGCCGACCGGGCCGCCAGGCTGGAGCTGCTGGCCGCCATGGAGGGCGGGGGAGCCGCCCGTGACGCGCTGATCGACTTCTGGAGACGTGCGATGGCCGCCCCGGTGTCCGAGGCGATGCTCACCGCGTTCGTGGCGATCGCCGTACCCGAGCCGCCCGCCGACCCGACCCCGCCGCAGGTGGTCGCGTTCGCCGAGCTGTTCGCCCTGGCCGGGGACCGGGAGCTGAGCCGAGGCCTGCTGGCCAGGGCGCGGGCCGGCGCCGCACTGATCGCCGACGAGGACGAGCTGGTGAGCGGGATCGGCGAGGCGTGCGCGTTGGCCCAGCCCCTGGTGCGGGCGGGTGAGCCGCCCCGGGTGGGCCCCGCACTCGACCGGTTCGTCGCGGCCCACGCCTCCGTCCGCGGCGACCGCGACACCCCGGAGTTCCGAGGCCGCCTGCTGGCTTACGTGGCCGTCGACCGGGACCGGCGGATGCGCCGCTACTGGCGGCTCGTGGCCGAGGCGAGTGGGGATCCGGTCACGGTCGGCCTGTCCTACCTGTGGCTGACCGACTCCCTCGAACGCTCCGCTGCGGGCCTTGGCGGTGCTGCTGGGGCGTGCTGATCGCCGCGCCAGGCCCGTCCGGGTGAACGCCAGCCCGGCTGCTTCGTCCACGCACCTCGAAGGCGTCAAGCTGGCCGCGAAATCCGTACCCCCGAGGAAAGGCCGGTCGATGGCTCGCGCGCTGATCGTGGTGGATGTGCAGAAGGACTTCTGTGAGGGAGGGAGCGTCCCGGTCGGCGGGGGCGCCGACCGGGCCCGGGCGATCGCCGAGCTGGTCCAGGGCCCGGAGCGGGAGGGCTGGGCGCGGGTGGTCGCGACCCGGGACCACCACATCGACCCGGGCCCGCACTTCTCCGCGAAGCCGGACTTCCGGGAGTCCTTCCCGGTGCACTGCGTGGTCGGCAGCGAGGGCGGCGAGTTCCACCCGTCCTTCGCGCCCGCCGTCGACGCGGGCGCGGTGGACGAGGTGTTCTTCAAGGGCGCGCACTCGGCGTCCAAGAGCGGGTTCGAGGGCTTCGCGGCGGACGGCACCCGGCTCGCCGACTGGCTGCGCGGCCAGGGCGTGGACGCGGTGGACGTGGTCGGGATCGCCACCGATCACTGCGTGAAGGCGACGGCGCTGGACGCCGTGAAGGCCGGGTTCGCGACCAGGGTGCTGCTGGACTACACGGCGGGCGTGGCCACCGAGACCACGGTCACCGCCCTCGGCGAACTCCGCCAGGCAGGCGTGGACCTGACGGGCACGCCGGTCGTGCTGGCCGGATGAGGTTTGCGCGAGAAGTCGGCCCGGCCGACTTCTCGCGCAAGTGTGATGTCGGCGCAGTGGGTGCGGTCGCCTTTGTCGGGCTGGATGCTCACCCGATCTACGTGCGGCGGGCGGCGCTTGAGTGACTGGTTGAGACCGCTTGTGTCGGTCCGTCAGCTGTGGTGTGTGAGATATGTGGTGCAAACGCGACCATTTGTGGCGGGTCGCTGTTAGGGTGCCCATCTGAACGCCAACTCTCCATGATGTGACCAGTCTTGGAAGAGATGGCGTCGACTCCACCTCCGTAGCCGACACCCGAGGAAGCGCGTGAGACCCGAAGACGTCCCCCGGCTGTTCCAGGAGCTGGCCCGCGAGTTCGCGGACGTGACCGGCATGTCAGTGGCGGCGACCGGCTCGTTGGCCCGTGGCGATCACCGCACCGGGCCCACCGGTGACATCGTCTCCAACCTCGACCTGATCCACGTCGTGGCCGACGGGGCTGACGTGCCGGAGGTCCGGGCCGTGGTGGGGCGGACGATGCGGCGGATCTCCGACACCTTCCGGATCGAGACGACGTCCGTCATAGCCAGGCTTCCGGCGTTCCGGCTGGCCGGCCACGCCCACTACCGGATCAGCATGCGGCCCGAGTGGTTCTGCGACGGCCTCGGGCTCGGGTCGGAGGCCTTCGACCGTTCCGGCCGCGACGAGGACGACCCGCGCGCGGCGCTGGCCTGGATGATGCAGCCCGTCCCCTACTACCTGGCCAAGGCGACCATCCTGGACCCGGCGACCAACCTCGCCAAGGCCCGCAGGGCGGCGATGCGGCTGGCCGACCGGTTCGACCTGGAGGACATGCGCGAGGGCCTCGACGACCTGCCGGGTTCACTGCGCACCTTGATCGCCAAGCATGACATCACCCCGCTCGACTCCACCGCCCGCTACCTCGCGACCCCCACCCACCCCGCCATCGCGCAGCTCGTCCGCGACGCCGTCTTCGTCGAGGGCATGGGCCTGTCGTCCGCCGACTCGATGGTCGTCATGCTGCCGTCCGCCCCGAACTGACCCGTACCGGAGAACACCGAATGCCTACCCGGCAGCACGTGGAGATCCTGCCCCCGCACCCGTTGCGGGCCGGCTACGACCGGGCCCTGGAACGAGGCTCGATAGCCGACGCGTTCCAACGGCGCCTGGAGCCCGCCAACTTCACCCCCGGCTACCTCGGGGCCCTGACCGAGCGGGTCGAACAGGCCCTGGGCCAGGACCGGGGGGACGAGACCATGCGGTGGCGCCTGGCCTTCCTCCTGCTCCAGAACAACGCCACCGCGGCCGCCGTCGAACGCGCCGAGGAACTGCTCGCCGGCGCCACCCTCCCGCAGGCCGTCCGCCTGGCCCGGCTGGTGGCCGGGATCCGCGGCCGGGCCGACCAGTCGCGTACCGGCCGCCGCGTCCGGCGGGTCAACTGGTCGATCAACAACCGCTGTCCGATGTCCTGCCAGGGCTGCTACAACCCGTTCGCGGCGGAGCAGATCGACCTCGACCAGGCCAGGCGGATCGTCGGGAAGCTGGCCGCGCACGGGACCACCGACCTGGTCCTGGCCGGCGGCGACCCGCTGCTGTGGCCGCCGGTGTTCGACGTGGTCGACCACGCCATCGCCAGTGGCCTCAAGGTCGGCCTCGACACCACCGGCTACACGCTCACCGCCGAGAAGCTCTCCCGGCTCCACGGCCTGTCCTCGCTGCGGCTGCCGCTGGACGCCGTCACGCCGGAGGTGCAACGCGCGTTCCGTCGGAGCCCGGACGACAGGCTCCTCGACGCGCTGCTGGAGTCCCTCGCCCTGTGCGACGCCGAGGGCTTCGACCGGGTGCGGGTGCACACCGTGGCGAGTGCCGAGAACCTCCACCAACTGCCGGAGCTCGCCGCGGAGGTGCTGTCCCACCCGTCGGTCGCCCAGTGGGTGATCTTCCAGTGGTGGGGCCGGCGGGCCTCGCCGGCCACGGTGCGCAGGCTCGGCGTGGCGGTGGAGGAGGTCCGCGCGGTCGTCGACGGGATCCGGCGCGACCACCCGGGCCGGGAGATCCACCTCGCGGAGAGCAGCGAGCGGGAGCTGCTGAACTGGATGATCCAGTCGAGCGGGCAGGTGGTCACCTTCGGGTCGGGTGCGGAGGAGGAGTTCATCCTGGGCAACCTCCTGACCGACGAGGTCGAGGAGATCCTGACCCATCCGATCCTGGACTTCGAGGCCATGGCGCGGGGGATTCCGGTCACTCCGGGGACCGTGTTCGGCGCTCCGGACGCGACCCTGGGATAACAGAACGGTTTCGGAGCCCACCCTCTCCGCGCCCAGGTCTTGACGGCGCGGGGAGGGTGGGCGTTTGCTGTGACCCGCTCGTTCGAACCTGTTTGGTTCTGGTCTGTTTTGTGTATTTGAACGTTCAAAACCCCCTCCTTCTTGCCTCGCCACACCCTTCCTGCCTCAATCCTTCCTCGCCACCCCTCAGAGAGGAATGCAATGTCACACCTTTCCCGTCGTGATCTGCTCCGAGCCTCAGGAGCGGGCCTGCTGGCCCTGACCGCCGGCGGCACGCTCGCAGCCTGCGGCGACTCCGGCTCCGGGGGCGCCTCGGGCGGGGACGCCGACAGCGGCAACATCACCGTCTGGTCCTGGGCCACGGCCGCCGAAGCCCTGCGCGGGATCGTCCCGGCCTTCGAGAAGGACAACCCGGGGATCAAGGTCGACGTCCAGGACATCGGCGAACCGGCCATCTGGGACAAGATCACCGTTGGCCTGGCGGCCGGCGGCCAGGGCCTCGGCGACGTGCTGCACATCGGCTGCGACTACCTGCCCGGGTACCTGGAGAAGTTCCCCGGCGGCCTGGCCGACCTCTCCGCGCTCGGCGCCGACGCGCACAAGGACAAGTTCGCCAAGGGCCTGTGGCCTGTCGTCAGCGGTAAGGACGGCCACGCCTACGCGCTGCCCTGGGAGGTCAACCCGCTCGGCTTCTTCTACCGCAAGGACTACTTCGACAAGGCGGGCATCGACCCCGAGTCCCTCGCCACCTGGGACGACCTGCTCGCCGTGGCCGACCGTTTCAAGGCCGCCAACCCCGGCGTCGCCCTGATCGGCATCAACAGGGCCGCCAACCCCACCCCCGACCTGGACTTCGTCCAGGGCCTGATGCAGTTGCAGGGCGCCTTCTACTTCGACCTCCAGGGCAAGATCACCGTCGGCTCGGAGCCGGCCGTGCGCGCCCTGACCATCGTCAAGCGGCTGGACGAGGCCGGGCTGATCGGCGACACCCCCGGCATCCAGAGCTGGCCGCCCGTGATGAAGGCCGGCAAGCTCGGGGTGGCCGCGATGCCCGCCTGGGTCGCGCACTACCTGGAGAAGAAGATCCCCGACCAGAGCGGCAACTGGCGTCTCGCCAAGCCCCCGGCGGTCACCCCCGGCGGCAAGCGCACCGCCCTGGTCAACTCCACCCACCTGGCCGTCGCCGCCTCCAGCCCACGCCGCCGCGCCGCCTGGAAGTTCGTCGAGTACACGGTCACCCGCCCGGCCTCGGTGAACGCCATGTTCAACGCGGGCGGCGTCTTCCCGGCCCTCACCGAGGCCTACACCGACCCGCTGTACGCCGCGCCGAGCGCCTACTACGGCGGGCAGCCGGTGCTCAGGACCTTCGCCGACCTCGCCATCGAGGGCGGCTACCCCACCAACTACTCCGGTGACTACGCCCGCGCCCTCAAGCTCGTCAGCGACGCCCAGGTCAAGGTCCTCCTCAAGGGCGCCGACCCGGCCGCCGTCCTCCAGGACGCCGCCAAGCAGCTCGCCCAGCAGACCGGGCGCGGTATCGCATGAGTGCCGCCAGCCCGCCCGCCGCCCTCGCCGGGAGATCCGCAGCGCCGCGCCGGTCCCGCCGGCGGCGCACCGCCGTACCGTACCTGCTGCTCGCCCCCGCCCTGCTGACCTTCGGCGTGTTCAAGGCCTACCCGGTCATCGAGTCGCTGCTGCTGTCCTTCACCACCGGCTCCGGCGCCGCCACCCGCAACGCCGGCCTCGCCAACTACCGGCGCCTGCTGGACGACCCGCTGTTCTGGACGGCCCTGTCCAACACCGGCGAGATCCTCGTCATGCAGGTCCCGCTGATGCTCGGACTGGCCCTGCTGATGGCCGTCGGCATCAACTCCGCGCTGGTGCGCTGGCGCACGGTGTGGCGGCTCGGCGTCTTCATGCCCTCCGTCACCGGCCTGGTCGCCACCGGCGTGATCTTCGCCTACCTGCTCAAGACCGACGACGGCGCGGTCAACTGGGTGCTGAACGCCGTCGGCCTGCCCTCCGTCGACTGGCTGGGCCAGCCCATCTGGGCCCGGACGGCCGTCGTCGTGGTGCTCACCTGGCACTACACCGGCTACAACGCCGTCATCTACCTCGCCGGACTCCAGTCCATTCCACGGGAGTTGTACGAGGCCGCGATGGTCGACGGCGCCGGACCGATCCGCCGCTTCACCTCCGTCACCGTCCCCGCGCTGCGCCCGGTGCTGCTGTTCACGATCGTCCTCTCGACCATCGGCACGCTCCAGCTCTTCGACGAGCCGTTCGTGCTGACCGGTGGCGGGCCGGACAACGCCACCCTGACCGTCTCCATGTACCTGTACCAGAACGGCTTCCGGTACTACGACTTCGGCTACGCCTCTGCCATCGCCTACGCGCTCACCCTGCTCGTGACGGTGCTCGGCGCCGTCCAGATGCGCCTGATGGGAGACCGCGACAAGTGACCTCCAAGAGTGAGACCTCCAAGCGCGAGACTCCGAAGCGCGACACCTCCAAGAGTCGGGCCTCCGAGCGCGTGAACCCCCTCAAGAGGCTGCGCGGTTGGCCGCTGACCTTCCTCCTCGCCGGCATCACCGGGCTGTCGATCGCCCCCTTCTACTGGCTGGTGGTCGCCTCCACCCGCAAGGACACCGAGGTCTTCGACTGGCCGCCCAAGCTGCTGCCCGGCGGGAGCCTCGGCGAGAACCTGAGCCACCTGGAGCAGAAGATCGGCCTGCTCAGGGCGGTCGGGAACTCCCTGCTGGTGGCGGGGGTCCAGACGCTGGGCGCCCTCGTCGTGGCGCTGCTCGCGGGCTACGCCTTCGCCAAGTTCCGCTTCCGCGGCCGGACCCTGCTGTTCGCCCTGCTGTTCTCCACCCTTGTGGTGCCCGAACAGGTCACGCTGGTACCGCTGTTCAAGATGATGACGAACTTCGGCCTGTTGGACACCTACCAGGCGCTGATCCTGCCCGGCCTGTGCGTGCCCTTCGCGATCTTCCTGATGCGGCAGTCGCTGAGCAGCCTGCCGGACGAACTCCTGGACGCCGCCCGGGTCGACGGCGCGGGCGAGTTCCGGGTGCTGTTCAGCGTGGTGGTGCCGGTCATGAGGCCCGTGCTGGCCGCCCTCTCGATCTTCCTCTTCCTCGGCTCCTGGAACCAGTTCGTCTGGCCGCTGATCGCTCTGCGCAGCCCCGCGATGCACACCCTGCCCGTCGCCCTCGCGACCCTGCACGGCAACAAGAGCAACACCGACTACGGCGCGATCCTCTCCGGCACCGCGCTGTCCACCCTGCCGATGATGGTCCTCTTCCTGGTCCTCCAGCGGCAGTTCATCTCCGGCCTGCTGGCCGGCGCCACGAAGGGCTGAACATGACCGAGATCTGGGAACCGCATGCGCCCGCCGTCGCCGGCGGCCTGCGTTCGCTCTACGCCGACGGCCTGGACCTGCGGGTCAGCGGGAACGCGAGCGCCCGCGGGGTGGGCGACGGAATCGTCGAGGTGACCGCCGAGGGGGCGGGCGACGTCCGGATCGAGTGGCGGGTGCCGTGCGTGGACGCCACCGCGTTCTGGACGCCCGAGCCGCGCGGCACCGGCCGGCTGCCCGCCGCGTGGAGCGCCCCGCGCCGCACCGGACTGGCCGACGGCGCCCCGATCGCCGCCCTGATCGGCACCGGCGACCTCGCGATCTGCGCCTTCGCCGCCGAGCGCGCCGACGTCCTGACCGGCGCCGGAGTGCTGGAGGAGACCGGCGAGTTCCGCTTCTGGGCCCAGGCCGCCGGCCGGCTGACCGTCCGCATCGACACCTCCCGCCGGCACTTCGCCCGCTGCCTGGCCGACCTCGCCGCCTGGTGGTGGGCCGGCCGCGCGGCCGACATCCCCGCCATCCCCGAGGCCGCCCGCCGCCCCGCCTACTCCACCTGGTACTCGATGCACCAGGACGTCTCGCCGAAGGCCGTCGAGACCCAGGCCGCGCTCGGCAAGGAGCTCGGCATGGACGTCATCATCGTCGACGACGGCTGGATGACCGCCGACCGCACCCGCGGCTACGCGCACTGCGGCGACTGGGAGCCGGTCTCGCTGCCCGACACCGCCGCCCACGTGCAGCGCGTCCACGACCTCGGCGTGCAGTACCTGCTCTGGTACGCGCTGCCGTTCATCGGCAAGGACAGCGCCGCCTTCGAGGCGATCGGCCGTTACGCGCTCGCCGACGCCGCCCACCTGGGCGCGATCGTCGCCGACCCGCGCTACCCCGAGGTCCGTGCGTTCCTGGCCGGCCGGCTCGCCCGCGCCGTCGAGGAGTGGGGCATGGACGGGCTGAAGGTCGACTTCGTCGACTGGTTCGCCCGCGCCGACGCGCCGGAGGCCGGGCCCGAGGCCGACTGCGCCACCGTGGACGAGGGCGTCGAGCGGCTGCTCGCCGCGATCCGCGGCCGGATCACCGCGGTCAAGCCGGGGGCGATGATCGAGCACCGCCAGCCGTACGTCAGCCCCGGCCTGTGGCCGTACGTCACCATGGTCCGCGCCACCGACTGCCCGCTCAGCCCGCAGGAGAACCGGCAGCGCACCATCGACGTGCGGCTCGCCGCCGGGCCCGTCCCGGTCCATGCCGACATGCTGATGTGGCACCCGGCCGAGCCGCCCGAGCAGATCGCCTGCCACCTGATCAACGTGCTGTTCTCGGTGCCGCAGGTCTCCGTGGACCTCGCCGCGCAGAGCGCCGGGCAGCGCGAGGCGATCGCCTTCTGGCTCGGCGTCTTCCGCGAGCACGTCGCCACCCTGCAGCTCGGCGAGCTGCGCCCGGCCCGGCCGGACCTCGGCTACCCGATGGTGACGGCCGTCGGCGGCGGTACCGTCGCGGTGGCCCGCTACGCCGCGCTGCCGGTGGACGTCTCCGGTGCGCACTGGCGCACCCTGCTGGTTGCCAACGCCGACGCCGACCCGGACGTCCGGCTCACCGGCGGCGACGGGACGGCCGAGGCCACCGTGCAGGACGCCCGAGGGCGTATCGTCCGGCAGGGCGAGGTCGAGCTCGACCGGGCGGGCGGCATCACCGTGCCGCGCGGTGGGCTGCTGACCCTGCGCCGCCCGTAGAGCCGAGCAGTAGAACCGAGCACCCGTCAGACCCGAACAGCCGTCCTGGAGCCTCCGATGCCCGAGGGAACACCCCGACCGCGCCGCGGCGCCACCACCATCGAGGAGGTGGCCCGCGCGGCCGGGGTGTCCCGGCAGACCGTCTCCAACGCGCTCAACGCCCCCCAGCGGGTCCGCCCGGACACGCTGGCCCGGGTGACCGCGGCGATCCGCGAACTCGGCTACCAGCCCGACCAGTCGGCGCGCTCGCTGCGCAGCGGCGCCCGGCGCACCCTCGGCTACCTCGCCCCGGTGGACGACCCGTTCGACCCCAACCCGCTGATGGCCGGCTTCCTGGAGGCGCTGGTCGACGCGGCGGGGGCGCAGGGGCAGCGGGTGCTGCTGTTCCGTCCGGGGCACGGTCGGGCTGGGGGCGCGGTTCAGGGCTTGACTCAGGACGCGGCCGAGGGCGGGGCTCAGGACGCGGCCGGCCCGCTGGCGGCCATCGACGAACTGGTGGCCGCCCGGCAGGTCGACGGGCTGGTGCTGGCGGACGTGCTGGGCGACGACCCCCGGATCGGGCACGTCGTCCGGGCCGGCCTCCCGTTCGTCACCTTCGGGCGGACCGGCCCGGGGCAGCCCCAGCACTGGGTCGACATCGCCAACGACACGGCGATGGCCGTGGTGGTGCGACACCTGGCGGCGCTCGGCCACCGCCGGATCGGGTACGTCGGCCGCGCCGAGGACCTGCCGTGGATGGCCGCCCGGCGGGCGGGCTTCCTCGCCGAGGCGGCCCGGCTGGGCCTGTCCGCGGTGACAGCGGCGCGGCCGGACGTCGCGGCCGTGCGGGAACTGCTGCGCGGGCCCGAGCGGCCGACCGCCTTCGCGGCGGGCAGCGACCTGCTGGCGCTGGACGTCTACGAGGCGGTCCGGGCGGAGGGATTGGCGGTCGGGCCGGCGGGGGTGGCGGTCACCGGCTTCCACGACACGCCGCTCTGCCGCCACCTGCACCCGGCGCTGACCTCGGTGCGGCTCCCGCTGCGGACGATCGCCGCCGCCCTGGTGGAGCGGCTGCTCGGCCAGGTGCGCGGGGAGGCGCCGCCGGCGGGCGGGCTGGAGCTGGCCGCCGAGCTGGTGGTGCGGGCGAGTTCCCGGACGGGTCCTTAGGGGCCCGTCAGGCCTGGTGTCCTTGCTCCCCGGTCGGCGCGACGATCAGCTCGCCGACCAACTGGGCTGCCGCCGCCCGGTGTTCGGCCGCCAGTGCGTCGTCGGTGACCAGCACGTCCAGTTGCTCCAGTGCGGCGAAGGAGGCCAGGCCGACCGCGTTCCACTTGGTGTGGTCGGCCACCACGACGACCCGGCGGGCGGACTGCAGGAAGGTCCGGTTGGTCTCCGCCTCGGCCAGGTTCGGGGTGGTCAGCCCGGTCTCGGCCGAGAGGCCGTGGCAGCCCATGACCAGCACGTTGACGTGCAGCGAGCGGATCGCCTGGTCGGCGACCGGCCCGACCAGTGCGTCGGAGGGCGTGCGGACGCCGCCGGTGCGGATCACCGTCGCGGTGGCGGGGGTGCCGTCCTCGTCGGGTTCCTCCAGCAGCTCCGCGATCCGCAGCGAGTTGGTGACCACGGTGAGGCCCTCGACGGCGCGCAGCTGCCGGGCGACCGCGAAGGTGGTCGTCCCGGCGGCCAGTCCGACCGCCGAGCCGGGCGGCACCAGGGCGGCGGCGGCCCGGGCGATGGCCTCCTTGGCGGGCAGCTGCCAGTTGGCCTTGGTCTCGAACCCGGGCTCGCCGCTGGCCGCCGCCTCCGTCCGCACCGCCCCGCCGTGCACCTTGTGCACCAGCCCGCGGCGGGCCAGCGCGTCCAGGTCGCGGCGGATGGTCATGTCGGACACCCCGAGGTCCCGGACCAGTTCGGTCACCCGGACGCCGCCGCGCGCGCGGACCCGCTCCAGGATCAGCACGCGGCGCTGTCCGGCGAGCGGTTGGGCGCTGTCAGCCATCGGGGGTGCTCCTCGGGTCGGTGTGGTCCGCTTGACCGTTCGGCCATTCGTGCAGCCGGCCGTTCGACTGGCCGGCCGGCGGACCACGGTCACCGCCATCATGGCAGGCGCGGACCCCTTCCGGACAGCCGGGCCTGATGGATAATGTTGGATATTGTTGTTTCATGTCGGATAGAGGGAAGAAGGCCATGGCCGGGACCCTGACCCAGCCCACCGCCAAGACCGTGACCACACTCGCGGACGGGCGACAGCTGATCTACTACGACAGCGGCGAGGCCGTCCCCCGGGACGCCGTCGACCGGCGCCCGCTCGACCCGCCCGCCCACGGCTCCGAGGTCCGGCTCGACCCGGCCACCGGAGCGTGGGTCACCGTCGCCGCGCACCGCCAGGCCCGCACCTACCAGCCCCCCGCCGAAGAGTGCCCGCTCTGCCCCTCCCGGGGCGGCCGGCACAGCGAGATCCCCGCCGACGACTACCAGGTGGCCGTCTTCGAGAACCGCTTCCCCTCGCTGGCCGGCCCCCCGGCGGCGATGGAGGGCGCCGACGGACTGCGGGTCAGCGGCCCCGGCGCCGGGCGCTGCGAGGTGGTCTGCTTCACCGCCGACCACGACGCCTCCTTCGCCGACCTCGACGAACGGCGGGCCCGCCTCGTCCTCGACGCCTGGACCGACCGCACCGCCGAACTCGCCGCCCTCCCCGGCGTCCGGCAGGTCTACTGCTTCGAGAACCGGGGCGCCGAGATCGGCGTCACCCTCGCCCACCCGCACGGCCAGATCTACGCCTTCCCCTTCACCACCCCGCGCACCGCCCGGATGGCCGCGCGCGCGGCCGAACACCGCGCCGCCACCGGCCGCAGCCTCTTCGACGACCTGCTCGCCGCCGAACGCGCCGACGGCGCCCGGGTGGTGCTCGCCGGCGAGCACTGGACGGCCTTCGTCCCCTTCGCCGCCCGCTGGCCGTACGAGGTGCACCTCTACCCGCACCGCCGGGTCGCCGACCTGACCGGCCTCGACGAGCCGCAGCGCGCCGAATTCCCGTGCCTCTACCTGGAGTTGCTGCGCCGCTTCGACCGCCTCTTCGGCGCCGGCCGCACCCCGTACATCTCCGCCTGGCACCAGGCGCCCGTCGGCCAGGAGGACGAACTCGCGCTCCACCTGGAGCTGTTCACCATCCGGCGCGCCGCCGACAAGCTCAAGTTCCTGGCCGGGGTGGAATCCGGCATGGACGCCTTCGTCAACGACATCACCCCCGAGGACGCGGCCCGCCGGCTGCGGGAGGTAGCCCCGTGAACACGCCCGTGAACGCCCCCGTGGACGCCACCGCGAACACCCCCGCGGACACCTTCGAGGAGCTCCACGGCCACGCCCCCGAGGGGGAGTGGGCCGCCCCCGGCCGGGTCAACCTGATCGGCGAACACACCGACTACAACCTCGGGTTCGTGCTGCCGATCGCCCTCCCGCAGGCCGTCCGCGCCCAGGCCCGGCGCCGCGACGACGGCCGGCTGCGGCTCTGGTCCGCCCAGGGCGACGGGGTGGTCGCCGACCTGGCCGTCGCGGACCTGGCCCCGGGCTCGGTGCCCGGCTGGGCGGCCTTCCCGGCCGCCGTGGTGTGGGCGCTGCGCGAGGCCGGGCATCCCGTCGGCGGCGCCGATTTCCGGCTGGAGAGCGACGTGCCCGGCGGCGCCGGGCTGTCCTCCTCGGCCGCCCTGGAATGCGTCGTCGCGATCGCGTACAACGACCTGTACGGGCTGGGGCTGTCCGCGCCCGAACTCGCCCTGATCGCCCAGCGGGCCGAGAACGACTTCGTCGGCGTCCCCTGCGGGATCATGGACCAGATGGCCTCGATGTGCTGCCGCCCGGGCGCCGCCCTGCACCTCGACAGCCGGGACCTGACGATGCGACAGGTCCCGCTGGACCTCGCCGGCGCCGGCCTCGCCCTGCTGGTCCTCGACACCCGGGTCAAGCACGACCTCGGCGACGGCGCCTACGCCGCTCTGCGGGCCGGCTGCGAGCGGGCGGCCGCGCTGCTCGGACTGCCCGCGCTGCGTGAGCTGACGCCCGCCGGCCTGCCGGCCGCCCTGCCCAGACTCCCGGAGGAGCTGAGGCAGTTGGTGCGCCACGTGGTCACCGAGAACGAGCGTGTCACGGCCGCCGTCGCCCACCTGGACGCCGGTCGGCCCGCGGCGCTCGGCCCGATCCTCACCGCCGGCCACGCCTCGCTGCGCGACGACTACCGGGTCTCCTGTCCCGAGACCGACCTCGCCGTCGAGGCCGCCCTCGCCGCCGGCGCCCACGGCGCGCGGATGACCGGCGGCGGCTTCGGCGGCTCGGTGATCGCCCTCGTCGACGCACCGGCCGCCGACACCGTCGCCGCCGCCGTCACCACCGCGTTCCGCGCGGCCGGCTACGCCGCCCCGCGCACCCTCACCGCCGTCCCGGCCGAGGGGGCCCGCCGCACGGGCTGACCGGGCCCGTCGAGGTCGGCGCAGGTCACGGCTTCCCGGGAGCAAGCCTTCCCGGGGTCACGCCTTGTGGTCCGCCGGGCGCTCCGGAGAAGCCTCCGCGAGCGCCCGGGTGACCGCCTCCACCCCGGCGCGCAGCCCGTACACCGGCGTGCCCGGCTGCTGCCGCCAGGACTCGTCGATCCCGCCCGCGTCCACCGTGTCGAAGCCCAGCTCGTCGATCAGCGCCCGCACCACGCGCTTGGCCGCCTCGTCGTCCGCCGCCACCGGCACGGCGATCCGCTCGGGATCGCCCTCCGGCCGCGGCCGCTCCAGCAGGTCCTGCGCGTAGGTGCCGTTGAACGCCTTCACCACGGGGTGGCCGAGGTTCCGCTCCGTCCACCGGCTCTCGGTCAGGCCGTCGTCCTCGATCTCGTCGATCCGGCCGTCGCGCTGCTGCGGGTAGTAGTTGCCGGTGTCGATCACCGCCGCGCCCGCGGCCGCGCCGTCCAGCAGCCCGGCCGGCAGGTCCGGCACGTTCTTCAGCGGCACCGTCACCACCACGACCTGTGCCCCGCGCGCCGCCTCGGTGGCCGGCACGGCCGTCGCGCCCGTCTCCTCGGCCAGGGCGGCCAGCGACTGCGGACCGCGCGAGTTGGCCACCGAGACGTCGTGCCCGAGCGCCGTCAGCCGTCGGGTCAGGTTGCCGCCGATGTTGCCCGCGCCGATGATGCCGATCTTCATGTCAGACCCCTGTTCGCGAGTGTCACACGCTTGTCGTCCTGCCCCAACCACCCGGTGGCGCCGTCGATTCCCGGTGCAGGGTGGTTCTTCCGGACCCAGGGTCGGGCCGGGCCTGGCCCCGGCTCCAGGGCCGTCGGGAGAGTGGGTGCCATGACCGACAACGCCATGACCCGGGATTCCGTCGACCCCCGGGAATTCGCCGACCGCACCGTCCTGATCACCGGCGGCACCAGCGGTATGGGCCTCGCCACCGCCCGCCGCCTCCTCGCCGCCGGCGACCGGCTGCCCGCCGTCCAGGCCGTCGCGGGTTGACGTCCGGCTTGATCCCCGGCTGGTCCCCGGCCGTGCCCGGTGCCGATCGTGCCTGGTCCTGGCAGGGCCAGGCACGACCGCCCGCCTCCGGGTGAGAATCATCCCTATGAACGCGACCAGTGCCCTGAGCGAGTTCCTCCGCACCCGCCGCGCCCAGCTGCGGCCCGAGGACGTCGACCTGCCCGACTACGGCGGCCGCCGCCGGGTCGCCGGGCTCCGCCGCGAGGAACTCGCCCACCTCGCCGGGGTCAGCGTCGACTACTACACCCGCCTCGAACAGGGCCGCGTCGGCAACCCCTCCGAAGCCGTCCTCGACGCCGTCGCCCGCGCCCTGCAACTCGCCCCCGACGAGTCCGGCCACCTCCACCGCCTCGCCCGCCCCACCCGCCGTACGCCCCGCCGCCGCACCGCCCCGCAGCAGCCCCGCCCCTCCCTGCTGCGGCTGCTCGACCAGCTCGACCACGTCCCGGCCCTGGTGATGGGCCACCGGATGGACGTCCTGGCCTGGAATCGCGCGGCCGTCGCGCTGTTCGGCGACTACGGCGCCCTGCCGGTCGAGGACCGCAACATCGCCCGCTGCACCTTCCTCGACCCCGCCTCGCGCGAGCTCTACGGCGACTGGACGGCCTGCGCCCGCGAGAACGTCGCCTTCCTCCACCTGGAGGCGGGCCGCCGCCCCCACGACCCCCTCCTCGCCGAGCTCGTCGGCCAACTCTGCGTCCACAGCGAGGAGTTCCGCCACCTCTGGGCCGAACACCCGGTCGCCGACAAGACCTCCGGCCGCAAGCTCTTCCACCACCCCATCGCCGGCCCCCTCGACCTCGTCTACGACACCCTCCGCCCCGCCGACGACCCCGACCAGGCTCTCGTCACCTACACCGCCGACCCGCACACCCCGTCGGACGACGCCCTGCGCCTCCTGCTCTCCTGGGCGGCGAGCCGCTGAGCGGCCTGCTCCGACGGCCGCCTGCCTGAAGGGCGCGAGAAATAAGACCGGTCGTAGGCCCTCGCGGGGGTCGAGGGCCTACGACCGGGGTTCAGGGGAGGGGACAGGTCCTGTCCGGCCGATCTTGCCGGGCCCGCGACGCCGGGCATCCCGCCTGGACGCACGCCCGAATCGCCCAAGTACGTCCAGTACGAGGGCGATCCGGGCGCACGCCCAGCCGGGCGCCCAACGCCGCGGGCTGATCCGCCAAGATCGACCGGACAGGACCTAGTCGAGGTCGTCGCCGAAGTCGGGGCGGACGCCCTTGGCGAACTGGATCTCGTCGTTGCTGGTGCCGGCCGCGACCATCGGCCAGACCATGGC